>CAUPUB010000076.1:0-11535 GCA_963514535.1 uncultured Fretibacterium sp.
ACAATACTCTTGGGAGGTTCGTGTTTCGAATGATTGAGGAGAAGAAGGCGGAGACTTCTTCGGTTCGCGTTGGGGATCTGGCGGAGTGCACGGTGGAGCAAATAATGCCCTACGGCGCTTTTGTCCGGCTTTCGACGGGGCAGCGGGGGATGATCCACATCTCCGAGCTCTCGTTCAACTTCGTCAAGAAGGTGGAGGATGTCCTTACCCTCCAGCAGAACATCAAGGCCCGCGTGATCAAGATAGACGAGAAGGGACGCATCGACCTCTCCCTGAAGAAGGTGGAGGAACGCCCCCTTATTCAGGCTCCCTCCTCCCGGGAGGAGAAGGACGGCTTCGAGAAGAAGATGGCCTCCTTTCTCAAGGCCAGCGAGGCCAAGATCGCGGACCTCAACAGTAAGATGAACACGTCGAAGGGCAGAAAAAAGCCTGGAGGACGCTCCAAGGGTTAGTCGTGTGCTGCGGGTCTCAGGGGGGGCGAAAGCCTCCCTTTTTTATAACCTTCTTTTATAACCTTCTAAGTCCCGGCGAGCTTCGGGGGGTCGCAGGGCGGATGGAGGGGCGCCGGTTTGACCCCTCCCTGGTCCTGGGGACGGGGCCCCGCTGCCGCTTCGGCGGGGTGCGCGTCCTGGTCTGCGCGCCGCTGGCGGTTCTGCGCCCGTTTCCCACGACCTTCTGGCTCGTCTGCCCCTGGCTGGTGCGGCGGGCTGGGGCGGTCGAGTCCGCGGGGGGCGTTCGGGCTCTGGAGGATTGGCTGGCAAGGCGGGTCCCGGAGGCGTGGCGGCCCTACAACCGGGAGCACCAGCTCCTGCGGATAAAGCTGATGGCCCCACTGGAGCGGAGGTTGCTGCGCCGCTTCCGACCGGGAGTCTGGGAGCGTCTGAGGCTCTCCGGGGTCGGCGGCATCCGTTACGGGGACGAGATTCGCGTGAAGTGCCTCCACCTCCAGACGGCGTCGTGGCTCGCGCTCGCGCGGCATCCCGGCGCCCCGTGGCTTGCCGGGGAGGGGCTGGACGGGGACTGCGGCGGGGCGATGGCCCATCTGTGCCGTCGAGGCTGACAGGGCCGGACGCGGGTACGCATATAAGGGGAAGCATATAAGGGGAAGGATACGGAGGGAAGGCCGATGTGGAAGGGACGCTTCGAGGAGGACACTGCCCTGGTGGTCCAGCGGCTCAGCCAGTCTCTGGACCTGGACTGGAGGATGGCCGAACAGGACATCCGCGGCAGTATCGCCCATGTGAGGATGCTGGGGGCCGTGGGGCTTCTGGAGCCCAGCGAGGCTCTGAGGGTCGAGGAGGGGCTGGAACGCGTCTGGGACGAGATCCGCTCGGGCAGCTTCACGTCCTCCGAGTCGCTGGAGGACGTTCACATGAACGTGGAGCACCGCCTGACGGAGATAGAGCCCTCAGGGGCGCGCCTGCATACGGGGCGCAGCCGCAACGACCAGACGGCCACGACTGTTCGGCTCTACCTCAGGGACAGGCTGACGGACCTCGAGGGGGCACTGCTCGATTTTCTGGCCGTCCTCCTGGACTGTGCGGAGCGTCATCGGCTGGTGATCGTCTCGGGCTATACGCACCTCCAGCAGGCGCAGCCCATCTCGTTGGGGCACTACTGGATGGCCTGGTTCGAGGCCTTTCTCAGGGACTGCGGCCGTCTCGAGTTCGCTCTGGACGCGCTGAACGAGTGCCCGTTGGGGGCCGGGGCGCTGGCGGGGTCGACGCTGCCCCTGGACCGGGAGATGACGTCGCGCCTGCTGGGCTTCGACCGCCCGACGCGCAACAGCCTGGATACGGTTGCCCAGCGCGACTACATGGTGGACTACCATCATTTCGCCTCGCTCTTCGCCGTGCACGCCTCGCGACTTGCGGAGGACCTGACCATCTGGAGCACTCAGGAGTACGGCTGGTTGAGGCTGCCGGACGCCTTCTGCACGGGGTCCAGCATGATGCCGCAGAAGAAGAACCCCGACGTCCTGGAGCTGGTCCGCGGCAGAACCGGTCAGGTGCTGGGCCACATGCTGGACCTACTCGTCACGTTGAAGGGCCTGCCCATGACCTACGACCGGGACCTCCAGGAGGACAAGCGCGGCCTCTGGGCCTCGCTGGGGACGGTGGAGGCGATCTTGACGGTCCTGACCCCGATGCTGGACCGGACGGAGGTGGACGAGGCCGTGGCGCGGGCTGGTCTGGAGAGGGGGTTCGCCCTGGCGACGGACGTAGCGGAGTACCTGGTGCTGAGGGGCGTCCCCTTCCGCGACGCGCACTGGAAGGTTGGGCGGTTGGTGAAGCGCTGTATCGAAAGGGGCGCCCGTCTCGAGGACCTGACCCTGGAGGAATGGCAGGAGCAGATCCCGGAGGCCGGCCCGGATGTCCTGGAGCTGCTCTCCCTGGAGGCCAGCGTGGGGCGCCGGAACACCTACGGCGGCACGGGCTTCGAGCAGGTAGCGCTTCGGATCGCGGAGGGAAAAGAGCGTCTGGACGAACGGCGGGGCGGTCTGAGGAGGAGGCGGGAACGCCTGGAGGAGGGCCGGCTGTAGCTCTTTGGCATGAAGTTGAATATGAGCCTTTATGCCTATTGACTATAGGGCTTTTTGTCTATAGGCTTACGAATAAGGATTGTCTCTCGAAGAGGTTGTTGTGTATTGGCAGGTTGTTGTGTATTGGCGCTCTGCTCTTTTAATGCAGCCATGCCAAGGGGGTAAGAAGCGGCATGGTATGTTTATCCAGTTTGAAAAACATTGATTGTATGGTGCTCGAGGAGCGAATCGGAGGGGATTGCATTGAACGGCGGGGCCGTTTTCCCCGCCTTTGTATTGGGGAGGGGGCGTAAGGCTTTTGCGTTGACTGAGGCATTGATTTTAATTGTGGTTGTTCTGGTTGCGATAGGGGGAATTTTCTCCAGCATAGGCTATGCCGTACGTATGAGGAGTGAGTCTCAGGCGGATCTTGACGGTTTCCTGATGGCTCAGTCCTGGTTTGAGGCTCTTGAGTCGGAGAGGCCTGAGAATATCAAAAATCAGTCGATGCTCAATGCAGCCGCGCTGGCGGCCACAAGGCGGTTGGGGGGCAGCGCCGTGGGCAGCGGCCGTTTTTCTGTGGGAGGGATGATCCTGCTTCCTGTGTTCGGTGGCACTCATGATGGAGCCCATCTGATTGAATTGACGATAAACACTCCCAAGATATGGGGAGGAGATCTTCATTTCTCGCGCCGTTTCAATGTCCAGAACTCAAATACCGTTCAGGACAACGTCCATAAGCGGCGTGAGAAGTAATGGAGGCGGGTGATGATGAGACGGCGTGCGTTTACCTTAACGGAGTTTTTGATTGCTATAATTATCGTAGGCATCGTGGGGGCTTCCGTTTTTGCTGCCCTCTATTCTTTTTTTGAGTCCTACGGTCATACGGAGGACTATGCGACGGCTCGTGAGGAAATCGAGGGTGCTTTTCAAGACCTTTCCATCGTGTTCAGTAACGTAGGCTTGGGGATGCCCAATAATCGTGACGACGGGGGATCCTTCGCCGTCGCGTTTTCGGCGAACGACAACACCCCTAAGGCCTCGGTGATGTCCCTGATGGGGGAGAAGGGCGCGGCTTGGGGGGGGCCTGTGACGGTGGCCACCGGTGAGCTGCCGGGCAAGGCCGTGAAGACCTTGGATGGCGGTTATTATTCCGGTCCGGAGCTCTATTATGCCTGGGCCATGCCGACGGGGGTGCTTGTCAGTTCCGATTTCGGAAGGAGAATGAAAAAACCGAGTACACTCTCGACTCTTGAAAACTACAATGTGCTCTCCGACGACAGGGGTTACTGGTCCGGAGACAGCTTACATCTGAAGATGATAGGGGGGGGCGCCGTTCCGGTCAGTGCAGACGGTTGGGTTGTTTTTCCGTCCTTTGGCGCTCCCCTTTGGGTGAGGGAGAATACGGCTGGTCATACTGCCGTTTCGGTCGCTCCGGGGGCCCATAAGAAAAAAGTGCTCCTGGGCGGCGTTCTCTATGGGATGGAGGAGGTGCACCGTGTTCGGGCGGCACGGCTGCGGGTAGCCTCGGGAGATCTGATCCAGGAGCTTTATGAGACCCCGCCCCAGAATCGGCCGAGCCGTGTGAGGGTGTTGGCCCGTAATATCGTCGGGGCGTGGTTTCGCTTCAATCCAAAGGATCGCATCCTGACTTTCAGTCTGGCGGCCAGGGGGCTGAACGTTACGTTGGCTGAGCGTGCTTCCGGAGTACGTCCTCGAGGGTGGCCGGCCGGAGCCCCTAACATTAGAGAGGGAAGGAACCATCGCATTCTGGTGGAGAGCATGACTTGGAGGATACGCAATTGAACGGACGGGCGAAAAGGAGATTTTCCCTTCGGGGAGGCAGGCGTTCGGGGTTCATTTTGATAGCGGCTCTGGTGATTATTCTGGTGGGGGCGGCGCTTTCAGTGGGTATTTTTGCTTTGGCGAACTCCATGCTTACGACGGATATTGTAAATCGTAAGGGCTACGAGGAGCAGACGGAGGTTGTCCGCTACATTGAGCTGGCCAAGGGGTTCATTGTCACCCGGAATATCGAGTTGGCCTCCAGGGATGAGCCTGTGCTGCACGGGCAGGGTGGCGCCTCTAATGACTATTTTGTTGTGCACAGATTGAGTGACCTTCAAGTCTGTAAGCCCCAGGCCGTAGGGGACGTGTTGAGCCAGGATGTCCCCCTGGATGCCAGGATGGGGGAGAAGCGAAGGCTGCGGCTCCAGGTGTTTGATGCTAATTACAGGGTCAGCGACATTCGGTTTTCCGCTACTCCGGAGATGCCTCCCTCGCTTTCTCCCCTCAGTAGGATCAGTGGAGGGGGCGGTGACGGAGACTCCTACGAGGATGAGGGGGAGGGCATGGATCCGAGTAGAAAGTCCGTATCCGGCGATGTCGTTCCCCTGGACTACTATAAAAACTATGGGGCTTACATGATCCGAGTGGAGGTGTACCGCGAGGGGCAGGATGCTCCCCTGCGCCGGACGGAGGAAGCCTTTTTCCAATATGTGAAAAAGGGAACATAGAGAGTGGGGATATGAGAAAACTGCCGTTGTTTGAGCTTTTGGATTGCTGGCGAAGGACGGAGGTTTTTGAAAAGGATAAGGGGACTCATGAAGAGGATTGATAAAGGAGAATGGATAAAGGAGGGCTTTTCAATGACGTCTTTCTCCAGAGTTTTTCGCCTGAGCGTCTTGGCGTTTCTGTTTTTCTGCTGTGCCGCCGCCGAGGCGGCGCCCGAGCCGAGGGCATTTCTGAAAACCGACTACGCGTCGATAGCGCAGGTCTCCGTGCCTGCGCCCAACGTGTTGTTTTTGTTGGATACGGGGTCGCCCATGACCTTCTCGCCGAAGGGCATCATGCCGTTGAGGACGGATGGCTATTCCCAGTGGGAACGTGCCCAGCTGCTGAGGGACTGTACCTATGGGACCGGGACGCGACCTATGAATGAATCGGGCGAGTACAGGTATTTTCGTTACGGTCGGGACTTGGACAACAGCAATAACCGAATCGGCGACCCCGATTGCTATTACACCTCCGATCCCTCGAAGCCCTATTTCTTGACGTTCAAAAACTCCGCGTATCATACGCATCTGCCCTCGGGGGTCAGCGTAGGGGACGTCATAACGGGGTATCCGCATTATTCGGGTTCTCCTTATCCCTCTCAACCTCTGCATTCCCGCTATGACGACCTTGTCCCCAACGACAGCCGCATGTACATGATGAAGCTGGTGCTCTGGCGTCTGACCGGTGCTGAGAACGCCCGTCTTCTCTCCCGCATGAACGTGGCGATGGCCACCAGCTATCAGGAGGACAGCGTCGGGGGAAACTATGAAGCGGATTTCTACAGGCATGCTCCGTACGGGAGAGACGGCAGCGGTACGCCCTACGGTTCCGCTCCCAGCTGGTCATTGGGGGGACTGGGAAATTACAAGGACGCAGATATCGCCAAATGTGGGGTGTTGAGGCATTTTTACGACTATAGCAAAGGCACTCCTCAGTGGTATCGCGTCAACCGTGCCGTTCTGAAGGTCCCCTTCGACAAATTCTATGTGGAGAGGGCGGGGGTGCCGGGGACCTATGACCCGACGCCGAATCTGAGCAGGTTTCGGCGGTACATCGATGGCGTCGAGACGACTAATTCAAGTGAATTTACGAATCCCGAGCTGTTTGCGGACGGGCAGACCCCTCTTTCCACCTCCCTCTACGGGCGCGACGGCGTGGGGCATAACGATACGAACGGAAATAAATTGATTCAATACGCTCCCCAGGTCATTGCCTATGGGACAGACAAATTGAACCTGAAAGAGTATTCTGCGTCGACCCATACGGAGAGGCTGACCACGGGGCAGGCCGTCGGCAGTGCCATCGACTTCTTCGCGCCGCGGACCTCGGGCGGGCTCTCGGACGGTCTTGCGTTTTCCACCGGCAAGGCGGGATATTTCCCCGTTACGGGAAGTTGCCAGGGCAACTGGGTCGTCATCTTCACGGCGGGCAACGACGAGTCCAACGCCCCCAGAACGGCGGCCGCCGCGGCTCTGGAGCTCTATAAGAACACCCTGAGAATACGGGGGCGGGAGAAGTGGAACAACGCCTGGCGGGAAAAGGAGTATGCCATGGACAAGGGGGTGCGCACGCTGGTGGTGGGGTTCGTCGACCCCGGCGCCATAGACCCCAACTCCGTCAAGCTGCGCAAATCGCTGAACGATATCGCGGCCCATGGACAGCCTAAAAGGGTAGGGGGGCAGTGGGTCAAGGACGAGACCAGGACGGCACTGTTTGCAAACGACGTTCCCGGTTTGATTAATGCCCTGAATGAGGTTTTCAGCGAGATCGATGCGGAGAGCCGTCCCGCTCCGTCCGGTGCGCCGCTCATCCAGCTGGATCAGGCCGCCGGGGCCACGGGGAAGCTGTTCAACGCCAGCTATACCTCTAAGGCATTCGACCAGTGGTTTTCCCGGTTTTCCTGTAAGGTCCTGAAGTTTGACACCATAACGAATGAAACCCGGCTCGAGGAAAAGTGGGAGGCGGGGGGCAGGATGCAGGCTGTTGGGCAGAACCGTCCTCTCTACGCTTCCAAGGGGGCTGAGGGGGATATGTCCCAGGTGGTCGGTAGATTGAAGACTTTTTCCTCGTCTGAGTTTCAAAGTCTTGCCCAGCCCCCTTCGAGGCCCGATGATTTCCGGAACTGGCTCATCTCCTTTCCCAGGCCGACCTCGGCGGATCCTACGCCGCTGGGGGATATGCAAAGCTCCAATTTCCTGACGGTTGGTTCGGAGAACGACGAGGTTGTCTTTCTCCATACGAACCGGGGAACGCTGCATGTCCTGGATGTGGAGACGGGGGACGAGATCTGGGGTTTCATCCCTCCGAGCGTCCTCCAGGGACGGGCACGGGTGATGAAGTACAAGGACGGTACGGGGATGTGGTATAACGGCGACGGGAGGGATTCCCGAAGGTCCATGCCGGTGACGTTGCTGGATGGGCTGTTGACGGATGGCATTGTCTCCGACGATCAGAAGCATGTTCTGGTGGGGACCATGGGAAATGGAGGCAACGGACTCTACGCCATGGACATCTCGACGATTCGTTCCGCGCCTGCCTTCCTGTGGGCTGTGGACAATGTCCGTTATGATACGGCGGAGACTCCTCCCATCAAGGGGGTTCGGCGCTGGGGGCTTGCTGCGGAGACTTCTCCCGGAAAGAATTTCGACTACAGTGACCTGGGGCTGACAATCCAGGCTCTGAACTTTTGTAATATCTCGGAGGACTTCGGGTCGGGGCGGACAGTCGGCATTCTGCCCGGCGGGGTGGGATATAATCTTGGCGCGGATTCCCAGGGCAAGGCCATCTTTGTCGTGAATCCCAAGGATGGACAAATTTATAAGAAACTGGATGATTCCGCTTTGATCCACCACCTCGGGAAATCGGCCCCTCTGGGCATGGCTATAGCGCCGCTGACGCTCATCAAGTTGAAGAGAGGCAACAGGATCCTGACGGAATTCTTTACGGCGGACAGCGAGGGTAACGTGCTGAGCTGCGATGTGGCAGGAAAGAAAGTCTCGGATTGGAAGCTGAAGAGCCTTTTCCGTCTGACGACTGTGGCCGCGAACGGAGTTCTGGAGGGAAAGCCTGTGGCGATCCCCAAGGCGCTCCTGAAGCTCCGCAGGAAATTTTCCAGAAATTCGGTGTTGATTGGCGGTACCTGCGATGTTTTGGCTCCGGGCTCGGGAACCGATCCCACGAGAAGGGTGCATAACGAACAGCAATTTATCTTCTGCCTGCAGCTGGATCGTCTGGCGGGTACGGAGACGACCAAGGACCTGCGTCCCCTGGTCAGCGAGGATATCAACATCGAGTGGAAGGACCCTGGGGATATCTCCCCCACTGAAAAGGGATGGGCCCTGCGCTTGAAGGCGGAGGACAATCGCAACGAGGCTGAATTCGTGACTACCGCACCTTATTTTTACGAAGGAAAGCTGGTTGTCACTACCTATATCCCCCAGAAAATATCTCAGGACGTCTGTGTCGTGTCCGAGAGGGGCGTAGGTCGGGTCTATATCCTGGACGTCGATACGGGCAAGGCCACCTTCAAGCCGATATTGGTGAAGAACGTGAAGCTTACGGGTGTCACGGGAGTGCGGGGGAGGCTGCTTTTCTCCGCGGAGGAAAAACGCTCGGGAGCCCTGAAGGAGGCTGAGGCGGAGTTTCCTGAGGTGCGTCGGCTGGATCAGAACCTGATGGAGATAAGGTTGCCCAGAGAAGGGGATCTGCCCTTGAACCCTGGGAGCCCCTACGTGGATTATTGGCGCGATTTCGACTCCAGGATGCTGGATGAAATGCATTGAAGTGAGAGACGGTGAAATATTGAGGGATAAAAAAGAAAGGATGGATGGAGCATGCGAGTAAACCTGATGCGTATGTTGCTGAGTTTGGCCGCAGTGGCTTTGGTGTTTGCCGGCTTTCCCCTGTCTGCCCATGCCGTGACGGATATGGAGCTCCTCGAGGTGGCGGGGACCCTCGAGAGGGTTGAGCCTGGTGAGGAGGGGACGGAGATTCTCACGCTCAATGTCAATGGTAAGGAGGCCTCCGCCCCTCTGGACCCGGGGTGCCGTTTCATGGATGAGGGTGGAGAGTCGATTGAGAAGAACGATTTCCTGCGCCGCTACATGAAGCGACTCGTTACCCTTGAGCTGGAGGCAAAATCGGGGGCTGTAATGTCGTGCCGAGTTGGGTCGTGAGATCTGTCCGTTCCCTATGCTTTATCCTGGCAGCGGTTGTCAGCGTGGACGTTACTCCGGCGGCGCGTGAATATCTGCTGAGAGAGGGCTGGAAGGATGTTTGGGTATCGGGTGTCTACTACACCTGACCCAAGGGGATTGATCTGCCCCTCGTGGAGGGCGGCGTGCCGGCAGACGCAGATTCGAATGCAAATCCTGGGGGCTGGAGCATCGTGCGGACGGGGGAGATAACCGTCTACGTTCCCAGAGGTAAGAGCTACAAGGATGATATCCCACGGATAATTTATTTTCGTAAGGACGAGAATGAATGGGTGGGTATCTCCAACGAGCTCTGAGCAATGGAGAGCAGGGCCCGTTTATCGAGGGTCCTGCTCTCCATCAAAGCAGAAGGATACAGCGAGGAAGCCGGAGGAGGTCGAGATGACGAAGGGTGGCATGGCGGAGGACGGTAACGGGCCGCGGATCCAGCTGGATCGACTGAGCGATCGTTTTTTAACGAATGAGTCCTAAGACTCATTTAATTTTTGGCTATTTCGTGTAATATACGTGATGATGTCTGTGTAGATTCCGCAGCATCGGACGAAAGGCTTCCGGATTCGATTGGCAGGAGCATTCCCGAGGGCAGGAGAGAGAGGTGCAGATACCCCCTAATGCCATAAAGGACGAGAAATCGAAGGAAGGTGCTGGAGGGCTCGAAACTCAAAAGATCCAGGGGGCGGGCAAAAAAGGAAACAAGGTCACTTTTGTGTTCCCCTTGAGGGCTTTCGAGGCGTAGGGTCCGAAGGCGCAGGTAAAGGTCGGTTTTAAGTGTATCTTGACAAAACAATAAGGGGGTAACACAGTAATGAAAAAGTTTGCAGCAGTTGTTGCAGTTGCGGTTCTTTTTGCGTTTGCCGCTCCCGTCTTCGCGGCGACGAACCCGTTCATGGACGTTCCGATGAACCACTGGGCCTATGACGCGATCGGCCAGCTGGCCGCTCACGGCATTCTTTCCGGCTATCCGGATGGCACCTACAAGGGCAAGCAGCCCACCACCCGTTATGAGATGGCCTCCGCTCTGGCCCGTGCTCTTGCGGTTGTCGATATGACGAAGGCCAGCAAGCAGGACGTTGAGATGCTGAAGAAGCTTGTCGTGGAGTTCAAGGACGAGCTGGACGCGCTGGGCGTGAAGGTTGACGGTCTGGATAAGCGCGTTTCGATCATCGAGGATCGTCTTGGCGGCTGGAAGCTGAGCGGTTCCCTTCGTGTGGACCTCAAGAACAGGGATAGTCTTGATGCCCCGAAATCCGAGGGAAGCTCAACGATTGCCCGTTCGCGTCTGGTCTTCGAACGCTGGTTCGGAGACGAGGAGGACCCCATGCACTTCGTGGGACGTCTGGATGGTCTGGATACAGGCTGGAGCCGCTTTTATGTGGAGATTCCCTTTTATTGGGAGTCTACGTTCATTCCGGGACGCTTCGAGTGGGATATGGAGGAGGACTACTATCTCGGAGGGGCAACGGACTTCGAGGCGATGGGCGGTTTCTATGGGCTTGATTCTTACCTGACCGACCGTACGACGGACGGGTTGGGCTGGACCAAGAGTTTCGGGATGGGGAGTGTCCATGCCTATGTGACACATCCGACTCTGGATGATTTCTTCGCTGACGATAACAAGGGGAAGATCGCTGAGGCGGAGTGGGGCGCTTGGGAGCTCTTCTTGATGGGCAAGTTCCAGTTCAATGAGCAGGTAGGACTTGACTTGGGGTTCCAGGCTTTCGTCGGCGACAACGCCGAGCCCGAGAAGGGAAAGTTGGTTGATGGGAGCTTCAGCTTCGACAATCTCTGGACGGTCTTTGGTGGCCTGCGCTTCAACTTCAACGACAACATCGCCCTGAAGGGAATCTTCTATCATCAGCAGACCAATGGAGATTTCTGGCGTACTGCCGATAGTAAGTGGCATGAGGCCGATTTCGACAGTGCCAATGCCTGGAAGCTCATCGTCGACGTAAAGCAGGAGGCCCTGAAGTTCACCAGTCTGTGGCTGGAGTACGGCCAGATGGATTTGAGGTTCGTAACGCCTACTGGTATGGGGAGCAACGGATCGATGTTTGTTACGCCTGCTTATAAGGATGCCCATGTCATGTGGGACGACCTCAAGTTCTTCCGTGTTGGGTTGGGACAGGAGTGGAACGAGAAGTGGGCCACCCACCTGTTCTACTACAACTATGACTTCGACAAGGATGCCAGCGAGGACTTCAAGGAGTGGGGCCTGGGGGTGCAGTACATCTACAACCCCAATGT
>CAUPUB010000077.1:0-11430 GCA_963514535.1 uncultured Fretibacterium sp.
CCATGAAGATGGAGAACGAGATCTTCGCCCCCGCCGACGGCACGGTGGCGGAGGTTCGTGTGCGGGGCGGGGAGTCCGTCAACACGGGGGACGTCCTGGTCGTCCTCTCCTAAGCTGAGACACTTTCTGGGACGGTTGGCCAGGCGTTCCACGTATGCCCCGCTTCTTGGGCACAGCTCGTCCAGGGCAGCGGATACTTCCTTGTGTCGCGCAAAAAACTCCTTTCCGTTGTCTGTCGTCAGGCTGTGGCACTCCACCCCCTTAAGCAGACGGATTAGGGCAGCCTGGACATATGAAAAATGCTCGTCCTGCGGTGCCGCGCCCTCGTATGAAGCGATAGGGGCGGCAAAGTTTTGGAGGTGTGATCCGATTTTGAGTGCGAAGGCCCTGAACCTGCCCAACATGCTCAGCCTGGTGCGTGTCTTTCTGGCCCCCATCGTGCTGTTGTTCCTATCGGTGCGCATCGGTGGAACGGTTCCGCTTCCGGGCTTTTTGATGGAGGACCCTCCGGCCTGGGGGGATGTTCTCGCCGGCGCCGTCTTCGTGGTTGCGGCCCTGACGGATTCCTTCGACGGCTACATCGCGCGCAGGCATCGTCTTGTGACGACCCTGGGGAAGTTCATCGACCCCCTTGCCGACAAGGTGCTGGTCATAGCGGCCATGATCGCGCTGGTGGAGCTGCACCGCATTCCCGCCTGGATCGTGCTGGTCATCATCACCCGGGAGTTCGTCGTCACGGGGCTGCGCCTCGTCGCCGCGGCGGAGGGCGTCGTCATTGCGGCGTCCCGGGGGGGGAAGATCAAGACGGTCTTCCAGATCGCCGCGCTCACGATGTTGATCCTGAAGATACCGGGCGGCATGGCCCTGATGTGGGTTGCCACGGCGCTGACGGTCTGGTCGGGGATGGAGTATCTCATCGGCGGAAGCAAGCTCCTGATGGAATAGGGGCTGGAATTGCACTCGGAATCCGGGGCGTCGGGCATGCTCTTTTCTCCGGCGCTCCATTCTTTTTTGTTTTTTTTTCCCAGGAAGGCGGGGAGGATGGATTGGGAGATGGATTGGATTGGGAGTCGGCCGTATCGGGATTTTCCCTGGCCCTGGACGCGTTTGCCGTCTCCGTCTGCATGGGGGCCTGCATTCCGGGGCGGTTCGGAAGGGCGTCCCTTCGGATGGGAGGGGCCTGCGGCCTGTTCCAGTTCCTCATGCCCCTGGGCGGATGGGCGGCGGGGGAGTGGTCCGCGGGGCTGATGACTGCGCTCGACCACTGGCTGGCCTTCGGGCTCCTGGCCTTCGTGGGAGGGGGCATGATCCGCAGCGCCCTGGGGCCCTCGAATCTCTGCGATGGGGACGCAACGGCCTCCCCGGGGGCCCTGTTCTCCCTGGCCCTGGCCACGTCCATTGATGCCTTCGTCGTAGGGGCCGGCTTCGCCCTCGTGAACAAGCCCGTCCTCAATCTGGCCCTTCTGGCGGGGGTGTTTACGGCCCTGACCTGCGCACTGGGGATCTACATCGGGCGTTTTGTCGGATGCCGCTTTGGCAGGCGCGTGGAGCTGATCGGCGGCGTGCTACTGATCCTCATCGGGCTGGACATCCTCCTTTCCCACCTTCTGGACCACGGCGGCCTGGAGGGGGTGATGTCAGTGCTCTTTGCGAACGGCGCGGCCATCGTTCGGAAGATCTGAGGCGGGGTCCCTTGCCCTTCTACGTCTATATCGTCCGCTGCCGCGACGGATCGCTCTACACGGGATGGACGACCGACCCGGACAAGCGTCTGAGCAGGCACAATGCGGGAACCGGAGCCCGGTACACGCGCTCCCGTCGCCCCGTGGTCCTGGCCTATTGCGAGGAGTGCCCGAGCCGCGAGGAGGCGATGAGCCGCGAGTGCCGGATCAAGAGGATGACCCGTGAGGCGAAGCAACTCCTGATTGCGGAATATATTCCGGCACCATCCCGCGCAGCAGGGAGAGTGCGAGATCCGGGTGGGTCATGCTGCGCTCCAGCCGGTTGTCCAGCTCCGCTTCGGAGCTCTGTGCGGCCCTCAGATGGGCCGTGAACACCTTGGGGTGCGACGTGGGATGCACGGAGGAGGGCTCGTAAAAAAGCTCTTCCTCGAGCTTTTCGCCGGGCCTTATCCCGGTGAAGACGATCGGGATGTCCCGGTAGGGCTCGTACCCATGAAGGCGGATCAGGAGCTCGGCCATCTCGGTGATGACGACGGGTTCCCCCATGTCCAGAACGAAGAGCTCCCCCCCCTTGCCCATGGCCCCCGCCTGTATGACCAGGCTTACGGCCTCCGGAATCAGCATGAAGTAGCGCTTCATTCGTGGGGCCGTGACGGTGACGGGTCCCCCTGCGGCGATCTGGAGCTCGAATTTCGGGATGACGCTCCCCCGGCTGCCCAGGACGTTTCCGAACCGTACGGCCATGAAGGCGGTGGAGGGATAGTTCCGCTGTTCCTGCTCCAGGAGTTTCTCCGCCAGCCGTTTCGTGGCCCCCATGACGCTCGACGGGTTGACCGCTTTATCCGTGGAGATCAGGACCATGCGCTCCGCCCCTCCGTGCCCCGCGGCCCGTGCGACGGTGCGGGTCCCGAGCGCGTTAACCCGCAGCGCCTCCCGCGGACAGGACTCCATGAGCGGGACGTGCTTGTGCGCCGCGGCGTGAAAGACCACCTGTGGCCTCCAGCGCCGGAACAGGTCCTCGATCGCCGTCTCGTCGGCCACATCCGCGATGATCGGGTGCAGCGGAACGCCGGGGCCCTCCCGCTGCAGCGCCTCCATCAGAAGGTAGATCGACTGCTCGCCGTGTCCCAGAAGGAGGAGCTCCCTGGGCTCATTTCGGATGACCTGCCGCACGATTTCGCTGCCGATGGAACCGCCCGCCCCCGTCACGAGGACGCTGCGCCCCCGGAGATAGCCGGAGACCGCCGGCGGGTCGATCGTCCCGGGGTCCCGGCCCAGAGGGCCCCCCAGCTTGCCGCTGCGGGGCGGGTTGAGGGAGATGTCCCCGCCGGCGAGCTCCCGGAGGCTGGGGAGGATGCGGACCTCGACACCCAGCGGGGCCAAACGGTCGTAAAGGGAGCGAATCTTCCTTCCGAGCGCGGAGGGGATGGCTATCAGGACAACCCTGATGTCCTGCTCTCCGACGATCTCCGTCAGACGCTCCGTGTCCCCGATGACGTCGAGCCCGGCGATCCTTTTGCCGATCTTCTGAGGATCGTCGTCCACGAAGGCCACCGGAAGGAGGTCCCCGGAATTTCGGAGCAGGTCCCGCGCCAGCAGGATGCCGGCCTCGCCGGCCCCTATAATGAGGGTCCTCTGCCGGGAGGACTGGGCCGGGGAGGGCTCGTGAACCAGGCGCCAGGAGACCCGGAGCCCGCTGCAGAAAAAAAATCCCGAGAAGAGCAGGATCACGAGCGTGGTCCTGGGGAGCAGGGCGAAGCGCCAGACGAAATTCGCGAAAAAGAAGAGGAGAGCCGCCAGGACATAGAGTTTTGCAAAGCGGAGATAGTCCTCGAAACCCGCCTGCGTCCAGAGGATCCTGTACTGCCTTCCCAGGACGAACACGGCCGCGCCGGACGCCGAGAACGCCAGGGCGGCGCGGAGGCAGTCGGAGAGGTACAGTTCCGGGATGAAGAGGCTGAGGCGTATGGCGTATCCGAGGTAGACGGCGAGGGAGAGGAAAAGAATATCAAGCAAGGCCACGAAGAATCCGTGGCCTGCCGTCCTGCTCCAAAACCGTATCATTGTAAGAAGAGGATGGGGCATTGGCGTAGCGGGGTGTTCAAGGGAGGACGAAATCTTAGAGAATGAGTTTTTTTCCGCGCTGGGGGGCCCCTCCCATGCGGTCCAGCTGATCCAGGACCGCCGCGGAGGCAACGTCGATCTTCGGCTTCTGCTGTTTGCTCATGGCCTCCTGGAGGCGTCTGTCATATTCCTCCAGGGACTTACGGATGGTCGCCGCATCCCCCTTGATCCAGAGCATCAGGGCGTCGGCCGCGGACCGGATGGCCTCCTCCTCGGGCATCTTCTCCAGCATCCCAAGCTCCTTGAGGATGCGGTGCTCCTCGCGAACCGCATCGAGGACGTCCTCCTCGGAAAAGATGCCTTTCCTGTAAAGGATCCGGAACATGATGTTGAAGCGGCTCTTCTGGTTTTCCGAGTCCATGGCGAGCCCGTCCACACGGGCCAGCAGCATGGAAAGCAATTCGTCCAATCCTATCTGCATAGGCATGACCTGTCTCCTCCAATTAACAAAGATTCCAATAACAAAGATTCCAAAGCCCTGTGAATCGAAACCTCACGGAACGCAGAACCTGAACGATCGTGAAATTCGTTGGGATTGCAGCGCACTCATTCTAGCACAGAGCCCCTGGAAGCGCGGCCCCTCAAAAGACGGATTCGTGACCGGTCGAAAGTGTGCCGCACGGCTGTTTTTGGTGTCCGTTCAAATGGGTCCAGTTCATCAAATGGGTTCAGTTCAATGGTATAATACGCGCGTTTGAAAGCTCGAAAGGGGTTTGAGATATGAAGACGGAGTTGCTGGGGCAGGAGAAGAATGTCGTCAGGGTCAAGGTCGAGTTCGAGGCGGCCGAGTTTTCCAAGGGGCTTGCCGAGGTGCTGGGCGAGATCTCCCGGAGCACGAACATCCCCGGGTTCCGCAAGGGGCACGCTCCGCGCAGGGTGATAGAGATGCGCGTCGGACGCCAGACGCTCTACAACGAGGCCCTGGAGAAGATCCTCCCCGGAGCTCTGCAGCAGGTTGTCGAGGATTATGACCTGGAGACGATCTCCGACCCCTCTATCCAGATCGACGACATCCAGGAGGGGGAACCTGTGACCTGTGAGCTCGCCCTGGAGGTCATGCCGGAGACGGAGCTGCCCGCCCTGGAGGATATAGAGGTGGAACGGTTGGCCTCCAAGGTTACGGACGACATGGTGGACGCCCTGGTCCTCGATATCCGCAAACGGCATTCCCGCCTGGAGCCGGTCGAACGCCCGGCCGGGAAGGAGGATGTCGTCGCCGTGAACTTCGTCACCCGCGTCCTGGACGATGCGTCCTCGGGGGAGGACAAGCCCCAGAAGGGCGAGATCGACCTCTCCGACGAGTTTATCCGCGATGAGGTCCGTTCTGCGCTGATGGGCAGGGCCGCCGGCGAGACCGCGGAGACGGAGTTCAACGTCGAGCCCGATTACCGGGACAGCACGGTGGCGGGCAAGCGCGTACATCATACGATGACCCTCGAGACCGTCTATGCCCGTATCCTTCCGGACCTCGACGCCGCGTTCTTCAAGATTTTGTTTGGAGAGGATACGGAGATCGCGACGGAGGATGCCTTCCGTCGGAAGGTCGGGGATGACCTCCTGACTCGGATGAAGAGGAAGAACGAGGCCGATGCTGCTAGTCGTGCCGTGGACGAGGTCTCGAAACAGTCTAAGGTGGAGGTCCCCGAAAGCCTGGTGGTGCGCCAGGCCGAGCTTCTGAAGAAGAGGGACGAGGAGGATACACGGCAGCATTTCAACATGGGGATGAAGGAGCTCCTCAGCTTGAGGGAGGAGGACGAAGCCCGCTACGAGGGTATCATCCGCTCCAGGGCCGTCGAGATGGTCCGGAATATGCTTGTCCTGGACGCCATCGGCAAAAAATATGATGTGGAGGTCTCCAAGGACGACCTCGAGGCGGAGGTGGACCGCCGCGCGGCTATTTACGGCATCGATCGCAACAGGCTGCTGGGCCTGCTGCACAAGGACCGGAAATTCTTGGCCGGAGTCGTGGACGACCTTCGCTACTCCAAGATCACGGACCTCCTCATGACCCTCGTCAAGGTCCGGGACGTGGACGAGCTGTCGGCTCCGCAGGCGGAGACGCCCTCGGCGGACAAGGCCGAGGAGCGGTAGAGGCCCCCATGTCCTACTACGTTCCTTACGTTATTGAGCAGACGGGGCGGGGAGAGCGGAGCTACGACATCTACAGCCGGCTCCTCAAGGATCGTATTGTCTTCCTGGGGACGGAGGTGGAGGACGGGGTCGCGAACTCCATCATCGCGCAGCTGCTCTTTCTGGAGAGCGAGGACCCCGAGAAGGATATCCATCTCTATATCAACAGCCCCGGGGGCAGTGTGACCGCCGGATTGGCCATATACGATACGATGCAGTACATCAAGAGCCCGGTCTCGACGATCTGTGTTGGGCTGGCGGCGAGCATGGCGGCGGTACTTCTGTCCAGCGGGGCCAAGGGAAAGCGCCTGGCGCTGCCGAACGCGGAGATCATGATCCATCAGCCCTCCGGCGGGACCCGCGGGCAGGCCACCGATATCGAGATCCATGCGCGCAATATCCTGAGGACGCGGGAACGCCTGAACCGCATCCTGGCCGCCCGGACGGGGCGAGACATCGAGGACGTCGCACGGGACACGGAACGGGACAACTTCATGACGGCGGAGGAGGCCCTGCAGTACGGCCTGATCGATCGCATCATCGACTCGCGGTAACCCCTGTCGGCCCTAAACCGTGAATATGAGGCGTTTTAAGGGGATGGACTCTGCTGTCCCCTTAATGCGTTTTTTGGAGGTCGTTTCACTTTGGACAGGATCAACGGAAACGGATTTGAACGGAAGGATATCCACTGCTCATTCTGCGGGAAATCCCAGGGTGAGGTCTATCGCCTGATCGCCGGTCATGTAATCGCCGGCCATGGAGCCTGGATCTGCAACGAGTGCGTGGAGCTCTGCAACATCCTCCTGGAGAACGAAAAGGGGGAGATGCCGCCCCTGGAAGGGTACCAGCCCCCGGTCCGGGATGATGATGATGAGGAGGAGGAGGAGACGAAGGAGGAGGCGCCGTCGGCGATTTTTCCGGTGAAGCCCCGTGAGCTGAACGAGTTCCTGGATCAGTTCGTCGTGGGGCAGTCCCTGGCCAAGAGGGTGGTCTCCGTGGCCGTCTACAGCCATTATCAGAGGGTGCGGAACAACATCGAGCTGCGCAATGGGGAGATCGATCTCCAGAAGAGCAACGTCCTGCTGCTGGGCCCGACGGGGTCCGGAAAGACCCTGATCGCCCAGACCCTGGCACACAAGCTCAACGTCCCCTTCGCGATCGCGGACGCGACGACTCTGACCGAGGCCGGATATGTGGGGGAGGACGTCGAGAACATCCTGGTGCGCCTCCTCCAGGCGGCGGATTACGATCTGCCCTCCGCGGAGAGGGGCATCATCTACCTGGACGAGATAGACAAGATCGCACGCAAGTCGGAGTCCGCCTCCATCACGCGGGACGTCTCCGGGGAGGGAGTCCAGCAGGCCCTGCTCAAGATCCTCGAGGGAACCATCGCCAACATCCCGCCGAAGGGCGGGCGCAAGCACCCTCATCAGGAATTCATCCAGATGAACACGGAGAATATCCTCTTCATCTGCGGAGGCGCCTTCGAGGGGATCGAGAACATCGTGGCGCGGCGCGAGCTCCAGCGTTCCCTGGGCTTCGGAGGGGAGCTCTCCGTGCGCACATCGGAGAAGCGCTACGACATCGTGCGCAAGATCCAGCCCGAGGACCTCATGGCCTTCGGCTTCATCCCGGAGCTGGTTGGGCGCATTCCCGTCCTGGTGGCCCTCGAGGAGCTCGACGAGGCGGCGTTCGTCCGCATCCTGCAGGAGCCCCGCAACGCCCTGGTGAAGCAGTACCAGAAGATCCTGTCCATGGAGGGCGTGCGCCTGGAATTCACTCCCGAGGCCCTTACCCGGATCGCCCAGCTTGCCGTCAAGAAGAAGACGGGGGCCCGCGGGCTGCGCTCCATCATGGAGAACCTGATGCTGGACGTGCTCTACGAGCTGCCCTCGATGGAGGGCAAGATTAACGTCCTCTCGATCACGGCGGATTTCGTCGATCGGAACATCTCCCTCGAAAGCCTGTTCCGAGATGCCAGGGAGGTTGCCTGAGGTGGCGACGAGGATTGCGGTCGTAGCCTCCCAGGATTCGGAGACCCCGGAGGAGGGGATCTGTCCCGTTCTTCCCGTCCGGGACATGGTCCTCTTTCCGGGGATCATCATGCCCCTCTTCGTGGGGCGCCCCCGATCCATACGAGCTATGGAATCTGCCCTCCTCCAGGACAAGAAGGTCTTCGTGGCGGCCCAGACGGACAACGGGACCGAGGACCCGGAGATCAGCGACCTTTACAAGGTGGGGACCCTCTGCAACGTCCTCCAGGTGGTGCGCGTCCCGGACGGGACGACCAAGGTCCTGGTCGAGGGTATAGCCCGGATGAGGGTTCGGGAATACCAACTGGACAAGGACATCCTGACGGCGCACGTGGTCCCCATGCCCTGGATCCAGGCGGAGTCGGCAAAGCTGGAGCCCTGGAGGCGGCGCGTCCTCGGCAGCTTCGAGCGCTACAACACCCTGCAGCCCCGTATCCCGAACGAGGTAATGGCCTCTATCGCGGAGCTGGACGACCTGGGGCAGCTCATCAACCTGATCGGCTCGCACATATCCGCGAAACTGGAGGATCGTCAGGCCCTCCTGGAGATCCAGGATGTGGAGGAGGCCCTGTCCCTCCTGCTGCGTCTCCTGACGGAGGAGATAGATATCCTGGAGCTGGAGCACGACATCCAGGACCGCGTGCGCTCCGTCGTCGACAAGCAGCAGAAGGAATACTACCTGCGGGAGCAGCTGCGCATCATCCAGAACGAGCTCGGCCAGGGGCAGGACGGGGAGGAGGAGCTTCGCTACACGGAGTGGGTGGACGCCTCCCTGATGAGCGACGAGGCGAGGGACAAGGCGAAGCGGGAGATCGCCCGGCTCGCCAGGATGTCCCCACTCTCGCCGGAGGCCGCTGTAGTCCGCAGCTACCTGGACTGGATCCTGGACATGCCGTGGGGTGTGAGGACCGAGGAGAACGAGAACATCGCCAGGGCGGAGAAAATTCTCGACCGGGACCATTACGGTATGCGCAAGGTGAAGGACCGCGTCCTGGAGTTCCTGGCCGTCCGGCGTCGCGCCGGGACGGACATGAAGGGGCAGATCATCTGCTTCGTCGGCCCTCCGGGGGTGGGGAAAACCTCCTTGGGGCGCTCCATCGCGGACTCGCTGAACCGGCGCTTCGTCAACGTCTCCCTGGGGGGCGTCCGGGACGAGGCCGAGATCCGCGGGCACCGACGGACCTATATCGGATCCCTCCCGGGCCGGATCATCCAGAAGCTGGCGAGGGCCGGCAGCTGCAACCCCGTCGTCCTGCTGGACGAGATCGACAAGCTGGGGAACGATTTTCGAGGCGACCCGGCCTCCGCGTTGCTGGAGGTCCTGGACCCGCAGCAGAACAGCACCTTCACCGATCACTACCTCGAGGTCCCCTTCGACCTGAGCGAGGTGCTCTTCATCACCACGGCCAACGTCACCCATACGATTCCCAGGCCCCTTCTGGATCGCATGGAGGTGATCCCCCTTCCGGGATACCTCGCCGAGGAGAAGCTGCAGATCGCGATGCGCTACCTCGTCCCGAGGATCTTGAAGGAGCACGGCCTGGAGCGGTCCGAGGTGAAGATCCCGGTCCCCGTGGTCAAAAAGGTTATCGCCTCCTACACGCGCGAGGCCGGCGTCCGCGGGCTGGACCGTGCTCTGTCGATGGTGGCGCGCAAGATTACGCGCCGTCTCGTCGAGGCTAAAGACAAGTCCGAGCCCATCGCCCTTCCGGTGGGGGTCAGGGTAGGGGACCTCAAGGACTACCTGGGGCCCCCGAAGCTCTATGACCTGTCCGTCCCGAAGGCCCCCGAGAGGGGGAACGTCGTCGGCCTGGCCTGGACGGAGGCGGGCGGCGATGTCCTGCTCATCGAGGCTGTGACGATGAAGGGAAAGGGGGAGCTGGTCCTCACCGGAAACCTCGGCGACGTGATGCAGGAGTCCGCCCGGGCGGCCGTGAGCTATCTGCGGTCCGAGAGCCAGGCCCTCGGGATAGGGGAGTTCGACTGGAAGAGCGTGGACATCCATATCCATGTTCCCGAGGGAGCCGTTCCGAAGGATGGGCCCTCGGCCGGAATCACGATGGCCACGGCCATTCTGTCGGCGGTCAGCGGCCGCCGCGTCCGTCCGGGCATCGCCATGACGGGTGAGATATCCCTGAGGGGCAAGGTCCTTCCCGTCGGGGGCATCCGGGAGAAGATCCTCGCCGCCCGGCGCCATGGGGTCCTGCACATCGTTCTGCCCGCGGCCAATCGGGTGGACGTCGAGGAGATCCCCGGGGAATATACCGAGGGGATGCGCTTCGACTACGCCGAGGAGGTCCTGACGGTCCTCGAAAAGGGCTTGGAAAAGCCGGAGAAAGCCGAAGTAGAAAAAAACGAACCGGAGAAAACTGGACTGGAGAAAACCGATGCTCTGGAAGGCGTCTCTTGAGGCGACCTGTTTCTCCATTCCTCAGCTTCCACCGGAGGAGATGCCGGAGGTCGCCGTCGCCGGCCGCTCGAACGTCGGAAAGTCAACGCTGATCAACGCGCTGCTGGGGACGAGGCTGGCCCACGTGGGGGCGACGCCGGGAAAGACCCGCAGCATCAACTTCTACTCCGTGCAGGCCGCGACGCCGTTTCGTCTGGTCGACCTTCCGGGATACGGCTACGCGTCCCGGAGCAAGGCGGAGAGAAACGAATGGTCCAAGCTGGTTGCCGCCTACGTCGAACGGAGAAGAACGCTGCGCCTCGTCTGCCATCTCGTGGACTTCCGGCATGGCCTCCTGGGGAATGACCGGGCCCTCCAGGAGTGGCTGAGCGGGTGCGGCAGGACGATGCTGGTGGTCTTCACCAAGGCGGACAAGATATCGAGAGGCCGGCATCGGGCCCTCCTGCAGGAGTACGTGCGGGGCGGACTGATCTCCGTCGACGTTCCCGTTATCACCTCGGGGGAGAACCGCTCGGGGGTAGAGGACCTGAGGAACTTCATCGGCCGCTTCCTGGGCGGTGCTGGAACGGAGGGCGACGGCCCCCGGTGATGGGGATGCAGGAAGAAAAGGGGCTTTCGCCAGAGCAGCATCGGCTCCGGCTTTTCCGGCTCCTCTCCCGTGCGCCCCGTCCGGAGCGGGAGGTTCGGGAGCGCCTTGCCGCATGGGGGGCTACGCCCGAGGAGGCGGAGGCCCTGATCGTGGAATTTCGCGGAATGAGCCTCCTGGACGACGCGCTCTACGCCCGTCTTTTCGTGGAGGGACACGAAAGCTGGGGGGACGACCGAATAGCCTGTGAGCTCTCACGGAGAGGGATAGTCCGCCGGGACGTTGTCTCCGCCCTGGAGGGCCGGGACGAGGAAGCGGAGGCCCGGGCCCTCGCGGCGGGTTGGCTGGCCGGGGGGACAGAGGCGGGGCGGGTCGTCGGCAGGGTCCGGCGCAGGGGGTTTTTCGGGAGGACCATTTGCCCCCTCATCGAGGGGGAAAAAGAGATCTCCCGGTGGAAACCGACGG
>CAUPUB010000078.1:0-11412 GCA_963514535.1 uncultured Fretibacterium sp.
AGGGCGGCTCTGCACCGCCCGGCCCCCCGCCTGCGTCGGCGTCTCGCTCCGTGGTTCAGAGACCGCCGCGGCGGCGGGAAGAGGAGAACCCGCCGCGGCCCCTTTCCTTGGCCGCGGAAAGAAAAAAGGAGCCTTACGGCCCCTCTCCTTTCTCCCCGTGTTTTTGTCTTTTTTGTCATCCGGTTCACTCCACCCGAAGGGATATCAGCCCCCCGTCCCAGGGGCGCGCCTCCTCGCCCCGCGGCACGGCCACGTGAACAAAGGTCGGATAGGCCCGCAGTTCCCAGCCGGGAAGACGCCCCAGGCACAGCACCAGAGACTTGAACGGCTCGATGAACTCCCGCGCCTGCGGCCGGATATCCGCCGCCAGGCCGAGCAGGTGGCGACTTTGGGCCGCCCCCCCGACCTCTCGATTGTGCGCCGCACACCGGAACCCCGAGTTGACGGCCACGGGGCCATCCCAGGCCCGCCGCAGGAACTCCAGCCACAACACCAGCAAGGCCGCAGGCTTCCCGGCCCCACAGCAGGGGCAGACAAACTCCTTGGGTTGGAAGAAGTTTATCTTATAGCTCATCGTCATCCTCTCCATTCAGCGTGATTTTCCAGGGGGAGAGGCGGCAGGTCTGGCAGTGCCGCAGGCGCTCGATCGCCTCCCGCAGCCCCCGCAGTTCCCGCTCCATCCGCAAGAGCAGGAAGGCCGCCACAGCCACAGAAAACCCGCTTCCCGCAATGCTTTTCAATAAATCCTCCATTTTTGCCCTCCTGGCAGAAGGTAAAAAAATAAGGGGGCGTCCCCCCTTTATTCTCGCGCTCGGCGCGGTGTTTCGCTTCGTCTAGGACAAATCGACCGGCGTGATGTTGGTCTCGGTCTTGACGAACTCGGCCTTTTTCAGGGCCTGCGGCTGGACCTCGAAGATATCCTTGTTGGCCAGGATCCCCTCCATCAGGGGCTTGACTGCAGCCGTCTTGCTCTCGTCGGCATAGGGGAGGGAAATCAGGATATCCTTTTCTCCGGGCCCCTTGAAGGTCATCTTAAGCACGGTATTCTCCGCCATGTCTTTCACCTCCTCTCATGGGTTCATCCGAACCAGCCTACTGCTTCTCCAGCGTGAACACAGCGTTACGCTCCACCCGGACTACTGGATGCTTCAGCGTCGGGGCAGCCAGATCCGCAATCGCCATGATCTTCTCGGCGTCGGCAGCCTCGCTGAGCTTGTTCAGGCCGGCGCTCTTCACAATCATCTTGCCGGCGGCGTTGGACCCGGCGTTCAGCTTCAGGGAAACCCTGTTGCTGTAAAGGTTCTGGACTACAGGCATCTTTTTCACCTCCTCCTGTCGGGAATGGCCACAGCATAGCGGAGAAGGGAAAAAGGCGCCTCCGTCATTCGTTCATTTTATTTGTTTTTTTCAGCCAATTCACGAAAAAGGCCCGCGCGTTCTTGACCTTGAAATCCTTGTGCCGGTCAATCCAGTCCAGGGCACGGCTTATCTGCTCCAGCAGGTTTAGAGCCGGATACTCCCGGCGAAGGTTCAGGAACCAGCCCCGCTCCTTTTCCCAGCTGGCGGCGGCGTAGCCGGGAAAGGTGCGGTAGATGCGGACAAACTCTCGAATAGTTCGGTCGTCCGTTGGGGTCGCAGGGTTATCCACTGATTTTGGGGGTAACTTTGTGGATAGGTCTGTGGGTAACTTGGGATTTCCTTCCTTCCCGTACGGAGCAGGAGAAAGAGCAGGAGGAAGAGAAGGAACAGGAGAAGGAGCCGGCGCGTCGTTAACGGTCGTTGAACGGTCGTTAACGGGGCGTTGCACCGTGGGCGCAGTTGTGGGCGCGAGAGGTTCCGGCGCAAGGTTTTTCCCTTCCGGGGCCAAGGGAGCGGGAGAGGTGGCCACGTCTTCCGGAGAGGCCGAACCTCCTGTCAGCGCCTCGTAGCCCTCCCGGCTGATGCCGGTGGCCCCGGCCTCGATGAGCTGCGCATAGAGGACCGGGTGAGTCTGGGCCATACGGCTAAGTCGGGCCTTGTCCGATCGGCTCTGCATCTCGGCCACCCAGGGATTGTGCTCCTCCCATTGGTGGAGCCGGAACGTGCCCGGCTCGCCGTCCAGCCAGCCCAGGGCGTTGAGGGTCGGGGCCAGCTTGTTGACCTCGCCCATCCAGCCGGCGGCGATCTCGATGTCCTCGTTTTCCAGCCCGGCCAGGTCGCCGTCGGGACGGTTCCGGGCGGCCCACGTCCAAAGTACCATCAGGGCCTTGACGGCCTCGAGCCCGAGCCTTCGCTCGAGCTTTACGGTCTTGGGGTGGGAAAAAAACTCTACATCTATACGAATGTCCATGACGGTCTATCCTTTCCTGATTGATTCCCCGCCGCGGCGGGTTCTCCTCTTCCCGCCGCCGCGGCGGTCTCTGGACCACGGAGCGAGACGCCGACGCAGGCGGGGGGCCGGGCGTTGAGGAGCCGCGCACCGGAGGCGCCCTGCCTCCCGGCGAGGAGGCAGGCGAGCGACCGAGCCCCCCCGGCGGGGGGGTAGGAGGGGGGCTCCGCTTCTCCTGGTGCGGCGGGGCCGCTCCTGGCGGCTTCCCGATCGCCGCGCCATGCCAGACAGGCGGCGCGCCCTGCGAGGGCACGAGCGGGCGCTATAGACCGCCGCGGAGCTGCCGGACGATGGGCACGGAGCTGTAAGGTTCTCGCCGCCCATGTCCTATAATGTGAGCTTCTTATGTCCGCGCGGCCGCGAGCCTACCGGGTGCGCCGCTTGCCATCCCCCGCCTCGTCCCGCGCGGCATAAGAGGCATTATAGGATGTGGGCGGCGACCGACTCGATCTCTGTAATTGCCCGAAAAATCGGGTAGGCCTGTTGGGGAACTACCGCATTCCCGAGGACTTTAATTCGGTGTGTCCTGTCGGGAAACCCATCACCTGCTCTAGAAATTCGGGGTGCGGATATGTCGTGCAGCTGGGGAATCCGGCACGGGCATGAAGCCAGTACCTCAGCATCCCCCTCTTGTAGCGATCCCTCTGGACAGCCGTTGTGTTTGTTGCCCCGCTGCTGTCCCGCGCTGTCGGCGTGGGCAACCACGAAGACTCTGTGTCGGCGGTGGGGCGCTCCGACAGCTCCAGCCGGAATACAGAACGCCCGTGCGGTGTACGCTGCACTCTCCAGGTCGTGCAACACGGCATCCAGGCCGAGGGATATGTGCCCAACAACATTCTCTCCAACAACCCAAGCGGGCCGGAGCTCCCCAACGAGTCGCATAAAATGTGGCCAGAGATGACGAGGGTCCTTTTCGCCTCTTCGAGAGCCTGCGGATGAAAACGGCTGGCAGGGATACCCTCCGTAAATAACATCAACTGTTCCGACATCCGAACCCTTCACCTTCCTCACATCCCCAAACAGGGGCACATCCGGCCAGTGTTCCCGAAGCACCTTCCGGCAGAACGGTTCGGTCTCGCACATCGCAATCATAGTCCCGCCGGCCCACTCGAACGCCAGGTCCAAGCCGCCGGTCAAATGCCCGAGAACAAACTAAGTCCTCTTAACTTGCTCTCTGATGGCATTGAGATCACCCCCTTCTTTTGAATCAATGTTGTTTATTGCTTCCGCTTCAGAATGTCCCGAACCTCCCTGATTGCCAGCCACACGACCCACATCCATAAAAAGCCCAATCCCAAGCCCACGCACTTTTCCATTTTGTCTCTCCTTTGCCCATTTTCCCGACACGGATGTCGGAAACATTTTTTGTCGGCCTTCAGCTTAAAAAGCAGCCTTCGGCTGTCGGCCCCGCCTCCTCGATGGGAGACGAGGCCGACGATATTGTTTGCCTTAGGCGTAGGTGAAGGACTTCGCCGGGGCGTCCAATTCCTCGTTCAGCTCCGCCCATGTCCGCGCGCTGCCGGAGCCGCCGAACGAAAGCGTTCCGTTCTTCCAGCGGACATCGGGGCGTCGAAGGATGACCGAGCAATATTCATCTGGGAGAAGTTCGGGGAAGTTCTCATCGGGATGCACATAGAGGCGGTAGCACTTCGGTGTTTCCTCCGAAAGGCGGCAAGACAGGGACCAGACCCCGGCTTTGTCGCCCTCGATGATTACCTCGTCCTGCTGGGAGAAATCCTTTCCGCACATCACCCGCCGCAGATTCCCGACCGGGATCCACGGAAGCAATTCCGGGTTGAACCGAGCCGCCTCGGCCGCAAAAAGCTGATACGTGCGTTCGCTCCTGGGTTCCATTTTCTGCGCTCCCTCCTATCGTGCCTGGGCGGCCTTTTCCAGGTCGCTCCGCTTCCACCGCGGGGACTTCGGCCCGAACATCTGCCCTTTCGGCAGCCGCCCCTTGCGTATCCACTCGTAAAACGTGCTGGGTTTCGTCCGGAGGAACTCCTGCGCCTCGGCGGCGGTGAAATACTCGTCCCGCATCTCCGGGGGCCGCAGGTCGAACCTGACCGGCTCCTTCGGTTCAGGGATCGCCTCGATGAGCCCCGAGAGGATGTCCACCTGCTCCTTAAGCGCCCGTATCCTCATCCGCAGTTGTGCCTTTTCCGCCTTCTCCATGTTTTGCCACCTCCTCGGGATGCAAAAGCCGCTCCTCCGTCGTGCCCAGGACGGAAGCCAGTTTGACGAGCTGATCCGCCCGGGGCTGAAGCTTGCCCCACTCCCAGCGGCGGTACGTGTCGGGACTAACACCAATTTTCACGGCCATATCCACCTGTTTCAAACGCCGTGCGTGCCGCAATCTCAAAAGCTCCTCGTGAATTGCCATGGGATCACCTGCCTATAATATATGCAAATTTGCCTACACAAAGAGTATATCACGGAACAAGCAAATCTGCGCACTATATATGAAGCCTTGCTATTGTCAAAAGTATAGGCAAATCTGCATAATCTAAGAGGGTGAGGACGTGAATGACTTCAAGGAGAGATTGGCAAATCGGCGAAAGGCGCGGGGTATGAGTCAGCCTGAACTTGCCGAGGCTGTAGGGGTATCCGCAGATACGCTGCGCCGTTGGGAATGGGGTAAGCAGCTTCCCCGCTTAGACGAACTGGTGAAGCTGGCGGAGAGCTTAGAGGTGAGTGTCGGAGAGCTGGCCACTAACGAGAAGGCAAGCGGGGCGATCGTGATTCAGCGCGGGGATATGCGGCTGGAAATCCCCGCGACGCCGGAGGGGTTTGCTTTTCTGGAGGGAAAGATGCGGGAGTTCAGTGCAACGGAGAGTTTGCCCGGGCCATCGCAGAGAAGCGATGGGGAGCGGTCCGCATGACGAGAGGAGAGATAAGGGATGAGCATCGAGACGATGGAGCGCGTCGCTTTGTGGAAGACGCCCGACCCGACGGAGCCGCCCCTGACGCCGGAGGAGATTGCCGGTGTGGAGCAGGCACGGGCACGTTTTGCACAGGGCAACTATCTGACGATGGAGGAGCTTCGCAAGCAGATATCGGTGCTGTAAGTTGGACGGTTGTCACGGATAAGGATGCATCGCGGCATTTGACCCGTATTCCCGAGCCGGATCGCGGACGCTTGTTTGCGGCGATCGAGGCCTTGGAGAACGGACCGGAAGCCTGTGATATCCGCCGTCTGGTGGGGCGGTCGGGTTATCGGTTGCGTGTGGGGAAATGGCGTGCTCTCCTGGATATCTACGAGGAGAGCCGGACTATTCATGTGACGCGGATTGGTTCACGCGGGGACATCTACAAATAGCCGGGCCGTACAAAAAACCGGACAAGTGGCGGGGCTTTCGCGGGGAAATCTCATGCCGTCGGTGGGATTGCTGCTTTCATACGGTGCCAGTTGCCGCCACCAGAAGAACATACGGCACAGGCCGATTGAATTCAAAACCCCGCTCAACGGCGGGGTTTTTGTTTTGGTGAGCTCTAGGGAAGCGCTGATTAAACCAGTGTTTCCCTAGAGCCTGGGTCCTGAGTTCCAGCTCTTCTAAAGGTACGCGGATGTCACACCGAAAAAGCCCTGGACGTACTCTTCCCCTTCCGCGACTGGACCCCCCAGAGCAAGGCAAGCACGAGGAACCCCGCCAGGTCCGATTTCCATCCTGGGATCATCAGCCCCAGGGCTCCGGCCAGGGCGAGGATGCGCAGAATCAAACAGATCGGCGCCCTGAAGAACCCTATCGTCGACATCCCCAGCAGGAAGACGCCTATCAGTGCTGTGATCACGGCGAGGGTAAAAGGCAGGAACTCGAAGCCCACCAGGACGAGCATGGGGTTGAACACGTAGATATAGGGGACCAGGAAGCCCGCCAGGGCCAGCTTCGTAGCCGTCGTCCCCGTCTTGAAGGCATCCGCGTGGGCGATGCCCGCCCCCGCATAGGCCGCCAGCGCAACGGGTGGCGTGAGGTCCGCTGCGATGCCGAAGTAGAGCACGAACATATTGGCCACCAACTTCGGGATTCCCAACTCTATCAGTGCCGGCGCCGCTATGGTGCTCGTCACGATGAAGTTGGCCGTCGTCGGAAGCCCCATGCCCAGGAAGATCGAGGCGACCATGGTGAGGATCAGGGTCAGCAGCAGGCTGCCGTCCGCCAGGGTGACGATGGCGTTGGTCAGAGTCAGCCCCAATCCTGTCAGGGTCACCGTCCCGGTGATCAGCCCCACCGCCGCGCAGGCGCAGGCCACTCCCAGGGAGCTGCGCGCTCCGTTCTCCAGCCCCGCCAAAAGCTTGGACGGAGTCAGCCATGTGTCGCGTCTAAGATAGGAAACGGCAACGGCCAGGAGAATTCCCACGAAAGCCGATTTCAAAGGGGTGTACCCCGCAACCAGGAGGCAGATGATGCTCACCAAGGGGATCAGCAGGTGTCCGCGCTCCCAAAGGAGCGTTCGCAGGCGCGGCAATCGGTCCCGGGGCAGGCCCTTGAGCCCCAGGCGCGTGGCCTCGTAGTGCACCTGGACGATGACCGCGATGTAATAAAGAAGTGCGGGGACGACCGCGGCCAACGCCACCTCGACGTAGGATATCCCCACGGTCTGGGCCATGACGAAGGCCGCCGCCCCCATGACGGGCGGCATGATCTGCCCTCCGGTCGAGGCGACGGCCTCCACAGCCCCGGCGAAATGAGGCTGGTACCCCACGCTCTTCATCAGGGGGATGGTGAACATCCCAGTGGTGCAGACATTAGCGACCGAGGAGCCTGAGATCGTCCCCATGATCCCCGAGCTGACGACGGCGACCTTGGCGGGGCCGCCAGCCGACCAGCCGGCCAGCGCCATGGACAGGTCAATGATGTACCTGCCGAGCCCCGTCTGCTCCACGATGGAGCCGAACAGGATGAACATGAAGACGAACGTCGAGGAGACGGCGAGGGGTGTCCCGAATATCCCCTCGGTCCCCAGGTACATGTGGTTGATGATGCGGTAGAAGTTGTACCCGCGGTGCTGGAACAGGGATGGGGCGTATCGTCCGAAATAACAGTAGGCGAGGAAGACGATCACGATGACGGGCAGGACGGGGTTGGAGACCCTCCGAGTCGCCTCCAGGACCACGACGATGCCCAGGAGTCCGACGGCCAGGTCCAGGGTGTTCGGCATCCCGGCCCGCTCGAGCATGGGGCCGTAGAACTGAGTGACCATGTAAAGCGTCACGAAGGCCCCCACCGCCGCCCAGAGGTAGTCGTACCAGGGAATGCGGTCCCTCGGGCTCCGGGATGTCGCGGGATACAGAAGGAAGACCAGGACGAGGACAAAACAAAGGTGAATGGGCCGCTGCCACATCTCCTTGAGCAGGCCGAAGGCCGAGGTATAGAGATGGAACAGGGACATCATCACCGCGACGACGGAGATAATTCTCCCCGTCCAGTCCGACGGGGAACGGAAACGGGACTCGCTGTCGTACCGCCTCTTGATCTCCTCCACATCGATATCATCGATGGCGTTGTTCACTATCCGTTCTGCCAAGTACATCCCCTCCTCGGAGGTCCAGTTATTCAAAACCGGGACGGCTCCGTCGATTCATTGCACACAGAGAATCAGGCGGCGCCCCGGGTAAAGCTCGAAAAGCGATAGTGCTTCGCCAGAGGGCAGGGTCAGGGTGTTTCGTCCAAAACGCGCGTCCCCCACCCTCAGAACGATGGACTCGAAGGACCGCCCTCCCCCGATGTAACGGTACCAGGGCGGATCGTGTACGAAGCGCCCTCGCGGAGGGGCCTCCGTGGGGAGCCCGGCGTTGGTGGACTGGGTGCGCTCCTCCCAGAGCCACAGCCTTCGCCCGTCCGCATAATAGCAGTCGACCACCGGACAGAGCTGGACGGAGTGAATGTACTCCGTCTCAAAGGACTCGCCGGGATAAAGGGGGAAGGAACAAAGCGCCCTGCCCGCATCGTCACAAAGCGAGACCCGGGGGGTCAGCGCATCCAGGGCCAGGACGAGCGCGCCGCACCACAGGACAAGGATCCCCCCAAGCGCCCAGCGAGACCTCACCGCAGCCCTTCGAGGACGCGCATCCAGTTGCCCCCCAGCAGCTTATCTGCGGCCCGGGGCGAGAACTCCCGGCGGACCGCCTCGATGAAGGGCGCCACGTGCCTATAGGAGGGGAACACGCTGTGGACACGCTCCCCCTCCGGGAGGGCAAATTCGCAGAGGTCGAGGCCCAACCCCACGTGGTCCTCTCCAGCGACCTCGACGATATGCCGGGCATGGTCGAGCAGGCCCGCGTAGCGCGGCCTCCCCTCCGGAATGGGTGGGAGCCTCGGGGCCACGGCCTCGGGGCATCCCGGTCTGTCGTCCTCACCGGGGTACACGAAATGGACCGTGTTGTTGAGCCCAATGGTGCCACCCCGGGAGGCCAGGGCCGCGATCTGCTCGTCCGTCAGGTTGCGGACGACGCCGCAGAGGGCGCGGCAGTTGGAGTGTGAGGCGATCACGGGCCCCTTGAAGAAGTGCAGGACGTCGCGGAATCCGACGTCGTTCAGATGGCTGACGTCCACGATCATCCCCAGCCGGTCGGCCTCCTTCAGAAGGGCGACGCCGAAGGGCGTCAGGCCACCGACCTTTCCCTCCTCGAGGGGGCGGAAATGGCAGCCGTCCGCCGCCGCGTTTCGGCGGCTCCAGGTAAGTCCCACGAGGCGCACGCCAAGCTCGTGAAAGACGGAGAGAAGCTGGAGATCGCTGCCCAGGGGGTCGACCCCCTCGAACGACAGGAAGAGAGCGAGCTTTCCCTCGTCCACGGCGCGCCGTGCCTCCCCGGCCGTGCGGCAGAGCGCGAAGAGGCCCGGGGACTCCCGCATCTCGGCATGGAGGTTGCCAATCTGTCTCAGAGCCTCACGCAGCGCCATCTCGGGGATGTACTCGCTTGCGACGAAGAGCGAGCAGACCAGCACATTGACCCCCGCGGCGCGCAGGTCGTCGAGATAGAAACGTTCTATGACGCGGGTCTCCCCTCTTCTGCGAAGGCGGGAGACGTCCATAAGAAGGTCGTAATGGGCATCGACGACGATGGCGGACACGAAAGATCACACTCCGGCTACAGGGATTCGAAGACTCCTCTAGTGATTGAAAACGTTAAAGAAGCGCTGATTAAATCAGCGCTTCTTTAACAGTATACGGTATTGAAGGGAAAAACGCAAAAAAAACATCCCTCGGGTGGGTCCCTGGAGTCCCCAGCGCCTCTCTGCGTACCAGGGGGGCAGCATCATATCCCATCATGCCCCTGGTGCAGAGTATATTTTCCCCTTGACAAACCCCAACGCCATCAATATAATAGGCAAAGTTTTACTGTAGGCTGCAAACAGAGTAAGCTGTGTGCGTTAAGTGTCCACAGATGGGATGTCGCTGTGGAACGAAACGGGAGACCGTACGGTGCATAGCTGCGTCCGCTGTTGAGGTGGTGTTTCACTCATCGCGGAGCGCTGTCCAGGACAGTGCTCTTTTTGTTCGCCTTCATCATCGATGATGAGGTGATCTTCATGAAACGTGTCCGTATCGCATTCCACACCATTTCCGTCCATTCCCGCAGATTCTTAATGTCCTCCGTTCTATCGTCCTTTATCCTGGCCGGTCTTATGTCCATCACTGCTCTTTCGGCGCCCGCCCTCGCACAGGCCGATTTTCACATCGGACTCATGACGGGGACCGTCTCCGCCGCCGAGGACTCCCTCCGAGGAGCGGAGAGCCTGATCAACCGCTACGGAAGCGTGGAAAATGGAGGCATGATCCTCCACGTGACCTACCCCGACCAGTTCATCTCCGAGATGGAGACCACCATCGGCCAGATCGTGGGGCTTGCCGATGACCCCAAGGTGAAGGTGATCGTCGTCAGCCACGGTATCCCCGGGACAACGGAGGGATTTCGCCGCGTCCGGGAACGGCGCCCCGATATCCTCCTCTTCATCGGGGAGGCCCACGAGGACCTGAACGTCGCTGCCTCCGCCGCGGATCTGGTGGTGAACGCGGACAGCTTCAGCCGCGGCTACCTGATCCCCCTGGCCGCCAAGGAGGTCGGGGCCAAAAAATTCGTCCACATCTCCTTTCCGCGTCACATGAGCTTCGAGACCCTGGGGCGCAGGCGCGCCATCATGGAGGAGGCCTGCCGGGACCTTGGAATCTCCTTCTACGCCGAGTCGGCGCCCGACCCGCTCGGCGACGCCGGGGTTGCCGGCGCCCAGCAGTTCATCCTGGAGCAGATGCCTATCTGGCTGGAGAAATACGGCAAGGATACGGCCTTTTTGTGCACCAACTACATCCATATCGAGCCCATGCTCATGCGGGTCATCGAGCAGGGGGGCTACGTGGTCGATCTGTTCTCTCCGATCATGGGGCTGCCGGGAGCACTGGGGATAGACCTCTCGAGGGAGAAGGGGAACTGGCCCGCCATCCTGGAGAAGGTGGAGCGTTCCGTGGTGGAGGCCGGCGCCGGCGGGCGTATTGGGACGGGGGCGTTCTCCTACGACTATACGAACGTCGTCGCCCTGGCGGAGTTCGGGAAACGTTGCATCGAAGGCAAGGCGCATCTCGAAAGCCTGGCCGATCTGCGCGCATGTTACGAGCTTCACACCCCGGGCGCCCATTGGAGCACCATACATTATGTCGACGCGGGGACAGGCATTCGTCTGGGAAACGTGGTGTTGGTCAACCAGGACATCTACATCCTGGGACGCGGCTACTTCGGCATAACGGAGACGAAGGTGCCGGAAAAATATTTTCGGGTAGGCGCCTTCCCGGGGCAGCGTGGCGGCGCCAACGCGCAGCGGCGCTGAGACGCTAGATTGTCAAGCAAAATACAACAGATAAATTGAAAAAGACCTCCTGAGGGGTACGAGCCGAGGCACTTTCTTGGACGGTTGTTCAGCCGTTCTACTAGGCTTTACCCCTGCAGCGTAGGTGTTTCCTCGCTTCGAAGGACAATCGCCCGGACTTCACGGCTCGGTAGATCGTGTTTACGGATACCTCGAGGGATTCCCTGCCCTTGATCTGTTCCG
>CAUPUB010000079.1:0-11406 GCA_963514535.1 uncultured Fretibacterium sp.
CAGCGCTTCCCTAATGGCAGCCGCAGGAACAGCTTCCACAGCTCCCGCCGCACCCTCCGGAGCCCCTGAGGGACGCTCCCTCCAGCAGAATCAGGGTCTTGCCCCGGCACTCGGGACACCGAAGCGCCCCTCCCTCCTGCTCGAATACATGAGAACAAGAGGCGCATCGAAAGGTCCGTCTCTCCGACATTCTTTCCACCTCCCCTACGCACCGATGGTGGCGACCATCACAGCCCTGATGATGTGCATCCGATTCTCGGCCTCGCCGAACACTTTAGAACAAGGGGACTTGAAGACCTCCTCCGTGACCTCACAGCCCTTTACCGCCGGCAGACAATGCAGGAAGACCATCCTACCCCTGCCGGTCGCCCTCATCAGATCCCGCTTCCCTGAAGAAGCGTGGCAGGACCTCCGGCAGCTCCTCGAAGGGGTATTCGCCGACCACCCGCCCCTCCCGGAACAGGACCGCACCGGCCGGGGTCCCGGCAATTCCCAGCCGGGCGTGTTTCGCCTCCTTGGGCCCATTGACCTCGCACCCCATGACCGCCACGCTCGTCCCGTCGGGCAGGTCCTCCAGCATCGGCTCGATGAGCGCCACGAGACGCATGACGTCCGCGCGTCTGCGGCCGCAGGTCGGGCACGACACCAGGTTCACCCCCCGCGAGCGCAGATGGAGCGCCTTCAGGATCTCGTACCCCACCCGCACCTCACGCTCCGGCCTGTCGGTCAGCGATACGCGCAGCGTGTCCCCGACTCCCTGCGCCAGCAGTGAGGCGATACCGGTCGTGCTCTTGACGATCCCGCTGTCGCCGGGACCGGCCTCCGTCAGGCCGACGTGCAGGGGGAAATCGGGATACGCCCGGGCGATCAGGAGGTTGGCCCGCACCGTCTCGGGGACGGAGGAGGACTTCGCCGAGAGGATAATGTCCTCGAACCCGTTCTCCAGCAACAGCTCCGCCTGCTCTCGGACGGCCAGAAAGAGCGCCGCGGCGCGGTCCCCCCCCGCCTCCTCGAGCTGGCGCCCCGAGAGGGACCCCCCGTTGGCCCCGATACGGATGACGACGCCCGCGTCCTTCGCGGCCCGTATCATCTCGTCCAGACGCCCCAGCGGCATGTTCCCGGGGTTGATGCGGATGCTCCGACACCCCGCGTCCATCGCCGCCAAGGCCAGAGCGGGGTCGAAGTGGATGTCCGCCATGAGGGGCAGCTCGGTCCGCGGAAGCAGCCAGGCCAGCCCCTCCGCGTCGGATGCCGTCGGCAGAGCCACACGGGCCAGCTCGCACCCCTCCTCGAGGAGACTCCTGCACTGATCGAGACAGGCCCCGCGGTCGGAGAGGGGAACCTTCAGCATGCTCTCCACCCGAACCGGGGCCCCGCCCCCGACCGTCAGGGGCCCTATCTCGACCTGGCGCCTCATCGCGTCCAGAAGAGGTTATAGACGTCCCGCCAGGTGACGAAGACCATCAGGGTGATCAGCAGGGCAAAGCCCGTCATGTGAATCCAGTTCTCCACGCGCTCCGGAAGCCTGCGTCGGAACACCATCTCCAGCAGGACGAAGAGGATGCGCCCACCGTCGAGGGCGGGGATGGGGAAGAGGTTGAGCAGCCCCAGGTTCAGGCTGATCAGGGCCAGGAAGGTCACGAAGCTCCAGAGCCCCTCCCTCAAGGCCCGCCCAGACATCGAGGCAATGCCGATGGGGCCGGTGACGTCCACTTCCTGGCGCTGCGTCACCCAGTCCCAGACCCCCTTGAGCATGAGCTTCGACATCCTCCAGGTGTACCCCGCGGCGTTCTGCAGGGCCTGTCCGGGGGAATAACGCAGAAGCGCGGGAGTGACCCCCAGCATGGGGTGTCCATACTCCGCGTTGTCGGGGATGGGCGTCGTCACGGTCAGGGTACGGTCGCCGCGCTGGACCTCGAGGCGGACGTCCCCCTTGACCGCAGCCTCCCTCAGCGCCTCGGACATCTCACGCCAATGGGCGACGGACCTGCCGTTCACCGCCACGACGCGGTCCCCGACCTCGAGGCCCGCCCGCTGCGCGGGGAACCCTTCCATCAGGGTCCCGATCCTCGTGTCCTCCATGTTCATGACCCCATGCCCGCAGAGGAAGACCGCCGTCAGCAGAAAGGCCAGCAGAACGTTGAAGAGGGACCCGTCCAGCAGGATCAGGAAGCGCTTCCAGGCGGGCTGCTCGTTGAACCCCATGCCCGGAAGCACCGTCTCCTCACCGGACTCCTCCCCCATCCCGGCCAGCCGACAGGAACCTCCGACCGGAAAAAGCCGCCAGGACCAAAGCTCTCCCTTCCGCTCGAACTGCCTGACCACGGGCCCCATGCCGAAGGCGAACTCGTGCACCTGCACCCCCAGAAGGCGCGCCGTGATGTAGTGCCCGAACTCGTGGACCAGCACGCAGATGGCGATGACGATTATGAACGCAATAATACTTGTCAGCATCGAATCGATTTCCTCCTTATCCATCGATTAAAAACTTCCAGGGCTTCGCCCTGGACCCACCCAAGGGACTCGTCCCTTGGGAATCCCATTCGAGTCCTCCCGCGCCCCCTCAACCTTCCCACACGCCGCAGACGGCGGCGCAGTGCCGACGGGCCCATTCCATGGCCGCGAGCGCGTCCTCGAGGGACTTGGGCGGCGGCAGCGAACAGGCCGCCATCGTCTCCTCCACAGCCCGTACGATGGCCGTAAACCTCAGCCGCCCCGAGAGGAACCGCTCCACGGCCACCTCGTCCGCCCCGACCAGCACGGCGGGGAACGGCCCCTTTCGCTCCATCGCCTCCCGCGCCAGCCTCAGGGCGGGAAAGCGCTCCGGGTCCGGCTCCTCGAAGGCGATCGTGCGGGGGGCAAGCACGGGCCGCTCGAGCCCTCCGCAGGGAAAACGGCGCTCCGGCCAGAAGAGGCAGGACGATGCCGGAAGCCGCATGTCCGGAACCCCGGCGAGCATCTTGACGCTGCCGTCCTCGAACTCCGCCAGGGCGTGAACGAAGGACCCCGGAGAGACCACGGCGTCCACCTGCTGGGGCTCCAGGCCGAAGAGCGTCATCGCCTCGATCAGCTCGATTCCCTTGTTCATCAGGGTGGCGCTGTCGATCGTGATCTTCGCCCCCATGGACCATACGGGATGGCGGAGCGCCATCTCGGGCGTGACCGTCTCCAGCTCCGACGCCGTCCAGGTCCGGAAAGGGCCCCCCGAGGCCGTGAGACAAACACGCCGCACGAGGGCAGACTCGCCGTGCAGGCACTGCCACACGGCGTTGTGCTCGCTGTCCAGGGGACGCAGCTGATCCCCCGTCCGCACCAGGGGCATCACCCACGGCCCCGCGACGACGATGCTCTCCTTGTTCGCCAGGGAGACCTCCTTCCCCGCTCGCAGGGCGGCCTGCAGGGCCGGGATGGCCGCGGTCCCGGAGGAGGCGAAGACCACATGGTCCACCGAGGGGTCCTCCGCCACGGCAATCAGGCCCTCGGAGCCCCGGAGCCCTTTCGTCCCCCCCAGGCCAAAACCGGGCGGGGCGTCGTGGACGCAGAGCATTGTAACACCGAACTCCTCCGCCAGCGCCATCAGTTTTTCGGAGGGTGACCGCGCGGCGAGGGCTCGGACCTCGAGCACGTCGGAATGGGCGCGGCACACGTCCAGGACGGACGACCCCACGCTGCCCGTCGCCCCGATGACCGCAATCCGCTTACGTCCTGGCCCCATCATGTCAGGGCAATCCCGAAGAGCAGGTAGGTCAGGAGCCCGTTGATCAGGATGCTGTCGAAGCGGTCCAGGACCCCTCCGTGTCCGGGGATGAGACGGCCGGAGTCCTTCTCGTCGAGCTCCCGCTTGATGAGGGACTCGGCCAGGTCCCCCATCTGGCCGGCGAGCCCACAGACCAGACCTATCAGGAAAAGGGGATAGGGTGGCTGCTCCAGGACGTAGATGACGATGGCGACCATCAGGAAGCTGCCAAGGAAGCCGCCGATGAAGCCCTCCCAGGTCTTCTTTGGGCTGACGTGCTCACAGAGCCTGTTTCGTCCCCACCGCGCGCCGATCAGGTAGGCCATGACGTCGCAGCCCCACGTACTGGCGAAGAGGGACACGAGGATAAGGTTCCCCGTGGGGAGACCCCGCAGCAGCACGATGCAGGTCCAGGGCATGACGATGAAGAGCACCCCGGACATGGTCCCCCCCACGTTCCCGACCGCGAAGCTCTGTCCCGTCATCTGGCGGCGCAGGATCTCGACCATGAAGATGGCATAGGTACTCAGGGACAGGATCAGGGCGATCGAGACCGGCCGGACTCCCTCGGCGGACGAGAGGAGCACGGCAAGGGAACAGATGTAGCCGATCCCGCGTGAGAGCTTCACCTGCTTGCCGAGCAGGTGGTAATATTCCCCGAGCGAGATGAGGGCAAGCAGGGACACGATGCAGAGCCAGGCTGTTCCCCCCAGATAGATGCCGCCGATGATCCCCAGGACAATGATGGCACCGCTCAACGTGCGCTGGCGGAGCTCACGGCTAGGACTTAAGTCCGCCATAGCGCCTCTCCCGGCCGGCGTAATTCTCAAGGGCCGCGTCGAGGGCGGCCTCGTCGAAATCGGGCCAGTGGATGTCCGTGAAATAGAACTCGCTGTAGGCCGCCTCCCACAACCAGAAGTTGCTGAGGCGAAGCTCGCCGCTCGTCCGGACGATCAGGTCCGGGTCCGGGACGTCCGGCAGGTAGAAGAAGCGCCGCAGGTCGGCCTCCGTGACCGGTCCGGAGTGACCGCTCGCCGCGAGCGCATTGACGGCGTCCAGCACCTCGGCGCGCCCGCCGTAGTTCAGGCACAGGATGAAGTCGATCGTCGTCTCCTCCCGGGTGCGCTCCTCGGCCCAGCGCATCATCTCCAGAAGGTCCACGGGAATGTTGTCGCGCCGCCCCGCGAAACGGATGCGCCCGCCCTCCGCCTTGATCGCGTCGACCTTGCGGCGGATGTAGTAGCGGAAGAGGCTCATCAGCCCATCGACCTCCATCTTCGGCCGGTTCCAGTTCTCGGTCGAGAAAGCATAGACCGAGAAATAGCGGATTCCCCGGCGCTTCACGAGGCGGACCATCTCCTCGAGCTTCCTCAGCCCGGCACGGTGCCCCATGAGGCGGGGCAACCCCCTCCGTTTGGCCCACCTTCCGTTTCCGTCGAGGATGATTGCCAGATGATCGGGCACCATCTTCGGCGCCGATTTCGACTCCGTCTTCATGGTTGCTCGGCGTTCTCCTTCCTTATCTCGTCCAGCCCTATCTCGTCCAGGCGGGCCTTCAGCTTCCGGACATCCTGCCACGTGAGATCCTTCGGACTGCCCTTCTGCCGGGAGTCGTTGCGCAGAAGGTAGCTGGGGTGGAACATGGGCATGACCTCGATCCCCCGCCATTCGAACCAGCGCCCGCGAAGGGCGGTTATCCCCTCCGAGGTCTTGAGTATCCAGCGCATCGGCGTATTGCCCAGGCACACGAGGATGCGGGGCCGGATCAGGAGGAGCTGCGCCTCTAGAAAATCCCCGCACCGCATCATCTCCTCCTGGGTGGGCACGCGGTTGTTCGGAGGACGACACTTCACCACGTTGGTGATGAAGACCGACTCCCGGTCTATCCCCGCCGCGGTGAGGATCTGAGTGAGGAGCTGGCCGGCCCTTCCCACGAAGGCCAGTCCCTCCCGGTCCTCGTCGGCCCCGGGCCCCTCCCCAACGAAGACGAGCGGCGTCCGCGTCGTCCCCTGGCCGAAGACCGTGCGCGTACGGGTCCCGCAGAGCCCGCAGCGGTCGCACACCTCGACCCGGGACCTCAGCTCATCCCAGGCCGCCGTCCGCCGATCCGCGGGGGCGTGCCGCTCATCCCTTGTCTCGTCCGCACTCATCCGATCCCTTTCCTCCGGTTAGAGTTCGATTTCATGGATCTTGACGTTGACCTTTCTGACGTCCATCCCCGTAAAGTAGCTCAGTCCAACGCTGATCTTCTTTTGTAGGAGGCGGGCGATGAGCAGGGCGCTTCGGTTTCCCAACTTGACGTCGATCTCCAGGTTCACCTCGAGGCTGTCGTCATCAGTCTCCAGTTCGATCTCGTGCACCTTGCGGACGTGGTCTCCGATCACAACGAGGCGCCGACACATCTCCAGGATGGCCTCCCTGCCGATCGTCACGTGCCCGTCGAAGCTGAAGGGAGGCTTGACGATAGTGCGCCCGTCGTCCCTGTCCTTGCTCTTGAAGAGGTCCTTGAGCTGGCTCACCAGTTTCCCGGCGAAGTTGCGCTGGATCTGGGTGCGGGCGACGGGGACGACGTGCTGCCTCTTCTCGCGCCGTTCCCGAAGCGCGTTGTCTATCTCCTCCTGCGTCGCCACGTCGGTGATACCGATGATCTTGACGGGATCGCTCAGGCCCAGCTTCGCGACGATCTTCCGCATCATCCCCTCGGAGGTGGCGAGGAGCATCAGCCTGCAGGGAGCGCGCCCCTCAAGGAAGCCCACCACCTCCGCGCGGTGGGCGGGATACTCGAAGAGCGCGCGCCGGATGGCCCGAACCATGTTGCCCTCCGACTTGGCGCTCCGGCCCGCCATGATGCGCCCCCGGGACACGACCAGGCCGTCGTCGACGATCAGGTCGATGCCGTGCTGGCGCGCCACCTGCGAGGCCCTCTGGCTCTTGCCGGTCCCCGCCGGCCCGACGAACGCGTACACCTCGATCGTGGAGAGGTCGGGCTTTCGTACCGGGGGCTTCTCCTCCGGGAGCTTTTTCTCGGAGAGCTTTTCTTCACCTCCAGGAAGATTCTCCTCAAAAAATCTTTCCTTTGGAGGCAGTCCCTCGGCGACGCCCGGTACGGCCGCCCGCAGGGCCTCCCCCACCTCAATCCTCGGCTCCATCATTGTTCGGTCCCCTCCTCGAGGGACACCGAGGCCCCCAGGCCGCGAAGTTTGCGGTCGATGGCCTCGTATCCGCGCCAGACGTGTACCATGTCCTCGATGCGCGTCTCCCCGGAGGCGGACAGCCCGGCGAGGATCAGAGCGGCCCCCGCGCGCAGGTCCGTCGCCCTCACGGACGCCCCATCCAGCCCCCTCACCCCGTTGATGATGGCCGTATCCCCCTTGATGCGGATGTCGGCCCCCATCCGATTGAGCTCCTCGGCGTAGAGGAAGCGGGCCTGAAAGACGCTCTCCTCCACCATGCTGACGCCGCCCGCAAGGGCCAGGGCCGCCGTCATCTGGGGCTGGAGGTCCGTGGGGAAACCGGGGTAGGGCATCGTCTTCAGGGAGACGGACTGCAGGCGCTCGACGGGAAAGACGGTCACCTCCCCCTTTCTGACGGCAAACCTCGCCCCGGCCTCCTCCAGCTTGGCGAGCAGGGCGTCGATGTGCGCGGGGACGACGTCGCACACGGTAATCTCCCCGCCGGTCATGACGCCCGCCAGGATGTAGGTACAGGCCTCGATGCGGTCCGGGATCACCCTTTCGCGTCCCGGCTGCACCTCGTCGACCCCCTTGATGCGGACACACCCCGTCCCCTCCATCTCGATGGGGACCCCCATGGTCCTCAGCACCGCGGCGAGGTTCTCGATCTCGGGTTCACGGGCCGTATTCTCGATGATCGTCTCGCCGCGGGCCAGCGCCGCGGCCATCATCAGGTTCTCCGTCGCCCCCACCGAGGGGAAGTCGAGGTAGATTCTCCGGCCCCGCAGCCGGTCCGCCGCCGCGTGCACCACGCCGTTGCGGATCTCGATCTTCGCCCCCATCTGCACGAGCCCCTTCAGATGTAGGTCTATGGGACGGCTGCCGATGGAACACCCGCCCGGCAGGGGCAGGGCAGCCCGGCCGCCGCGGGCCAGCAGGGGGCCTAGTACCAGCGAGGAGGCCCTCATCTTGCGCACCAGGTGCTCCGGGGCCTCCCAGGCGATGTCCCCGGGGACGTTCAGCAGCACGCGGTCCTCCTCCCTCGTGACCTCCACACCAAGGGCCCCGAGCAGTTCCGTCATCGTGCTCACGTCGCAGAGGTCCGGGACGTTGTCGAGCGCAAGCGTCCCCCCCTTCAGGAGAAGGCAGGCCGCCATGACGGGCAGCGCCGCGTTCTTCGCTCCCTGGGTCCGGACGGTCCCCCGGAGAGGGATCCCCCCCTGTATCCTCATGACGTTCATCCGCCGATCCCTCCCGCAAGGCTGTCCAGATAGTCCAGGAGGATATCCCGGATCCTCACGGATGCCCTGCCGTCACCGAAGGGCATCCCCCGCCTCAAAAACGTCCCCCGGTAGTCCGGGTCCTCCAGAAGGCGCAGCGATTCCCGAAGGATGGCCTCCGGGTCCGTCCCGACGAGGACCCCCGTCCCCGAGGCAATGGCCTCCGGCCGCTCCGAGAGGTCCCGAAGGATCAACACGGGCTTTTTGAGCGCCGATGCCTCCTCCTGGATCCCCCCGCTGTCGCTCACGATGAAGAGGCTCCGGTTCATGACCGAGACGAAGTCGGGATACGACAGGGGCTCCGTGAGGAGCACCCGGGAGAAGCCGCCAAGCTCCCTGCGGACGACCTCGCGGACGGCCGGGTTCTTGTGGAGGGGAACCAGCACCCGCACCTCGGGATGCGCCTCGACGAGGGCGGCCACTCCCCTGCATATACGGGCCAGGGGCTCCCCCCACGATTCCCTTCGATGCGCCGTCATCAACACGAGGGGACCGTCCTCGGGGACCCCGTCCAGGACCTCCGTCTGGCCGAGGTTCCCGAGCGTCCAGAGGAGCGCATCGATGACGGTATTGCCCGTCACAAAGATTCGTTCCTCGGACACCCCCTCACGTCTCAGGTTCTCCGCATCCCCCGGGGTCGGAGCGAAGAAAAGGGAGGCCAGCCGGTCGACGAGCACCCGATTGGCCTCCTCCGGGAAGGGAATGGCCATGTTGTGGCTGCGCAGTCCCGCCTCGACATGCCCGACCGGGACGCCGCGATAGAAGCCCGCCAGGGCGGCCCCGAGCGTCGTCGTCGTGTCCCCGTGCACCAGCAGCATATCCTGCGGGTTCCCGTCCAGGAAGGCGCCGACCCCCAGCAGAACGGCCGAGGTCACGTGATCGAGGGTCTGGCGTTCCCTCATGACGTCCAGGTTGACGTCCGCCGCGATTCGGAAATGGTCCAGAGCCTGCTGCAGCATGTCAGCGTGCTGCCCGCTGGCCAAGACCGTCACGGCAAAGCGCCCGTCCTCCTCCAGCAGCCGCACGAGCGGCGCCATCTTGATGGCCTCCGGCCGGGTCCCGACGACACAGGCTATCCTATGCATGAAACGCCCCCGCCTCCCTCGTTCACCGTTGTCCGTATCTTCCGGTCCATGTCTTGCCGTTCATCCTCCCATCTCACCGCTTCCACGGGAAGTCATCAGGAGAGGCGCGCGTAGACCATAAGCCCGCCAGCCAGGGACACCGACTGCATCAGCACCAGGCAGACGACAGCCCAGAGGGGAGAGCCCGTAAGCCCCATCAGGCGGTGGTGCAGGTGTCCCTTGTCGGGGTAGAACGGGGACCGGCCCATCAGGATGCGCCGGCTGAAGGCGATCATCGTGTCCAGCACAGGCATCCCGCCGAATAACAGGAGCAGCAGGACCAGCTCGTTCAGTCCGACACCCCGAAGCGTTGGGGCCGCGGCAGTCAGAAAATGGGCGGAGAAGAGATAGCCCAGCAGGGTGCTGCCCCCATCCCCCAGAAAGGTCCGGGCACGGGGAAAGTTCCAGCACAGAACCCCCAGCGCCGCCGCCGCCATGACCACCCCCACGGGAGCGGCCCCCAGAAAGGCCAGCCCCGCCGACGAGGCGATGAAGAGGGAGATGCACAACCCATTGACCCCATCGATCAGATTATAGGCGCTCGTAACCCCCGCGATCCAGACGGTGCACGCCAAGGCCGTCAGGGGGGGCAGCCCCAGCGGCAGGACCGCCAGAGTCGAGCTCAGGAGATGGAGCTCCAGCCTGAGGAAGGGACTCAGCGAGCGCATGTCGTCGATATAGCCGATGAGAAAGACGATCGTGGCCCCAAGCGAGGTGAAACGCAAGGATGGCGCTTCCGCCACCGCGTAGAGCGCCCACAGGAGATACCCCGTCCAGAGCACCAGCCCGGCGCCGCGGGGCATCTGCCCCGTGTGGATCTTCCGGGCATCGGGTAGGTCGAGAATCCGGTAGCTGCGGGCCAGGCGGATAGAGAGCGGCGTAACCAGGCCGCCCCAGAAGAAGCCCCCGAGCCCCAGCAGAAAAAGTCCGGCGTCGATCAAGAAGGGCAGCTCCCCTACTTGGTCCCGTACAGGCGGTCCCCCGCGTCGCCAAGCCCTGGGACGATATAGCCATGGTCGTCCAGGTGGCTGTCCAAGGCCGCGATGAAGATATCGGTTTCCGGGTGCTCCCTGTGGACGCGCTCGATCCCCTCGGGCGCGGCGATGAGGCACACCAGGGACACCTTCTGTCCGCCCCGCTGCTTCACGAGGGAGATGGCCGCCGCGGCGGACCCCCCCGTCGCCAGCATGGGGTCGAGGACAAATATCTCGCGTTCCTCGATGTCCTGCGGCAGCTTGCAGTAGTATTCCACCGGGCTCAGCGTCTCGGGGTCCCTGTAGAGACCGATGTGCCCCACCTTGGCGTTGGGGACCAGCTGGAGGATGCCGTCCACCATGCCGAGGCCGGCCCTCAGGACGGGGACGATGGCCAGCTTCTTGCCCTCCAGGGTCCGCGCCCCTGTCACCGCCAGGGGCGTCTCGACCTGGACATCGGTCAGGGGGAGGTTGCGGGTGATCTCGTAGACCATCAGCCCCGCGATCTCCTGCAGCAGCTCGCGGAACTCTTTGACGCTGGTGTCCCTGCTTCGGATAATGCCCACCTTGTGCTGGACAAGGGGGTGATTGAACACGACCACACGGCCGCCGGAGGGGAGCCCGGTGCAGAGGTCCGCGGCCTCCGCCGCCGCGATCTTGTTGATGCGTATGAGGTGGCGCCCTCCCTCGAAGGGGGTCGTCAGCCACGCATCCAGGATATCGGGGACCTGCCCGGGGGCGAGGACCCTTCCGCCCAGGGTGAGCACGTTGAGGTTGTTGTGGGCCCTCGCCATACGCGCGCTCTCGACATCGTTGCAGGCCGCGGCCCGTATGCCCTTTATCTTGTTCGCCGCTATGGCCATGCCGATCCCCGTCCCGCAGAGGAGTACCCCGCAGTCGGCCCTTCCCTCCGAGACGGCCTTGGCCGCCTCGAGCGCGATATCGGGATAGTCCACCCGCTCCTCCGAATGGGTCCCGAAGTCCAGCAGACGGACCTCCGGGCGCTGCGCAAGACAGTCCATCACCATGGGCTTCAGGACGTAGCCGGCATGGTCGCATCCAACGGCAATGTTCATTCCCCAACACCTCCATCGATATCTTAACAATGATAACACTACC
>CAUPUB010000080.1:0-11286 GCA_963514535.1 uncultured Fretibacterium sp.
CGGTGCAAATTCGCTGCATTGCTCTTTGGGCTAACATCTTGTGACGACACTATCTACAAGATTTCTTTTGGAGGGCAAAGAAAACTCTTTGCTCCGGATCAGTACGTCCTCTACCCAAGGAGCCTTACATCCGCGAGCTTACGACAGTGCAACGGGAAAGCCCGCGACTTTAGTCGCGGGATGAAAGTTGCAACGCCGCCAACGAGCGGCGTTCGCCTTTGCTTTTGTTTCTTGTCAATTATCTACATTCATGTTAAACTTCTTTTATGTCATCACAACGATGGACGCAATCTAAAACGTGTGTTTTTAATATTGGCTACCACCTCATCTGGTGTCCTAAATACAGGCGTAAGGTGCTGGTTGGCGACGTGGAGAACAGGCTGAAGGAACTTCTGTATGAGAAAGCCGAGGAAATTGGCGTCTCTATCGCGAGCTTGGAAATCATGCCGGATCATGTTCATCTATTCGCCAAAACAAAACCAATAAATGCACCGCACTATGTCGTCCAGCAGTTTAAGGGCTACACTTCGCGCTTTTTGCGTTCAGAGTTCCCTCATCTCTTGAAAATGCCGTCCCTCTGGACCCGTTCGTACTACTGCGAATCCGTAGGGCACATCTCAGAAAAAACAGTGCTTAAATACATCGAGGAGCAAAAGAACAAGTGAAGACCTACGTTTTTAAGCTCTATCACGCAAAGCGAAACAGGCGGTTGCACCAAACCATCAATATTGCCGGGTGTATTTGGAATCACCTCATTGCCCTGCACCGCAGGTATTATCGCCGCTATCAGAAGAGCTTGAACGTCTCCAGAATCCAACTTCACATAACGAAACTCAAGAGGACGAAGCGCTTTGCGTTCTGGAACTCCTTGGGTTCTCAAGCTATTCAAGATGTCGCCCAGAGGATTGACCAGGCCTATAAACTGTTTTTCCGTAACTTGAAGCACGGGCTCAAGACCGCTCCTCCGAACTTCAGGGCTATAAAAAAGTATCGCTCCTTCACGCTGAAACAAGCGGGATGGAAACTGCTTCCAGGGAACCGCGTTGTCATCATGGGCAAGGAGTACAAATACTTCAAATCTCGCCAGGTCGCCGGAAAGGTCAAGACTGTCACGGTGAAACGCGACGCCGTAGGCGACCTGTGGCTCTTTTTTGTCGTGGACGAGGGGCAAGTTCCTGTAGAGGTCAGATCGGGTGAAATCGTCGGCCTCGACTTTGGGCTCAAAACTTTCCTCATAACGTCAAAAGGCGAGCGTTTGGAGAGCCCTTTGTTTTTTAAACGGAACATGGAACTCCTAAAGTCCCTGTCTCGAAATCTCAGCAGGAAAAAGCCCGGGAGCAACCAGAGCAGGAAGGCTCGTCTTGCCCTGGCTCGTGCTTATCGCAGGACGGCAAATCAGCGCAGGGACTTCCACTTCAAGACGGCACTGGCTCTGGCGATGGAATATGCCGTCGTCGCCGTCGAGGACTTGAACCTGAAGGCAATGCAACGACTTTGGGGGCGAAAAATATCCGATCTTGGACATGCTGCCTTTCTGAATATCCTGCGCTGGGAATGTTCTAAAAACGGCTCCCAACTTTTGAAGATCGACAGATTCTATCCCTCAAGTAAAACCTGTTCGGAATGCGGGCATGTGCTTGCGGAACTGCCTTTGTCAGTAAGAAGTTGGCAATGCCCGACATGCGCTTCAATCCATGATCGCGACTTGAACGCTGCAAAAAATATCGAGAGAGTGGGGGCATCCACTCTTAAGGGAGAAGACGTAAGACCGGACGTGTCCGGCTGTCTTTGTCGATCTTAGAATCCCGCGAATTTATTCGTGGGAGTATGTCAATGTACCACCCCCGCCGGCCTCTCCCAGCAGGCGCCTCGCGTGCTCCTGCGCCTCCGCCAGGTCCGGGGAGCCGGAGAGCATCCGGGCGATCTCGTGCACGCGCTCCTCGCCCTCGACGGCCCGTACCAGGGACTCGCCACCCTCGCGGTGGACGAGGATATGGCTGTCGCCCAGGGCTGCAATAGAGGCCTCGTGGGTGACCAGGATGACCTGGGTACGTCGCGAGAGCTCCTTGAGCTTCCGCCCCGAGAGCACCGCGGCGCGCCCGCCCAGTCCGGCCTCCACCTCGTCGAAGACGAGCGTCGGGGGCAGCCACGGGTCGGGCAGCGACAGCTGGAGCGCCAGGAGCAGCCGGCTCAGCTCCCCGCCAGAGGCGATCTTCTCGACGCGCCCCGAGCGCTTCCCCGTGCTGAGGAGGAACTCGGCCTCGTCGGCCCCGCTGCGGCGCAGCTTGTCCAATGCCTTGAAGCGGACGGAGAACACGGTCCCCTCCATCCCCAGGCCGGCAAGGAGGCCGTTGACCTTGCGCTCCAGTTCGGCCGAGGCGCTTCTTCGCCCCTCCCTCAGAGTCAGGGCCAGGGTGCTGGCCCTTTTCTTGAGCTCTCTGGACCGCTGTGTGGTCTCCTCGAGCTGCGCGTAGCTGGCCTCCAGCCATTCGAGGCTCTCCGAGGCGTTCCGGCACCAGGCCAGCAGCTCCTCCTCGGTCCGGGTCCCGGACAGGCGCTTGAGCCGGCGGACGGCCCCAAGCCGGGCCTCCAGCTCCTCCCTCTCCTGCGCCTCGTTCGAGCGCGAGTCCAGAACGTCGCGGACGGACTCGGCGACATCCACGAATGCCTGCGCGCCCTCCGCCAAGGCGCGTCGCCCCTCGTCGCGTTCGGGCTCCGGCAGGAACTCCAGCAGGGACTCCATGAGGTTCCGCAGTTCGTCCAGGAGGCCCTGTTCGGAGAGCCCCCCGGTGAGGCGGTCCAGGTTCTGCCTCGCCCGCTCCTGGAGGGACAGGCGACGGCCGAGCGCGCTCAGCCGCTCCTCGAGGACCCCTTCGAGCCCGGGCTCCGGCCGCACCCTTCGGACCAGCGCCAGGACCTCGTTGGCGTTGGCATAGCGGCGCTCGATCTCGGTCCGCCGCTCGTTCATCGTTCTCAGGTCCCGGTCGCAGGCGCGCGCCCGGTCGAATACGGTGCGAAGCTCCTCGGCCGCCGCGCGGGTCCCGGAATCGGTGCAGGCGTCCACCATGGAGAGCTGCCGTCCGACGTCCAGAAGCTCCATCTGCGCGAACTGACTTTGAATGTGGAGCAGAATGCCTACGGCCTGAGCGCAGGTCCCCAGAGGGACCGAGAGACCCTGGAGGGCGCAGCGTGAACGGTCCCCGCGCGACAGGACGCGCCGCACGAAGAGGGCCCCATCCTCCGGCTGGAGGGAATCGTCCAGGTCGGGGAAGCGGGCGTCGGTCCGGAACGCCGCCTCGACGCCGGCCTCATCCTCCCCCCCACGGATCAGTGAGGACTGGACGCGGGAGCCGGAGGCGAGCTCCAGGGCGCGGACGATGCTGCTCTTACCCGCCCCGCTCTCACCGGTGATGACGGTCAGCCCCCGGCCCAGGGAGAGGACGGTGTGGCCGATGCCCCCGATGTTCCAGAGGGTGAGGCGCTCCAGCACAGTGGACCCTATTCCCTTTCGGGCCCCGGCCGGCTCTGTCCCCAGCCCAGCTTCTCCTGGACCAGGTCGAGGAAGGTGCGTTCGGGCATGGTTATGGTGCGGACGCACTTGTCCCGCGCAAGCTCGACGTCCACCCGGTCCCCGGGGAGGACCTCATAGCCGAGCTGGCCGTCCTGGGTCAGGGTGATGTCCCGGGAGCCCTCTCGAGGGATGAGCGAGATGCGGTCCGTCGCCGCCGCCATTAGGGGGCGGGAGTAGAGAGTGTGGGCGCAGAGCGGGGCCAGCAGCATGCTGTCGAGGTGGGGCGGGATGATGGGGCCGCCCGCGGAGAGCGCGTAGGCGGTCGAGCCCGTGGGGGAGGATACGATGATCCCGTCGGCGGGAAGGATGCCGAAGAAGCGGTCGTCGAAGCGCACCTCGATGTGGAGCAGGCGCGCAATGGCGTTCTTGCTCAGGACGATGTCGTTGAGCGCGTAAAGCGTGTGGAGCGGGGCCCCATCCCGATAGAGGACACAGTGCAGAAGACGCCGCTCCAGGATGTTATAGCGGTCGTTCAGGATGTTCTCCAGGTCCTCCTCCACGTTGTTGGGCTTTCCCGAGGAGAGGAAGCCCAGATGCCCCAGGTTGATGCCGTAGAGGAGCGTCCCCGCGTCCAGGACGTAGCGCGCGGCGCGCAGGAACGTCCCGTCCCCGCCGACCACGATGGCGACCTCGACCGTCCCGAGCCACTCCTCGTCGGAGAGCCCGGCCGCCGTCAGCACGGAGGCCTCCGGATGCGGCAGAAGGAAGGGCAGCCCCCTGTCCCGGCCCCACTGCAGCAGACGCCTGGCCATCGCGACGGCCCCCGGCTTGTGCGCGTTGACGATCATCCCCAGTTTTTTCATTCCCTGCCATTTCCCTCCGCCCGAAAACTGTCCCGCCTTGCGTGTTTTCCTCATTATATCAGGAGCGAAGGGGATTTTTTATGGCTGGAACTCCCGGTACATCAGGCTGGGCTGGATCCCCGTGTTGTTCTGGTACTTGCCGCTGCGGTAGGGATCGTAGTCGCCCGCGATGGTGTGGTAGTAGATCTGGCAGATCCCGACCCCCGGATAGATGCGGATGGGGTGGATGCAGAAGATCTCGAGCGTCCAGTAGCCCGCGAAGCCGACGTCTCCAAACCCCGCCGTCACGTGGATGCAGAGCCCGAGCCTTCCGGTGGACGAGCGCCCCTCGAGCATGGGGACGTAGGCATCCGTCCGGGTGTACTCGACGGTGCGGCCCAGATAGAGCCTGCCCGGCTCCAGGAGGAGCCCGTCCTCGGGGATGGCGAGCGTCTCGGTCTCGTTGGAGGTCTTCATGTCGAGGACCTCGTTCCGGTAGATCATCAGCTCGTCGTGCAGGGTCAGGTTGTAGCTGTTGGGGTTGAGCCTCCTCTCGTCAAAGGGGTCGATGACGATCTCCTTCCCCATGTGCCTCAGGATCTCCCGGCCGGAGAGGATCATGACGCCGCCCTCCACCCGTCCCGCCGGGCGGGGAAAACGTTTCCCATTCCGTTTTTCATGAATTTCATGAAGGCAGACTCCTCGTCTTTCCCGATTTTTTTCTTCCCGATTTTTCCGTTCGGCCTCTCGTCCTTTGCCGCTTCCAGGTCTTTTTATTATAGAATATAACGATATGAAGGTTCAAATTTATGGAAGAGAATGGAAGAGAGCGGAAGGAATTGAAGGAAAAACAAAGGTTGACGACGGAGGAGATCCGCAGGCTCCCCAGGGATGCGACGTTTTCTCTACTGGGGGTCGCCTCGCGCCTCGTGCGCAAGAAGGATAAAAACGACAATCCCTTCTGGGACATCTCGGTGATGGACGGGACGGGACAGATTGACGGCAAGATCTGGGGCAGTTCCGAGTGGTGGAACCTCGAGGGGGATTCCAGGATACGCCTCGACCCCCTCGCCGACGACGCGGCCCTCGGCCTGGAGGGGTGCACCGTCGGGCTGATGGGCAAGGTGGTGGAGTTCCGGGACCAGAATCAGTACAACTTCAACGTGGTGTACCGCGTGGATCAGGAGAAGTATCCGCCGCACGGCTTCGTGCGCCGCTCGCCCTTCTCCGACGAGGCGATGGAGGCCGAGTTCCGCGAGCGGATCGGGGCCTGCGGGGAGCCCGTCAGGGGTTTCCTGACGCGGATATTCTTCGAGCGGGGCCTGTGGAGGGAGTACAAGGCCTGGCCCGCCGCCGTGTCGGTCCACCACGCCTATGTGGGGGGGCTGCTGGAGCACTCGCTGTCCGTGGCGCGGGCGGCCCTAGCCCTCGTTCGGAGCTACGCCGCCTCCGGCGTTCCGGCGGATGCGGACATCGTCGCAGCGGGGGCGCTTCTGCACGATCTGGGCAAGCTCGAGTCCTACCGCCTGTCCCCGACGCCCCAGGTGACGCTTCCCGGCAACGTCGTGGACCATATCGTCCTGGGGTACCACCGGTTCATGTCACTGGTAGAGGAGGAGGGGTTCGACGGGGAGCGGGCCCTGGCGATCGGGCACATCCTGGTGAGCCATCACGGCAGCCGGGAGTTCGGCTCGCCGGTGCTCCCCGCCACGTCCGAGGCGATGATCGTCTCGGCCGCGGACGAGCTGGACTTCAAGCTCTACTGCTGGCGGGAACAGGTGACCCAGATGGATGCGGGGCGGGACGTGACCGACTTCGTCCCCGTGCTGCAGCGTCGGCTGTGGCGCGGCTCCGCTGCGGCTCCGGTCCCCCTGACCGGGGAAAAAGCTCGGTGATGAGCCACAGCCTGATCCTGTCCCGGGACCATGACGGGCGGCGGCTCGACCGCACGCTGCGGTCGATATGGCCGGCGATGCCGCTCTCCGCGATCATGCGCGGGCTCCGCATGGGGGCGGTGCGCCTGGACTCCGTTCGGGTGCGGGAGCCGGGGACGCGCGTCCGCGCGGGGCAGGAGCTCTACGTCTCCTGGGAGGGGCCGGAGGAGCGGACCTTCGAGCGGCGCTGGGGGACCGTCCCGATCCTCTGGCGCGGGGAGTCGGCGCTGGTGGCGGACAAGCCCGCGAACCTGCTCGTCCAGCCCGACGTGAAGGACGGGGACAGCGTCGTGACACGGGTCTGGGGCATGGTCGGGGGGCGGGAGGCCGGCTTCTCGCCCGCCGCGGTCCACCGCCTGGACCGAAACACGACGGGCGCGCTCGTCGTCGCCCTCAGAGGGGACGCTTTGAGGGGATTGGAGCGCCTTTTCAAGGAGAGGCGCGTGACGAAGCGCTACCTGGCGATCGTCGTGGGGCGGGCCCCCGAGTCGGGGGAGGTCGATGCGCCGCTCCTGAAGGACGCCGCGGCGAACACCGTTCGAGTGGACAGGGGCGGGAAAAGCGCGCTGACGCGCTTCCGGCGTCTGGCGGAGGACGAAAAACTTTCCCTGGTCTCCATCGACCTTCTGACGGGGCGCACCCACCAGGCCCGCGTGCACATGGCTCACGCGGGCTTCCCCATCCTGGGGGACCGGAAATACGGCTGCTTCGAGGCCAACCGCAGATGGGCGGACCGGGCGCGGCGGCCCCTGCTGCACGCGGCCCTGCTGGAGTTTCCCGAACTGCGCGGCGCTCCCCTGGCCGAGCTGTCGGGACGGACCTTCCGTGCGCCCCTGCCGGAGGACATGCGTTCCTTCGCCGCCGATTGGAGTTGGGACGATCGGGATTGGGATAGAAATTAGGATAGAGATTGAGATTGAAAGGGCTGCCGCCGGTGCCGGGGAATAACATGCGCGGTCGTTCGGCCGGCCGCGGAGCGAGGGGGATTTGAGATGTTTTTGTCCGGCCTGTCCGGTTGGAGAAGTTTTTTTCCGCGTTTTCTCGTCAGCCTGTTTTTCGTCGGGCTGGTCTATTGGGTGGCGGACTATTGGACGATAGGGATCTGGAACAGCCGGGAATCCCTCGTCGTGAGGGTCCTCGAGGCCGGGCCCGAGGCGCCCCGGGAGAAGGTTCCGGACGGCCGAAGCGCGGACGGGAACGGAGACGGCGACGAGACGTTTCCCGCCCTCGAGCGGCGGCTGGAGGTCCTCGTGCTGACGGGGGACCAGAAGGGGCGTACCTTCGTCGTCGTCGTGACCCGCCTTGCCGGGAGCGGCGTCGATCCGATCCCGGGTCAGCGCTATCTGCTGGTGGAGGACACCTTCGACGACGGCAGCAGGCAGTACTCCATCGCGGATGCCTACCGCATCCCCTCGGTCGCCGCCTTCGTCGCCCTGGTCTCGTCCCTGCTGCTGACCTTCGCTGGATGGGCGGGGTTCCGGGCCCTGCTGGGCCTGGGGCTCTCCATCGTCTGCCTGCTCTGGGGGGTGATCCCCCTGATGTCGGTGGGCTGGCCCCCAATCCCACTGGCGTTTGCCGCTGTGCTCGTGATCTCGGTCCTGACGATCGTCTGCGTCGTCAAGCGGGCCCGCTGCCGTACGATTGCCCTCCTCGGCAGCCTGGGCGGCGTCGGCTGCGGGTTCCTTCTGGGGTGGGCGATGGTCTTCTTCTGGCAGCTCAACGGGTTGGCGGGGGAGGGGGCCGCCCTGCTGGCCTCGACCCTCCCCGACATCGACGTCCGCGGGCTGCTGCTCGCCTCGATCCTGATCGGGGCCATCGGGGCGGTCCTCGACGTCGGCATCTCCATAACGGCCTCGATGGCCGAGCTCGTGGACTACGACCCGGATATCCCCCTGCGGCGTCTCCTGACGGCGGGCCTGAGCGTCGGGGGCGAGGTGCTGGGGAGCATGATCAACACCCTGATCCTGGCCTATCTGGGGGCGGCGCTGCCCATGACGATCCTTATCAGCAGTGCGGGGGCCGATGTCGTCGGCCTCCTCAACGATCCGTATATCGCCCAGGAGATCGTGCAGAGCCTCGCCGGGACCGCCGGGCTCCTGCTCACGATCCCCGCGACGGCTCTGTTCTTCATCATCCAGGAGGGGTGGACGCGCCGCCGCCTCCAGGATGGCGGGGAGGCCGTTTAGGCTATGGGAGCCGGGGTCCGGTCCGTCATCGACATCGGGAGTAACTCCATCAAGCTGCGTGTCGCGCGCTGCCTTGCGGGGCGGATCGAGGTGCTGTTGGACACGACCGAGGTCGTTCGCCTGGGCAGGCGGACCGTGGACGGACGGCTGAGGGAGGAGGCGATCCGAAATGGCGCCCGTGTGGTGGAGGAGATGGTCCGCCGTTCGCACGACATGGAGGCGGAGCCGTACCTGGTCGGGACGATGGCCCTTCGCGTCGCGGGGAACGCACAGGACTTCCTGAGGGAGATCCTCGGCCGCACGGGGCTCGAGGTCCGGATCCTCTCGGGGGAGGAGGAGGCCCGTCTCGCCTGGCGGGGCGCGCTGGACGGGGCCGGCGGCGGGCCCTTTGCGGTGTTCGACACGGGAGGGGGAAGCACGGAGTTCGTCTTTGGGGCCTCGTGTGGGACCCCGCCGGGGGGCGCGACGCGGTCGGAGAGCGTCGCCGTGGGCGCGGTGACCCTCACCGAGCGCTTTTTTGCGGCGGACCCTCCGGCCCCGGAATCCCTGGACCTGGCCCTGCGACATGTCCGGGATCTGTTCCTTTGCAGTAAAATAGAGTGGGCCGATCCCTCGAATCCCCCGTCGGTCATCGGGCTGGGAGGCGGGGTGGTGGCCATGGCCTCGGTCAAGTTGGGGCTCCTTGGCTTTGCGCCCCTCAGGCTCAACGGCACGGAGCTGACCCGCGGGGATGTCGAGGGGCAGATGCGCCGCTATGCTGCCGGCACGCTCGAGGAACGGCGCCGCATTCGCGGTCTGCCCGCGAGCCGGGCCGACTTGGTTCTGGCCAGCTCGTGCATTGTGCTGTGCGCGCTGGAGGCGTTGGGCGCCGGATCCTTTACCGTGAGCATCAATGGGCTCCGGCATGGGCTTTTGGTTCAGATGTTCGAGTCCGACGGGCTTCTCCATTCCGACGGACTCTCTCGTCCGTGCGCAGCAGCGTCCCCGTCGGGGGCGGGAAGCGGCGGGGAGAACGATTGTGAGAGAAAGGCGGCGAAGTGATGCGAAAATTCCTGGGTGCGGTTCTGGTCCTCGCGACTTTCATGCTGGGGGCGTCCCCTGCGGCGGCGGCGTCCCCGGAGTCGTTGATTAGGGATTCCGTCGATGTCCTGAGGGCGATGCTTGGTCAGGACGACGCGCGGGACATGGCGGATGTCGTCGAGGGGGCCCATGCTATCGCCTTCGTGCCCTCGATGGTCAAGGCGGGGTTCATCCTTGGCGGGGAGTACGGCGAGGGGCTGATCCTGCGCAAGGAGAACGGAAAATGGTACGGCCCGAGCTTTTATAACCTGGGGGGCGGCTCCCTGGGACTCCAGATCGGGGCCCAGAAGATCTCCCTGATCCTCGTCGTGACGAACGAGAAGGGGGTCGAGGCCTTCCTGAGCAGCAAGACCAAGCTCGGTGGAGACGTGTCGGTGGCCGCCGGGCCCGTGGGGCGGCGCGCCGAGGCCGCGACGGATGCTCAGATGAAGGCGTCCATCTACAGCTATTCCATGACAAAGGGGCTTTTTGCCGGGCTATCCCTGGAGGGATCGGTCATCAGCATCAGCGTCAAGCGCAACGAGGAGTACTGGAAGAGGAAGATCAGCGCGGCCGATGCGCTCCGGAAACCGGCGAACGACAAGCGCATCCGGCCCCTCGTCGAGGAGTTGGGACGCCTGGCCAAAAAGGCGAGATAACGTTCTCCCACAGCCCCTCAGCGCAGGCCCGGCGAGGGCGCGTGTTGGGGTTGCGTAGGCGATCCTGTAGCCCTTGGGGTCGGGGTGGGACGGACTTTTGAGGGGGAGGGGACGATTTGCAGCGTGACCGGCAAAGGGGAAAAAATGTGAAGCCTCTGTTACCTTCTCCTCAGGAGCGTGTTCTCCTGGACGGGCTTCTCAGCGGGGTGTGTTTTCTGAGTCCGGATCGTCTGATCACGTACTGGAACGACGCGGCTGAGTTTTTTCTGGGGTACCGCTCGGAGGATGTCGTGGGGAAGCCCTGCTGCGAGTGGATCAGTGGGACGGATTTGAATATTGTGTCCTTTTGCGGCTGTCAGGGCTCCCTGGAGAGCTGCATCCCCGCGTCTCTGCGCTCCGGGACGGTCCCTATCGTGACGAATCTGCGCCACAGGGACGGGTATTGGATTCCCCTCGAGTTGAGCTGTTTCCCCCTGTTAGGGCGGAAGGGGAGGGTGGTCGGCGCCGCTTTGGTCTTCGGGTCCGTCCGGGAGTCCCGAGACCTTGAGAACCGCCTCTCGGAGATGAGCCAGATCGCCTACTGCGATGCCCTGACGAATATTCCCAATCGCCGCTATCTCGAGGAGAAGCTCCAGGAGGCACTCCGGCTCTGGGAGGAGGAGCGGAGGAGTTTCGTCGGCGTGATGTGCGACATCGACTTTTTCAAGAACGTCAACGACTCCTACGGCCACGACGTGGGGGATGAGGTGCTCAAGGAGGTGGCCCGCGTCCTCTCGCACGGGTTGCGAGCCTCGGATGTCGTGGGGCGCTGGGGCGGGGAGGAGTTCCTCTCCTCCGAGCGCAGGCGCGAAGCGACCCCAACCAGGTCCGTTTCGCGCTTTTTTGTACCCTCATCCCCCCCACTCCCCGGAGAGCTCGAGACCGAAGCCGGGGTCCAAGAAGGAGGTCCCGATATGAAAAACGGCGCTTGAACGACACCTGACGACTCGGTTCCACCGCTCACGAACTTTCCCGCTCCATCGGCTCGATGAACGACGAAAGACGAACGACGAACGACGAAAAAGGAGGCATCTCATGCGTCACAAGCCCCGAAGA
>CAUPUB010000081.1:0-11181 GCA_963514535.1 uncultured Fretibacterium sp.
TTTCTCTTTGATTTGTGGCATCTATAATTTTCAACATGGTTAGTGGACAGGTCTAGTGTTTTTCCCTGAGCCGCAGACAGCGCTGCATCAGTTCGTTCGCTGTCGAGAACGTCCAGAACCTCCGGCAGCTCCGTTTTCTCCGCCTTCAGGGCAAGGGCGGCCTTCATGCCCTGGAGGTCCGCAATCAGCCCCTCCAGAGTCCCCGTTCCCGTCGGGCCCCTCGTTACGACCCGGCCTCCGATCACCTGATTGGCTTTTCTCGGAAACGATGAGAGGAAATTGATTAGTGCGTGAATTTGTGGAGCGCGATGTGGGGCGGGTTTGCGAGTTTTGGAAATGAGAATTTGAAAACGGCGGGGGCGGAGATTTTGCCGGATTTTCCGATTTTCGCTCGGATTTTGGCTTTTTGAAACCCTGACCATTTGAGAGCCTTCAAAAGCGTTTCAAACGTTCCAGACCCGGTTTAAAACTGGGGTTTACGAGGATGGCCCTGCCCTGTCGGCGGGGCTCTTTTTGTGCCCCTTGGTCAAATTTGGAGCTCGACTAACGAACCTTGATTAACGAACCGAATTTTAAAGTTCGTTAATCTTTCTGTGGATAACTCGGGGGCGAACCGCGTCAGGATTCGCCCCTTTTGTCGTCCGGCCAGAACCACCAGTGAGACCGGGGGATGAGGCGGCCAAACTCCTCCTCCATTCGTTCCCGATACTTCTTCCAGGTGAAACGGCTTCCTTTGGTCTCCCGATAACGCTGAAAGAAGATGCCCTGCTCGCGCCACCCCGCGTACTTCTCAATCCAGCCGTCCAGGATGGCCCGCTCCTCCCTCGAGAGCTCCAGGCGCAGGAACTCGAACGCCGACAGCAGCTCCAACTCTGGGGAGTCGTTCATGCGTTCCCATGGCTCCAGATTATCGTCAATCCAAAACGACCCCGCCCATCCGGCAGTGTGCTCCAGGAGCTCGCGGCGGCTCATGCTGCTGTAGGATTCACATATTTCGTCTATATAGGCATGAACCTTATCCATTTCATCACGCCCCTCGCGTTTTCCAGTTTCAGAGAGATGTCGTAGTCCTTCAATAAGGTCTCAAAACGCTTGTCGTTCGGCCTGAAAAAGGTTGCGAACTGCTGCCCCTTGAGGTTGATGACCGCTGTCTCCTGAGTGTGTTCATCGCGAAAGATCAGGATTGGGTATGGGTGCTCCTTCTTCTGTATCGCCAGATACACGTCCCGACCGGCGCGGCGCACCAGGGAAACGAGTTCTTGATTATACTCCTCCAGCGAGTGAAGTCCCATCTCTCGCGAGCCGTGTTTCTTGAAGTGAACGAACGCTGTAGGGTGTTTTTGTCCGTCGCCTCCGGCGGAGCGCTCCCAGGTTCGCAGGTGCGTGCCCCATCGGGCATTGCGAGCGTAGGCGAGGAGCCTGGGGATCTCCCTTCTGGGGACCTCTCCGTCGATGGCCCAGTGGCTGGCCTTTTGCCAGGTGTCGGCGGGCTCGAAATGCGCCACCGTCGTCGTGCGGCACCGGAAGTGATACGGCGGCATCCCTATGCCCTGTGCCACGATCTTCGAGGTCTTCGGCTCCAGCAGCACCGCCGCCTCGCTGGCGCCGGACAGCATCGGCTGCGCCGCCTTGGCTGCCTTCATGTCCAGGCGTTTGGCCGCGTCCAGCAGTCGCCCCTTCTGGTTGGACAGTGCCGACATCGGGATAAGGCGCCCGTGCAGGTGACGGCAGATCGGGCTGGTGCGCTCGTCCAGCACAGCCACGATCTCCGCGTACTCCACCCCGGCGCGTTCGTAACCCGTGACGTGCCCTATCTCCGCTATCCTGGTGGCGTTATGGTCGGCGAGCAGATCAAAATACCCCTGCATCCTGGGTTCCTTCGAGGTCAAAAAACGCTCCAGCCTTGCGGCCAGCTCGATGCGGGTCCTCCCCTCGGTGAAGTACTCGTCAAGTGCCTCCACCATCTCGTCCTGAAGCCACCGGGTGTAGGAATTCTGCACCCAGAAAAGAGTATAACCCCGCAGGACATCCAGCGCCTCCATGTCCGGCAGGGTAAAGGAGAAGTCGGCGGAGACGGCCTGGAGTCCGACACGGTACGCCTCCATGTCCGCCTTCCAGACGGGGCGGCGGGCCGCCTCCGCCAGTCCCATGCCGAGGTATCCCTCCGCCTTGCCGACAAGCCGATCCAGCTCCGCCCTTTCGGGCGACTCCTGTAGGCCCAGCGTCCTCCCCTCCTCCAGCACGTCGAACAGAAGCGCCCGCCTCTGTTCCGTCCAGGTCTTGGATAGCGCCGTCTTGAGCGCCAGGATGATGGCGTCCAGGGGCAGCGCCGTCTTACAAACAACGAGCCGAAGGGCCGGCATGATCCGCCTCCTCCAACGTTCTGAACCAGGCGCGGCAGGCCCTGCACTGGCGAATCCGCTCGACGCTGTCGCCGAGGTCGTTCGTCACGCGCACGCCGGTCTTGTCCGCACCACACTTCGGGCATCGCATCTATCCCACCACCTTGAAGTTTCTTGCCGTCAGCACGCGGCGGCGGCCCCCAAACTCCTTCACGGCCAGGGCCAACGCCCAGAAGAGGTCCGCGTGCTTGATCTGCTCGTTCCTGTCTGCGTCGTAGGTGAAGCCCTTTTCCGTAGGCTTGCGCTTAATGGCATGAAGCTGCATCACTAGGTCGCGGTCGTTCGGGATGCGGATGCGCTGCGTCTCGAACAGCTTTTTGACCGACAGCGCCATCTCCTCCTTCTTCTCCCGCGTAAAGTGGACGCGCTCGACCTTTCCGGGGTAGAGGCGCTGCATGTCCTCGGAGAGCTGCATCCCGATGCCGGTGGAATCCATCGCCAGGCGCCGTATCTTCCAGCCCTCCACCAGGCCGGCCATGTGGGAACGCTGGCCGTCGAAGGCCATGCGCGCCAGCGTCTCCAGGTGCCGGACGAACACCAGTTTCTCCGCCTCCACCTGGAGCTGCTCGGCCAGGACGATAGCCGTCACGTCCTTGGTGCGGCCGATGTCGACGCCGCCGTTCACCCAGGCCGAGACGTGGCGCAGGCAGTCGTCGTCGAACACCGCACGGACCTCATCCGGCTGCAGCAGACAGAGTTCGTCGGCGAAGAACCGGCACTCGTAGGCTTGCGCGAAGGTCATGGCGTCGAACAGGTCGCGCAGCTCCTCGATGTCCACCTGATGCCCGTCCTTCACCGCGTCGTAGATCGTCACCGTGTGGCGGGAGAAACGCGGGTATTTGTCCGGGTTCGTGACGATCTCCCCGAACATGTCCGTCTCGGTGTAGGGCGTGCTGGTGACGGTGAGGCGCTTCTTCCCGACAGTGATGGCGGGAACAACGGCCAGCCACATGAGGCGGCTGCGCATGTGCCATGCGAACTCGTCCAGGTAGACGTCCCCGGTGTAGCCCTGCACGGTGCGCGGGTTACATGGCAGGAAATAAGCCGTTTTGCCGCCGGGGAAGATGATGTTGCCGTCGTCCTCGAGGTAGTCCACCCCCAAATCCGTGCACCATTTGATAGCGTAGTTCCGCACGATGTCGGACTGGTCCTGAGAGGCCGAGACGACGATCTGGTTCTCATTTCGTTCCATCGCCCCCAGCAGAACTTCTAGCCCCAGCAGGAAGGAAAAGCCGGTCTGGCGGCTCTTCAGGCAGACGCGAAAACGCGAGTCATCCAACAGGAACGAGCGCTGGTAAGCATAGAGCTTATCCAGCGCTTTCTCCTTAATATCCCCGATGACCTGGGCGTCCAGACCGGACGGGGTGTCGCCCTTCTTTCGTTTCCGGCCCTTTTTCTCCCTGGCCTCCCTGGCTGCTGACCGTTCCATCCGCTCGACGGCCCTGGTGAGCTTGTCCAGCTTCCGAGCCTGGGCCTCGGAGAGGGGCTCGTCGGATGCTCCGATGGCGGCAATCTGGCGCTTCACGCCCTCGATGCTGTCGTCCGCCGTCTCCTCGTCCCACTGGTACCGGGTGCGCCACCGAAACACCGTATCCGGGTTGAGATTCAGCTTCTCCGCCACCTCGTTGCAGCTCCATCCGGAGCAGTACAGGCGCTTTGCCTCGCGCTTGATGCTTTCGCCGTAAGCCATTTACACCTCCGCATGTTCTTCGTTGTACTTCAAAATGCGTTCCAGGCCGGTGATGACGTTTCGCGCCTGCTCCACCGTCAGCCAGCGGACCTCCTCGATGCCCGTCACCCTGCGCAGCCACGCACGCAGGTTCTCCGGCTTCCAGCTAAAACTGCGTGTCATGGCCATGATCTTCCGATACTGCGGCTCGGTGAGCCTGTCGGCCCCGAGTCCAGCCGCACGGCGGCGGAGCTCGCCGATGAACAGCTCCGCCTGGGTGTAGGTGAGCGCGGACATCCGCTCGGCCTCGAACATCCCGAAGATGGCCGCGTACAGCTCGTCCCTCTGGAGGCCGAGCTGCTTCCGGGCTATCGACCAGATGATCTTCTTCTGCGCTGCCGTGATGGTTTTGACTGCCATGACAAAAATTCCTTCAGGATCTGACGTTTCGATACCCGACGATTCCATTCCTGGAGCAGCCTGCTCTTCTGCTTCTCCGCAATATCCTTGTCACCCTCGAAGTCGTAAGTATCGAATCCGTCCCACATTGTGGCCGTACATCTGCGGCAGGAAACCCGAACGATGTACCTGACGACTTCTTCATGGGTAAACAATGAGGTCTTCTCTTCAGTCAGTCGAGGCGCCCCTCCGCAAAAGGGACAAGGTTTCATTTTGGGCATTCGCACCATCCTCCTTCGGCTGCTCGTCAGACCCCGGACGCCACTCCGGGATGACGCCCTCAACTGCCTTGACCGAGGGCGTTTCGCAGGGAGGGGAGGAATATCTAAACTTCGGACAGCTTCTCCTGGGATATCTCGTAGTAAAACTCGTCCTTCTCGACGCGCTGGACGCCGACCAGTTCCAGGCGCTCCTTCGGCCACTCGGACATCGTCTCCTTGTCCGGCTCCTCCTTGATGCGGATGGCGTCCCTGAAGCCGTACTCCTTGAGCTTCCCCAGGACTTCCTTCCATGTGGAGCAGACCTTTTTCAGCGTCGCCAGGGACGTGCTCTTGCGGAAGCCGATGGTCCCGAACCCCAGGTCGCGGCTCTTGCGCTCTTTGAACAGCTCGCCGCGGTTCAGCTCCGCGAAGTTGGCCAGCCCCGCGCCGAGAACTTCCTTGCGCTCCAAGAGAGGCGCGATCTCGTCCTGGGTGTTCTTCTTGAGGGCGTCGATGTCCTCGTTGAGCTGGTGGTTCGCCGCCGCGACCGCCCGGTCTATCTCCGCAATCTCCGCCAGGGCGTTGTCGGCCTCGGCCAGGTCCCGGATGGGGGCGATGATCTGCTTCGGTTTCTCTCGCGCCATTACCAATCCCGTCCTTTCAATACCGTGCATTTTGTTCTAACATAAGGACCGTCGACGTAATCCAGCCAGCGGGGCGGCTCCTGCTCCGACTCCGCAAGGAGGAACTCCAGAACGCAGAGGACGGCAAATGCGGAAAATCCGGTGAACAGCGAAATGACCAACATTTTTATCTGACTCCCTTCATAAACGTGGTCTCTTCCATATCCCTGAGGTACATATCCTGGTAGTCGTCAAATTCGATGGTTGCCTTCTGGCCGATATGCCCGTTTAAGATGGCCTGGGCCTCCCACTCATGGCGGGCGACATCCAATAAGGGGTCTTCGTCTCGCGTCTCCATAAAGTCTCGGATAAGCTCCTCCGCCCGTTCTTCAGCCGCCTCTTCATCCTCTGCCTCTATCTCGATTGCGAAGGGGCTGGTGACGACGAAAGTAGCCTCACAGACAACCTTCATTCTGAATTTCTTCATGTCAGGCTCCTTTCACATGGCCGCTGGCGGCGAAGAGGATCCGCAGGGCCTCAAGCATGTTGTCGCCCAGCTGCCGGGCGATATGCGCCGCCTTCTCGATGAAGCGCATAGAGCCGTTCTTCGGGGCCAGGGACAGGGCTCTGCGTGCCCCTTCCGTCTCCGGGTCGATGCCGAGGTTCGCCATGTAGTGCCCAAGCTCCCGCGCCGAGGGAACACCCGCCTTGCGGAACATGTCGATGCGGCTGGTCACGTAGGTCTCGCCCACCGTGCGGAGCGCGGTGTCGAAGCTCTCCAGGCCGATGAGGGAGACGCCGATCCCGGCCTCCTTCACCTCGCGGAAGACGGAGATTTTCTTGAGGATTTTCGGCCGGCTGCCGTCCGTGACCAGAAGGTCGGCCTCGTCCACCAGCAGCATCCGCACCCCCTGTTCCAGCAGCGCCCGAATGGCCCGTCTAAGCTGCTGGCTGTTGCTGCCATAGCAGGCAGTTCCGGTCAGGTCCAGCAGGGCGTCAATGACGTCGCCCATGCACATGCCGTCGGCGCAGCGCAGGTACAGCACATCGGGATGTTTCTCATTAAAATTCCGGGCCGTGTAGGTCTTCCCGATCCCCGAGGGGCCGACCACGACGGAGAACCCCTGTGTCGCGTAAGTGAGGCCGAGCACCGACTGGATGAGCTTCTGCCCGTCCGTGAACCATACCTCGCGAACCTCCTGGCGCTCCTCCTGGGCCTTGCGCCAGACCGTAAGCGCCTCCGCAATCTCCCCGACTACCTCCGGGCGCCCCTTGTACTTGCCGCCCAGGACCTGCGATACCGTTCCGGTGGACTTCCCGGATATCCGGGCTACGTCCGCGTTGCTCAGGCCGAGGGCCTGTACGGTCTCTTGGAGCTGGTTTATCTCGTTGTTTTGCATATTTTCCCCTCCTTGTGGTACCCTTGGGGCGTCGCCACGGTTCCCTAAACGAGGTGGTTTCCGTGGGGGTACTCGATAAAGAAAAAATCGATCTTCCATGCCCTGCGTGCGGGCGAGATATGGCCGCTACCTTCGGCGATATCCAAAAGAAAAAATCTTTGCGGTGCAATCGTTGTGGCGCAACGATTGCAATCGATTCCAGAGCTGCCCAGAAAACGTTGAAAACCCTGAAGGCTATGCGTCCTGGGCTTTAGATTTTCCGTTCTTTACCGTGGCGACAATCTCAAGATCCGGCTGGCAGGCTATAAGTGCATTCAATGCCTCGAGCCATCTTCTGTATTTTCCGAACCCCCTTATGGAAAGACGTATACTTGCAACAGCTTTCCCCCTTTTCCTCATCCCCAGTGTCTCCTTTCTCCGTTACTGAGCCTGTGCCGTCGGGCCGACACCCATGCTTTCGGCCAGGGCAATGATCTTTCTATCCAGTTCCGCGTCGTTCACGACCAGCTCCTCCCGCGCCGTCGCAATGTCCTTAATCTCCGCCGCAGCGCCCGCGTAGGGGGTGAAGCGGTGAACCTTGATGTCCGGGCGCTTCATTTGTCTAAAGATGTCCAGCCAGCACTTGATAAGGGCGTTTTGTTCCCTGATGAGCGGGACGACTACCCCCATGTCCCGAGGGTCCTGCTTGCCCCAGTCCTCGGCAATACAAATGAGCTTGTGGCTCTCCAGGTCCAGGCAGTGAACCACGCTCTTGTCGTAGGGGTTGAAGCGAACCTCCACCTTCTTTCCCTTGCCTCGCCCACAGTAGGCTGAGAGTTCCGGGGCGTACCAGCGACACTTGCCGAAGGCCGGAAGGGTGATCTCCACCTGGCTGTTACGCACCTGCCGGACGACGGCGGGCCAGAAGAGGAAGTTAAGCGTGGTGTCATCGACACGAGTCAGCGGGCGCTGGATGCCATCCAGGAAGCACTCCTCCGGGACGATGCGCTCCTCCGTCATGGTGTGGTGGTGCCAGTCCTCCAGGCAGCGGGCAAATATCTCGAAGAACTCCTGAGCCCGCAGCAGCTTCCTGTCCTTGATCTCCTCCCGCAGACGTTTTTGTATCTCCTCGTTTTTCTGCTCGTCCGCCTTGTCCTGGCGGCTGTAGCCGGGAAGCCCCATCTGCTTCATGGGAGCCTCGACGGCGTGATAGAACCAGCTCTCAATAGGTTTTGCCTGGGCGTTGCGCGGCTTCGCCTTGTGGTGCTCCAGCTCCGGCCCCGTCTCCAGGGATTCCACTACCGTCAGCGCGGCGTGGCCGTCGAGCTGACGGCGCAACCGGGCTACATAATCGCTGCGCTCGGGCCGTCCCCAGTCCGTGTACAGGCTCTCGGGAATGCCCCACCGGCAGGCTTCGCGAAGTGCGAACCCGACGGCGTATTGGTCGTAGTTGCCCAGAACGGGCCAGACCCCTGAGAAGTAGCGGCTCCTGAAATCCGCCCAGGCGAACATCTGGGGGCGGATGGGCACGCCGCTGTCCAAAAGGACGGTGTGATCGAAGATATGCTGGTCGCCGACCAGAATCTCGTATACCTTGAGCTTGGAGTAATCGCGGTAGATGGGCGGCTTGACGCCCAGTTCCAGTCCCCGGCGTCCGCCCTGGGTGAGCATCCGAACGGCCTCCGGTATTTCATTCCACTTCCTGTAAAAGGAAGCCAGAGAGCCGATCTCCCACCCCTGTCGCTCGGCCTCCGCGGCGGTCTCGAGGTAGGCACGCTTGACGTCCATGCGGGGGTTGCTAGCCAATAAGGACAGGCCGTACTCCAGCGCCTGAGGTGCGAAGGTGCGGCTCTTCACCGCCACCTCCAGCGGACCGGAGGAGAAGGAGAGCGCCACAGAGATGGGGGCGCGGTCCGAGACGACCTTGCCCTTTTTGCGCTCCGTGAGCCAGCGGTAGATGGTGGGGACGGAGACGTGCTCGTCGGCAGCGATGCGGGCGTACCATTCGCCCACGGGGATACCCTCGGGGCACTCCGCCGCGCGCTTCAACACGCGCAGTCGCTTTGCGGTCTTCTTGTCCAGTCGTTCCGGTGCTATGCCCACTTTCTCCGCCTCCTGTGCCTCCCGCACTCTTGCCCACCGATCTCCCCTCAGCCCCAGGGCCTCCCGCACCTCGTCCGGAACCGCCGGATCCAGGGCCGAGACTTGCCAGACCTTGCCGCCGCGGCCACGCCCATTAACTTGCTGTATCTGCATATAGCGACCATCGGCGATAGCTTTCTGTATGGCGCGTTCGGTCACATTAAGAAGTCCGGCAAGTTGGGGGACAGTCAGCCACATGCGCGCGCTTCCCTTCTTGGTGTTCTGATGGAAACTGGCCTCATCAGCGTGGACCTCATCCACGGACGCCCCGTGACGGGGCGTTTCGGCCTGTGCTAGAATTTTTCTAAATATCTTGTCCAATCAGGGGTGACAGCAATGCCTGACGAAAATGACTTTGAGACAGAGCGGCAGAAGTTTATTGAAGAAAATGAACAACACCGCAAAACCCTAGTCGTAAGAACAAAATGTGTTGTTATATCTCTGTTCGCATTGGCATGTGCCGCAGGAATTATGAGCGCCGCAAACAGGCAGGATGCAGAGACACTAAAAACGCTGCTGCCGATTGTTACGGCTATTCTTGGCTTTGTTGCAGGAAAGCTTGTGTAGCCTCCCTAGGGCAAAGCCAATGATTCCAGCCGCAAGCGCGCGGAAAACGATGTCGATAACCTCGTGATTCATCACACGGCCTCCTCTGTGCTCAGCTCTGTGCCCTCGTGGGCAGCCGCCGCCTTGAAGTCCTTGCACAGGCGATAGAGGGAATGGACGCTGCCGATCTTCCAGCCGTGCTCCTCCGCGAGCTCCTTCAATCGGTCGTAGGTTCCCTTGACCTCGAGGTCGGGGTTCTCGGCGAACTCGTTCAGGAACCACTGCACGGCCTCCTCGCTCATGCACCGGGTTCGGGAGTCGAAGTTGATCTCCCCGACCGTCACGTGGATATCGAAGCGCGCCGCCGCCCGCGCGGGCAGTATCTTTCCGTCCTTCGCCTCCGAGATCCAGCGGTAGAGCGTGGGGACGGAGACCTCCTCGGCCTCGGCGATCTGCTGCATCCACTCGCCCATCGGGACGTTCTCCGGCTTCTGTTCGGCCACGTGCAGCACCCGCATCCGCTGGCGGGCCTTGGGGCTGTCCTCCGGTGCGGGGTTGACCTCGCACAGCAGGGGCAGCGGCGTGGGCTTCTCCAAAAGCGCCTCCTCCAGCCGGATCTGGAGCTTCCGAAGTTTCTCCTCCAGCTTCATCACGCGCTCGTTCTGCTTGTCGATGACCTCCAGCAGCGTGTTGACCGCACTCTTACTCTGCCGGTTTTCCTGCCCCGCGGCATAGAACCCGTTGCGCCGCAGGGACGGCAGCACCTCGTGCGTCACCCACCGGCGGAACGGACGCGCCTCCGCCTTGTTCGAGCGGAGGATGAGCGTGTAAAGACCAGACTCCGAGATGATGTTCATTTCGGGATTTCCCCGAATACCCTCAGAGATTCTGAGGGTATTCCGTTCATCGTCATCCAAGCCCCTCAGCGCCTCGCTGGGATTTCCTAGCCCCAGCACGTCGCAGATGTCCTTCGCCACCCACCAGGGCTCGCCGTTCACCTCCACCACGCGCACGTCCTGTTCCTTGAAGCTGAAAACCCTGAGCACTCTGCTTTCGTCCATGTCCGTACCCTTCCTTTCATTCTTTCTTCCTGGCTAATCCGAAGTGATGCCGGCGGCTCTATGGTCATCCCCCATCTCCCTAAGCAAGGACTCAAGCCTCGCGCAATGCCCCTTTTCATCTGTGACGTGCTGCAATTCAAGAATCCAACGCACCGCGCGGTAAAGGTTCTTCTCGAACTCGCAGCTCGTCTCCGTTCGGGCTTCGTCCGGGGTTCGGGAGAGGCGCACATCCATAAAGACGCCTTCCTCATCGGCTGCGTTCAAATCGACGACGGTCTTGACGGAACCGAAAGACTTCTCCATTTCCTCACCTCCCTTCTTTCGTGCTATCCTTGCCTTGCCGCCGGAGCTCAGGAGGGTGCTGCTATGAAAAATGAGGAACTCCTGAAGCGCTTAGAGCAGCTGGAAGAAAATCACAAAATTCTCTCGGAACATGTCTCGCGAAGTTTTGTAGACCTCGGCGAAGAGATGAAGGCTCTCCGCCGAGAAGTGGAAAAACTGAAAAACCGTTGACTTAATCGACTCCGGCGGCCTTCTCCAGCTCTGCCACACGCTCTTTGAGTCTCTCGTTTTCCTCCGCCAGGTTCTCATTGATGGAGGCCAGATAAACCAAAAGCCCACGAATTTCATCCAGCCCTGAATCGTGGAGCACCTTTATCAGCCTCATCCAGAGACCGTCCATCCGCTTGACGGCTTCCCT
>CAUPUB010000082.1:0-10987 GCA_963514535.1 uncultured Fretibacterium sp.
CGGAGGAGATGACCGCGTCCGTCCAGAGCGTGACCACCTCCATCGGGGAGATCGTTGGGGTCCAGAAAGAATTGGGGCAGGCGGCTGAGGGTACGATAAGCGCTGCGAGGAGCATTGAGCGGGCGTCACGGACGGTGGCGGAGACGGTGGAACAGCTGAGCGATCTCATCGGTCACTTCAAGACGGAGGCGGGCAGTCGGGCTTTAGCGGTTAAGCAGACAACCGCCTTTCACGGGGCTGATTAAGCCCCGTGGGGTGCGCCCAGGAAGTGGGGCATACTATGTCGGTCGCTTATGTCGATATGAAGCTGTCGATACCGACAGGCAACCGGCTGGGAAAAAGCGTTATCGCCTCACTACGTCGAAGCGAAGGTTTACGGCTTGCTGTACCAACACGCCCCGCGAGGCGTCAGCCTCGCGGAAGGTGCTTGTCTGCTTAAGTGACCACGTATCGACGCCAGCAGATGACCGGCGGAATCCAGAACTCCAGGCAAGAAGGGCACCCCCCCGAGGAGGGCGCCCTTCTTTTGTGTTATTTGTGTTGTTTACTATCCCTTCATAAGCAGGCGACAGTCCCCTTGACTTTTCCGACCCTGTTGTAACATACTTATGCTTGGCCTGTTTTGTCCTGCGGAGCCTCCGGGCGCTTGCACCGGAATTCTCGTTTCTGGAAGAGGAGGATCGCCATGTCCGGTTTTGTCTGACGCTCCGGGCCGCGGTGCACGGGATGCATCGTTCGGTGCGGTTCCTCGCGGGGCGATCTTTCGTTTAGATAAACGATCCGTTTAGATAAACGATCTTAAATAAACGATCCGGCAAACGGGCGATTCCGCCCGGCCCTCCCATTTCTCCGCACCGTTCGGCGGCCCCCCGATGGGGGTCTTCCCTTATTTTTCGCCAGTTTGGTCCCGTTCTGTAGTTCCGCGAGCGCTCTGTGCCCGTCGGCACATGGCGTCCTTCGCCGCGTGTTCCGTGTGTTTTGTATTTGAGGAGAAAAGGGGTTTTCAAACCATGCACGATATCGATGCGATTCTGGAGAGGATGCGGGAGGCCATTCCCGCCGGTCCGGTTCGGATCAAGGAGGCCGTCGAGGGGGGACGGAAGGTGGTGGGCTGTTACTGCGCCTACACGCCCTACGAGGTGATCCGGGCCGCTGGGGCCATCCCGGCCACCCTGTGCGCGACGAGCGAGAAGCCCATCGCCGCGGCGGAGGAGCACATGCCACGGAACCTCTGCCCGCTGATCAAGGCCAGCTACGGCTTCGCCCTGACCGACACCTGCCCCTACTTCCACTTCTGCGACCTCGTCGTGGGGGAGACGACCTGCGACGGCAAGAAGAAGATGTACGAGCTGATGGACCGTCTCCGGCCTACGCACGTCATGCAGCTGCCCCAGACCGTCTCCGAGGATGCTGTGGGGCAGTGGCGGACGGAGATCGAGCGCCTGGCCCGGAGGCTGGAGGAAACCCTGGGCACCACGGTGACGGAGGAGGCGCTGAGACGCGAGATCGCATGGCGAAACGAGGAGCGCCGTGTGATGGCGGAGCTCTACGAGCTCTCCAAGCTGACCCCGGCGCCGCTGTCGGGACGCGAGGTCCACATGGTGAATGAGTACTTCAAGATCAGTTTCGGCGACCCCGGGATGCTGGACCTGATTCGGGACCTGACGCGCAAGCTCCGGGAGAACTACGAGGCGGGCGAACGCCGCGTGCCGCCGGATGCGCGGCGCATCATCGTCACGGGCTGTCCCACCGGCAAGAGTGTGGAGAAGGTGTTCCGGGCCATCGAGGAGAACGGCGGCGTGATCGTCGCATTCGAGAACTGCGGGGGCATCAAGCCCAACTACGAGCTGGTGGACGAGTCGCTGCCGCCCTACGAGGCGCTGGCCCGGAAGTACCTGGGCATCCCCTGTTCCTGCATGACGCCAAACGCCAAACGTCTGGACCTGCTGGAGGACCTCGCCGGGGAGTACGCCGCCGAGGGAATGGTGGACCTCATCCTCCAGGCGTGCCACACCTACAACGTGGAGTCCTTCCTGGTGCACGAGCGCATCCAGGGCGGGAGGGGCATCCCCTGCATCACCGTGGAGACGGACTATTATCAGGGCGACGTGGAGCAGCTCAACACGCGCATGGGCGCCTTCGTCGAGATGATGGGGTAGGGGCCGTGGGCACGGGGGCGGACGGCGCGGGCGCGGCGCTCCTGGTGCAGAAGCAGGTGCTGCGGGGACGGGAGTTTCATCGCAGTTGATAGCTTGGTGCAGTTGATGGCCTGGTGTTTTACGAAGCGTTTTACGGCGTTGGCATCATGGCTTCGCCGAAAGAAAAAAGGGAGTGTTGGGAATGAAGAGATTTGCTGCGGTACTGGCGTTGTCCCTGGCCTTTGCTCTGCCCGCGTTCGCTGCGGAGGAGGAGAAGGTCCCCGTGATCCGCATGGCCTACACCATGACGACGCACCAGCAGGGCTTTACCATCGCACTGCAGAAGGGCGAGGCATTCAAGGACTTCGGCGTCTGGTTCAAGCCGGTCGTCGAGAAGGAGAAGTACGACTTCTACCGGGGAGACAAAAAGATAGCCCGGTTCGAGGTCATCGTGACCAAGAGCGGTTCCGAGGCCGCGTCGCTCTTCGCCCAGGATCACCTGGATCTGACGACGAACTCGTTCCCCGCCATGCTGTCGGCGATCGACAACGGCACGCCGATCAAGGTGCTGGCCCCCATCCAGGCGGACGGTATCGCGATGGTCGGACGCCTGGACTCCCCCGTCAACGACTGGGATTCCCTCATGGCGTTCATCAGGGAGGCCAAGGCGCCCGTCAAGCTGGGGTACCACTCTCCAACCAGCGCTCCGAAGATCCTTGTCGAGGCGGCCCTCTTCGAGGCCGGCCTGCGCCTGACGGGGGACGCGAATGCTACGAAGGACGAGGCCGACGTCCTCCTGGTCGACTTGAAAGGGGTCGCCAACTTCAACCCCGCGCTGACCTCGGGACAGGTCGACTTCTGGGTTGCTCCCGCACCAATCCCGCAGGTGTCGGTACTGAAGAAGCAGGGCAAGATGATCCTGGATCTCAAGACCCTGCCCCCTGCGGGCAAGTGGAATCACTTCCCCTGCTGCGTGACCGCCGCACACGTGAACGTCATCGAGAAGCACCCGGACGTCCTGGACGCCTATCTGGAGCTCCTGACGAAGTCGAGCGCCTGGTGCAACGCGAACAAGCCGGAGGCGGACGAGCTCTCTGCGGTCTGGTTCGGCGTCCCCGTCGAGGCGACGCGCATGTCCGAGATGACATACTCGACGAACCCGGACGAGAAATGGTTCCGCAACGCGTCCCTGTACCCCGACATGCTGAATAAGATGGGGCAGTTCAAGAACCGTCTGGAGGGCAAGACCCTTGAGGAGAGCAAGGAACTGGTCTTCGACCTCCGCTGGGCCGAGAAGCAGAACGCGAAGTAAACGATGAGGCATTGCCTGAGCCGGGGCGTCCTTTCCTTGGTCGCCCCGGCGCTTTTCCTGCTCTTCTGGCACTATGCGTCCCTGCGGATCGACAACCCGGTCGTCCTGCCGCAGATCGGGGAGGTACTGTCGCTTCTGCTCCACCCCACGGAGAACCTGCTGAACATGGGGTCTCTGATCGGCAATGTGACCGTCAGCTTCGTCCGGGTGTTCGGGGGGTACCTCCTGGCCGTGTTCGTCGCCATCCCGCTGGGGCTCGCGATGGGGTACTGGAGCTGGCTGGACCGGATGTTGGGGCTAATGGCCGGGCTCTTTCGTCCCATCCCCCCATTGTCCTGGATCCCCCTTGTGCTGGCCTGGTTCGGCGTCGCCAGTATGGCGACGATCCTGGGAATCGAGGAGGGGGCGTGGTACCCCTTCTTCAGCAACATCAAGCTCTCCATGCTGTTCATCATCTTCATCGGGGCCTTCTTCCCCATCCTGGTGAACACCATCGGGGGCGTCCAGAGCGTTCGGGTGACGCTGATCGATGCGGTCCGGGTTCTGGGCGCGTCGCCGTGGCAGATCGTCCGCTACGTCGTCCTCCCCTACGCCGCCCCGCAGGTCTTCACGGGGCTGAGGGTGGGGCTGGGCGTCGCGTGGATGTGCCTGGTCTCCGCCGAGATGATGCCCGGCAGCATCTCCGGGGTCGGGTACCTCATCACGCACGCCTACACGGTGGCGCAGACGGACATCGTCATCGCGGGGATGATCGCCATCGGCGTCATGGGGATTCTGATCGACTCGATCTTCATGCTGGTGGAGCGCCGCGCGTTCCAGTGGCAAAGTCTGTACAGGTGATGATATGATAAAGGAAAGCAGCCTTCTCAGGATCGAGGGCTTGGGCAAACATTTCGCATCGGATCAAGGCAGGGACGTCGCCGCCCTCCTGGATGTCGACCTCTCGGTGGAGGAGAATGAGTTCGTCTGCATCGTGGGGCCCTCCGGGTGCGGGAAGTCCACGTTGCTGCGGATCCTGGCCGGCCTGGAGCTCCCTTCCGAGGGCAGGGCGCTGATGAAGGGAGTGGAGATCAAGGGCCCCGGGCGAGAGCGGGGCATGGTCTTTCAGGAATACTCGTTGATGCCCTGGCGCAGCGTGGAGGAGAATGTCTGGATGGGCCCGGAACTGTTGGGATACCCGGCCGGAGAGCGAAAGAAGGCGGCGGCCCATTACATCGGCCTTGTCAAGCTGGACGGCTTCGAGCGAGCCTTTCCCCACGAGCTCTCCGGGGGGATGCGGCAGCGCGTGGCCATCGCCCGTGCTCTGGCGAACGACCCGGAGATCCTGCTGATGGACGAGCCGTTCGGCGCGCTCGACTCCCACACGCGGATCATCCTGCAGAAGGAGCTGCTGAAGATCTGGCAGGCGCACCGCAAGACGATCCTGTTCGTGACCCACAGCGTGGACGAGGCCGTCTTCCTGGCCGACCGTATCGTCGTCATGTCTGCCCGACCGGGTCGGATCATCCTGGAGGAGTCCCTGGACCTGCCCCACCCGCGGAAAAGGGACAATGCCGTCTATGCGCGGACGCTCGAGAAGATCCTGACGCTCTTGGAGGCGGAGCAGACGTAGGGGCACGGCGGGAGGCTGTTCCTGCGGGAACCCTGTTTCTGAGTGTAGGCGAGGAGGAAAAATCATGTCAAAACTGATCAAAAGGCTAAGCGTTTTTGTGTTGCTGACACTCTGCCTGGGGCTGTCTCTGGCGTTCGCCGGCGCGTCCCGGGCCGGGGAGCCCCGGGTGCTCCGCATTCCCATCGACGAGGAGCCGGACTCCTTCAACGTGGCGCGCGTCTCCGACTACTACTCCGCCATGGTGGCCTCCCAGGTCATCGAGGGTCTGACCGGCATCGTCGTCAAGGACGGACGCGAGGTCGCGGTGCCCGCCTGCGCGGAGTCCTGGGAGACGAGCGGGGACGGCCTGACCTGGACGTTCCGCCTGAGGGAGATGAAGTGGGCCGACGGCGAGCCGCTACGGGCCGCGGACTTCGTGTACGGGATCTCCCGCGTGCTCGACCCCGCGACCGCGTCCCCCATCTCGGGGAAGGTCCGCTTCATCAAGAACGCGGGCGACGTCCTGCTGGGCAAAAAACAGCCCTCCGAGCTCGGGCTGGAGGCCCCCGACGACAGGACGCTCGTGATCCGCCTGGAGTACCCGGTCCCCTACCTGCTGCAGAGCGCGGCGGGCACGGCCATGTTTCCCGCGCGCCGCGACGTCGTGGAGAAGTACGGGGACGCCTACGGGACGGACGCGGGCAAGATCGTGGGCTGCGGCCCCTTCAGCCTCGAGGACTGGGTCCACAACAGCTCCCTCGCCTTCGTGAAAAACCCCCTGTATTGGGACGCGGAGAACGTGAAGCTGGACCGCCTCGAGATGAAGATCGTCGCCGAGGAGTCGGCCAAGATCGGCGATTTCGAGAACGGGGGGCTGGACCTCACCTCCGTCTACTCCGCGGAGTGGGCGAAGAAGCTGGACGAAAACCCCGCCGGCAAGGGCGGATACGTCAAGAACGTTGTCCACATGCCCGAGACCAAGTACGTGTTCTTCAACCAGACGGTCCCGCCCTTCTCCAACGGGAAGGTGCGCCTGGCGTTCAGCCTCGCGCTCGACCGGGAGGAGATTCACAGGGACGTCAGCCTGGGGCTGGAGCCCGCCGCGTGGGGCTGGCTGCCGCCGGCCATGGACCTGGACGGGGAGAACTTCCGCAAACTGGCGGGGGAGCCCGTCAGGGATCTGGCCGCGGCCCATCCCGACCCCAGGGCGCTTCTGGCCGAGGGGCTGGAGGAGCTCGGGATGAGCGGCGCTCCCGAGGAGCTGAAGGTCGTCCTCATGTGCCATAACGCCACCCGGGACTTCGCGGAGTACCTCCTGCAGGCCTACAAGACGAGGCTGGGCGTCGACCTGGAGCTCGACCCCGTGGAGTGGCCCGTCTTCCAGGAGCGCACCCGCAACCTGGACTACCAGATGGGCTATAAGTCCTACTTCGCGGACTTCAACGATCCCTCCTCCATGATGGACCTGTGGATCACGGGCGCCCGGACCATCCCCACGGGGTGGTCGAACGAGAGGTACGACGCCCTGGTCCGGGAGGCCGGGCGGAGCGCGGACAGGGCCCTGAGGGCGAAGAACTATACGGAGGCGGAGCGCATCCTGCTGGAGGAGGGGACGATCGCCCCCTACGCCTACGCCACCGGGTTCGACTACGTCCATCCCTACGTGAAGGGGTACGCCGCTCCCACCTTCACCGCCATGCTCTACAAGACCGTCTCCGTCGAGAGATAGCGCCCGTCCGGACGCGGGACGAAGGAAGGGCTTCGATGACTCGGTACGTCCTCAAAAGGCTGCTCTACTCGCTCGTCGCCCTGTTCGTGGCGATGAGCGCCACGTTCTTCATCATCCACTCCGTGCCGGGCAACCCCATCGAGGCCATGACCGAGAAGCTGCCCGAGTCCCTGCGCCGCCAGACCTTCGAGCGCTACGGGTTCGACAGGCCCCTTTCGGAGCAGTACGTGCTCTTCTGGAAGCGGCTGCTGACGGAGGGGGACCTGGGCGAGTCGCTGCGCTACCGGGGGCGGAGCGTGGGGGACATCCTCTCCCGCTACGCCCCCGTGTCCGGGGTGCTGGGCCTGACGGCCATCCTCTGGGGGGCGGGGCTCGGGGTCACGCTGGGCGTCGTGGCGGCGCTCCACCGCGGAAGGGCGCTGGACTACGCGGTCATGCTCCTGGCGATCCTGGGGGTGTCCATCCCCAACTTCGTGCTGGCCTCCCTGTTCCAATACTTCCTGGCCGTGCGGCTGGGCTGGTTCCCCGTCACGGGCTGGGGCGGCTTCGCCCACGTCGTGCTCCCCGCCCTGGCCCTGTCCTTCTACTCCACGGCTCAGTACGCCCGCTTCATGCGCGCAAGCTGCCTGGACGTCCTGAGCCAGGACTACATCCTGGCCGCGCGGGCCCGTGGCATGAGCCGCCTCCGCCTGGTCCGCCGGCACGTGCTGCGCAACGCCATCCTGCCCATCGTGACCCTGTTGGGGCCCCAGATCGCCCTGATGTTCGGCGGGGCCTTCGTGGTAGAGCGCATCTTCTCCGTGCCCGGGCTGGGGTTCTACTTCGTCTCGTCGGTCGGGGACCGGGACTATACCCTGATCATGGGGCAGACGGTCTTCCTGTCGGCCCTCTACATCCTGTCGATGCTGGCCGTGGACGTTCTTTACGGCTTTCTCGACCCCCGAATCCGCTTCGCGCGGGACGGCGGCGGGACCCTATGACGGGGATGCGCGCCGCCGGCCCCGATCGAATGGGGGACCCGGAACGGATGGAGCCCTTGGCACGGACGGAGGACCCGGCGGACGCGGAGCTCCGTCCGGAGTACTTTCGCTTCGTCGAGCGGCCCGACGAGGCCTCCTTCCTCCTCAGGCCGTCCGTGAGCTACTGGCAGGACGCCTGGCGCCGTCTGAGGCGCAACCGGGCGGCCCTCCTGTCCGCGGCGCTTTTGGCGCTCGTCACGGCGCTCTGCGTCGTGGGGCCGGAGCTGACGCCCTACGGGCACGAGGCGCTGAGCATGACCGAGAAGAACCTGGGGCCCTCCGCGGCCCACTGGTTCGGGACGGACAAGATGGGGCGCGACCTCTTCACCCGCGTCGCCGTGGGGGGGCGGGTCTCGCTGATCATCGCGCTCGCCGGCGCGCTGATCGATATCCTGGCGGGGCTGCTCTACGGCGGGGTGGCCGCGGGGCTCGGCGGCGCCGTCGACAACGCGATGATGCGCCTGGCGGACGTCCTGTCGAGCATCCCCTACCTGGTCCTGGCGGTGCTGGTCTCCCTGATCCTGGGCCGCGGGATGGCGAGCCTGCTGGTCGCGATGACCCTGACGGGCTGGTGCAACATGGCCTATCTGGTCCGGGGGCAGATCCTGCAGATCAAGGAGCAGGAGTTCGTCCTGGCGGCCCGGGCCCTGGGGACCTCGCCGTGGCGGATCCTCTGGAAGCACCTGATCCCCAACATCATGGGCGTCATGATCGTCGCGGTCACCTTCGACATCCCCCTCTTCATCTTCGGGGAGGCCTTCCTGTCCTACATCGGGCTGGGCATCCAGCCGCCCATGACCAGCTGGGGCGCGCTGGCCTCGGGCGCGCAGCAGCAGATGCTCTTTTATCCCTGGCAGCTCTTCTTTCCCACGCTCTTCATCAGCCTGACCATGCTCTCCTTCCAGATGCTGGGCGACGGGCTCCGCGACGCGCTGGACCCCCGCGTGAGGGACTGAACCGTGAACGGCGCGGACAAAGGGATTGCGCACGAGAAGATCGCGGGTGGGGGGACCGGGGACGGAAAGATCCTGGAGGTCCGGAACCTGAACGTGCACCTGAACACCCGCGACGGCCGCCTTCACGTTGTTCGGGACGTCTCCTTCGCCCTCGGCTCCGGCGAGACGCTCGTGACGGTCGGGGAGTCGGGCTGCGGAAAGTCCATGACGGCGCGGGCCCTGATGCGCCTTCTGCCGGACGAGGCGGCCGAGGTCCCGGGGAGCTCCCGCATCCTTTACCGGGGGCGGGACCTCCTGAGGCTGACGGAGCGGGAGATGCAGCGCGTCCGGGGGCGGAGCCTGGCGATGGTCTTCCAGGACCCCTCGACCTCGCTGGACCCTACCCTGACGATCGGGGAGCAGGTGGAGGAGACCCTGCTGCTCCACACCCGTCTGAAGGCCCGCGAGCGGCGGCTGCGGGTGCTCGAGATGCTGCACGCCGTGGGGTTATCGAGCCCGGAGACGCGCATGAGGCAGTATCCGCACGAGCTCTCGGGCGGGATGCGCCAGCGCGTCATGATCGCCTCGGCCCTGGTCGGGACGCCCCGCGTCCTGATCGCGGACGAGCCGACGACGGCTCTCGACGTCACCACCCAGGCCGACATCCTGGACCTGATCCGGGAGCTCCAGCGGCGCTTCGAGCTCTCGGTGCTGCTGGTCACACACGACTTGGGCGTCGCGTCGGAGGTCGGGGACCGCATCCAGGTGATGTACGCGGGCGAGATCCTGGAGAGCGCCCCGAAGCGGGAGCTGCTTCTCAGGCCCGCCCACCCCTACACTTGGGCGCTGCTGCGTTCCGTGCCGTGTCCGGGGGGCTCGGGCCGATCTACGCTCTACTCCCTCTCCGGGATGCCGCCCGACCTGCTGGAGGACCCCGGAGCCCGTCCCGCCTGCCCCTTCGCGCCGCGCTGCGACACCTGCATGGAGATCTGCACCCGCGCCGCGCCGCCGGAGTTTTCGGTGTCCGAGGAGCACCGGGTGCGGTGCTGGCTGCACCATCCTTTGGCATTCTCTCGGGGCTCTGCCCCGAACCCCGCCATAAGCAGACCGCCAACGAGCGAAAGCGAGTTGTGCGGGTCGCTTAGGGGCTTCATCAAGGGAGCAAGCTCCCTTGGATCCCTGTTACCGTTCTCGTCAGGGGAGCGTTGCCCCCCTGACGAGAACGGTCAGTAGGGGTGCAGGGGGACTTGTTCCCCTGCTGGGGGGTACGGGGGGCAAAGCCCCCCGTGAAGCGAAAGGAGGGAAGCGGCATGGCACCGACGAAAAAAACGCTGCTGCACGTGGAGCGCCTCTGCCGGTACTTCCGGCTCCGCGGAGGCCGCATCCTGAGGGCGGTGGACGACGTCAGCTTCGAGGTCGCCCGGGGGGAGACCCTGGGGATCGTCGGGGAGTCCGGGTGCGGCAAGAGCACCCTGGGCCGGACCATCCTGGGGCTTCAGCCCGCGACGTCCGGACGGGTGCTTTTCGACGGGCTCGACATGCACGCCGCCAGGGGGGCCGAGCGGCTGCGCCTCAAGAAGCGGGCGCAGATCGTGCTGCAGAACCCCTACGCCTCCCTGAACCCCCGGATGACCGTCGGGGACATCGTGGCCGAGGGGCTGGACGCCCACCGCCTGTGCCGGGACAAGCGGGAACGCGAGGAGCGGGTCTGCCGCCTTCTCGAGCGGATGGGGCTGAGGCCGGAGTTCCGCTCCCGCTACCCCCACGAGTTCTCCGGCGGGCAGTGCCAGCGCATCGGCATCGCCCGGGCCCTGGCCGTGGAGCCGGAGCTGCTGGTCTGCGACGAGCCGATCTCGGCGCTGGATGTCTCCATCCAGGCCCAGATCGTCAACCTCCTCGTGGACCTGCGGCGGGACCTCGGGCTGACGTCGCTCTTCATCGCGCACGACCTGGCCGTGGTGCGCCACATCTCCGACCGCGTCGGAGTCCTATACCTGGGCGCCCTCGTGGAGCTGGCCGGGACGGCCCAACTTTACGGGGAGCCGCTTCACCCGTACACTCGGGCGCTGCTCTCGTCCATCCCGGACGTGGACCCGGACAACCCCATGAGCACGCGGAGGGTGCGCCTGAGCGGCGAGGTGGGCAGCCCCGTCGATTTTCAGTGCGGCTGCCGTTTCGCCCCGCGCTGCCCGCTGGCCGAGGAACGGTGCCGTCAGTTCCGGCCCGAGCTCGAGGAGGTGTCGCCGGGCCACTTCGTGGCGTG
>CAUPUB010000083.1:0-10826 GCA_963514535.1 uncultured Fretibacterium sp.
ATAGCTCAAAGCTACCTGAACCCCCGGCTGAGCCGGGGGTTTTCTAAAAGACTAACAAAACTGCTACGAGCCCTCACGAAGCTCGTAGCAGCCCTCGCGGACCTCATCCGCAGTCTCAAAGCGTAACTCACCCATCGTAGGGCGTAAGTCCGAGGTGGGGTAGCAGCCCCGCTTCGGCAGCCCATGAAACAACCCCGTCCGACCTCTCCCCGGACGGGACTTCTTCAGCATTATACCATCAAAGGAATCCTGTCCGCATATAAAGACCTCGCCAAACCATGGCAACTTCTCGGAGTCCGGGGTCGAGAACGATCGAGGACATGGAAGCTCAGCGACAAGCAACAATAAAAGTTTCAGCTTTCATTAATGCTCTCGTTGCCCTTTCATTCGGGGCTCCTTCCCCGCCCCCGGCGGAGGTGCGCCGTCTCAGCCAGCCAGAGACGGCGGGTCTCCGTCAGGAACGCGTCGTAGCACCCGCCCCGGAAATCGGGGAACGTATAATCGAAGCTCCGCCAGCCGCCGAACCGGAAGCGCAGCGTCACCTCGGCGTAGATGCCGTCCCGAAGCCATATACGGTGCGCGTGGTCCTTCGTGGAGGCCAGAACGAGGCGGGCGCCGTCGACGTATCCGGGATCGACGTTGACCACACGCGGGGTCCGGCTCCGGGCCTCCAGGGCACAGGCCGCACGCTTCCAGTCCGCAAGTCCCCCGGCATCCACAAGCCCCCGAAAACAGACGAAGCGCCGTATCAGGCTCGGCGCGATGTCCCGGTAGTAGTCCGTCAGCGTAAAGGGTACGGGCTCGCCGATGAGGTCCGGCTCCCCCCAGAGGAGCTTCGCCTCGTCCAGGACCCAGGTGAAGCGCTCCACCTCCGAGTCGGGGTAGAGCACCCCGGCAATGCGCTTCACCAGGGGCCCCTCGCCCCGAACCACCTTGCTCACGGCGTCTGTCCCTGCTCCCCCGTCCTCCATGCTGTCGGCTGCTTTTCCTCCGGGGAGCGGTTCCCGTTCTCCGACTCGTCGAGCACCTGACCTGGGGACAGAAGCCCCATCGTCTGCGGCCCGATGGCCTTCAACACCTCATTCTCCCGCACCTCATTCTCCTGCTTCGGAGGTGAATTGGGAGGCAAATTATGAGCACGGGACTTTTTACGGAGCTTTTTACGGGAAATCCGAGGGGATGCGTCCGGCCGGGGCCCCCCTCCATCCGATGTCGTCGGGACCGTCGCCGGCCCCTCCACGCAGAGCCAGCCCAGGAAGCGCCCCTCCCACTCGCAGGGCCATGCCTGGCCCGCAAACCCCTCCGGAAGGGCATCCTCCTCGCGGCGCCATGTCCGTCCCTCCTTCTCGATGGAGGCGACCCAGGCCCGGCCGAGCCCGGCCCACCACGAGATGTCCTGAGCCTCCAGCAGGTCCCCGGTGCAGTCCTCCAGGATGAAGATGTCCGGCTCCAGCCGGCGGAAGGCGAGGAAGCACGGCTCTTCCCGCCCCTCGAGGTCGACGATGAACTCGTCCTTCTCGGGCAGCTCCGCGACGCTCAGTCGCTCCAGGTCGGATCCGAACATCAGGGCTGCGGTGCGATTGATGTGCATCTGGTTCCTGGCAGACATCGCGAAGGGCAACGGGGCCTCCCACCACTCGGGGAACTTCGGCTCCCACGGAGCGGTCGCCTCCGCAAGAGGAAGGACCCGGGCACCGCGGCGCTCGACGAGGAGGGCGCGAATCACCTCGTCCTCGCCCGAATCCTCATCCAGCACCTCATCGATCAAGACGGGGCGGATCAGTCCCTTGTCGGCCAGGCTCGGCAGGTCCCGGACGAGCGCCTCGGACTGTCCGCGCTCGATCAGGGCGACAAGCTGATCCTTGTGGAACACGAACGCCTGATCGGATCCGTCGGGCCACAGGACCCCGTAGTCGAGGAGCAGGCGATAGAGGGCGCGCAGCAGCACCAGGAGCGTCGAGCTCGGCGACAGGGAGAGCAGGAGCTCCTCCGGAGAGCCGTTCATCGGGAGGACCCGCCTTCCATGAGGGCGGCGGCGAACTCCCGGGGATCGAAGGGACTGAGGTCGTCCGTCCCCTCCCCCAGGCCGATGTAGCGCACCGGGACCTTGAGCTTGCGGGCGATGGAGAGGACCACCCCGCCCTTGGCCGTGTTGTCGTACTTGGTCAGGATGACGGCGGAGAGGGGCAACATCGCGTTGAAGGTCTCGGCCTGCGCGACAGAGTTCTGGCCCAGCACGGAGTCCAGGACGAGGACGGTCCGAAGCCGCTCGCCCCCCGCCTCCCGCTCGAGGACGCGGTGAATCTTGCGGAGCTCCTCCATGAGATTGTGCTTGGCGTGCAGACGCCCCGCCGTGTCCACGATCAGGACGTCGGCCTCCGAGGCCCGTGCGGCCTGCCAGGCGTCAAAGGCCACGGCCGCCGGGTCGCTGCCCTGCCCCTGGGCGACGACCCGCACCCCTGCGCGCTCACCCCAGACCTGGAGCTGTTCGATGGCCGCAGCCCGGAAGGTGTCCGCCGCCGCCATGACGACGCGCTTCCCCCGCTCCAGGAACTGCGCGGCGAGCTTGCCCGCTGAGGTCGTCTTTCCGCTCCCGTTGATGCCGACCATCAGGAGGACCAGGGGGATGCCGCCCTCACCGGGCTCGAAGGGGCGCCCCATCCCAGGGACGGAGAGCAGCTCCTCGGAGATCAGCGACACGAAGACGTCCTTCAGGGCCTCCGGTGAGGAGATCCCGCGCTGTTTCGCCTCCCGCCTGAGGGCGGCGGTCAGCTCCTCCGAGAGCTCCACGCCCACGTCCCCCGCGATCAAGCGCTCCTCGAGCTCGTCCCAGAAACTATCGTCGAAGGAGGTCCCCGAGAAGAGCGAGGCGATCCCCCCACTCCAGCGTTCCTTGACCCCCCTGAGACTATCCTTCAAGCGCGCGAAAAATGCCATTCATGCCTCCCCTTTCCCCATATCCCCGCCACCGTCCTGACGCTCGCAGGGACGCCGATCCGGCCGGCGCCGTGGCCTCGGGCGGCCTCGCTCCTCCCCGCGGGGCTCATCGCCGCTCGATGGAGGCTCGCTCCCCGTCCCCGACCTGTTCTGACGGTCCGGACGACGGCGCTGGGGCCGATTGGGCCGGGCCCCCTTCTCCTCCGCCTCCTCAACCGGTCGGGGCATCGACGGGCCCTGGGCCAGTGCGTCGGCATGGGCGGCTCCTCCGCTCTTGCGCCGCCGCCGCTTCTTCGGTGCAGCGCCCTGCTCCCCATTCACAGAGAGCTCCAGTTCCGCGGCCCCGCGCGAGGGACGTCCGAGCTCCCGACCCGCCAGATGTTCGTCCAGGGATATCTTCTCCGGCTTGCCCCGACGATCCATTGGACGAGGAGCCGCCGGACGGGGCTCCGCCCTCCCGGCTCCGGTCCCCCTTCTCGTCCCCAACCCCCGCCCCTGGGCCACGGGCGAAAACCGCGGGATTACGATCGAAACAGCGGCCTCCTCCCCCCAGTCCTGCCCCTGGAGGACGGCCTCCTTGAAGTCCGGAAACTCCGCGATAGGGACCGGGACGAGGTGCCCGTTGGGGAATCGCACCCGGACGGACTCCGAATCGAGGTCCACACTGTCGAGGACGTAGTTCCCATTCTCCGTCTTGATCTTGGCTCCCGGGCTGGGCAGGGACCTCCAGAGCGTGTTGTAGAGAGGGTGCTCGTAGGCCATGCAGCACATCAGACGCCCGCAGATGCCCGATATCTTCGTCGGGTTCAGGGCCAGGTTCTGCTCCTTGACCATGCGGATACAGATGGGCGTGAACCGGTGCAGCCAATAGCTGCAGCAGCAGGGCCTTCCGCAGGGCCCAATTCCGCTCACGACGCGGGCCTCGTCCCGGACGCCGATCTGCCGCATCTCGATGCGGGTCCGGAACTCCCTGGCGAGGTCGCGGACGTAACCGCGGAAGTCGACGCGCTGCTCCGAGGTGAAGTAGAAGAAGAGCTTCTTGCGGTCCAGAAGGAATTCGACGTCCACCAGCTTCATCTGGAGCCCATGGGAGAGCAGGATCTCCCGGCTCCGGACCAGGACCGAATCCTCATCGTGCCGGCACCGGTAATACTCCTCGATCCGATCGGCATCCGCGTTCCCTACGTACTCGACCTCCTGGAGCATGGGCTCCGGGCCGCGGGTGTGCTCCCCGCTGCCATCCTCGATGCAGGACGCGCGGTACTTCGCCTCCTGCTCCTGGGAGAGGCCCCCCCCCAAAAGCCCCATCTCCAGGCCCCTGACCGTTCGGATAAGAATCCAGCGGGCCTCCGACGCGGCGGCATCGGGAACCTCGGCCAGGCCAAGGTAACGCAGCTTACCGAAAGTCGCCAAATAAATGCTCAAAAGGAAGTTCCTCCCTGAGTGCTAAAGTCAAAAGGTCGCAGAGCGCAGGGACGGAGAGCTTCCCCGTCTCGGCAATCACCCTGAGCCGGTCGAGCCGCGCGGCGCGCTCCAGATCCCCGGAGCGGAATGCGTGGGCCGCCCACGACGCCAGGTCCGCGGCGATCCCCGCCGCGTCCTTCGCCCCCTCCACCCAGCTCAGCCACGCCGCCCCATCCCGGGGGGGCGGCGCGGCCGGGACCTCCATCGGGCCAGCCAACATCGTGAAGCGGGCCCGGCTGCGAAGCGTAGGCAACAGGGCGCTCCCCTCCAGAAGGAAGAGGATACAGGCGTGGGATGGGGGCTCCTCGGCCAGCTTCAGCAGGCTGTTCGCCGCGGGCAGAAGCAGCCGGTCGGCCGCCATCACGACACCAAGGCGCCTCGCGGCGAGAACCGGTTTGAGGGCCAGGTCCTGGATCAGCAACCGACAAGCCTCGATATTGGGGGGCTTTCCGACCTCCCCGGCGACGAGCAGGTCCGGATGTCCCTCCCCGGCCGGTACTCCATCGGGCCGGTCCGCGAGATAAAGCCCGGCCAGGGCCCCCAGGAGCGCTCCATGCCATACGGCCGGCGCGGAGACCGCCCGGCAGTGCGGCACGTCCCCCGCCTCGAACTCCCCCACCAGGGCCCGCCAGGACGGAAGCTCCGAGAAGGGGGCGGGCGTCACATAAGAAGCGACACCAGGCATCCCTTGATCTCCTCCAGCAGGGCTATCGCCCGGCTCCGATCCCCCTCCCTGCGGAAGGCGTCCTCGAGCTCCTCCAGGGCGGACTCGGCCCGTTCCAGGGTGACGAACATCGTTCGGTCGGTCTTGCGCCAGCGGAGGTCGCGCCTGAGGCTGAAGCCCTTCATCGCCCGCCGGAGCAGCTCCGCCAGGATGGACCGGTACTCCGATATCAGGCGCTCGGCCGGAAAGACCGAGAGCTTGGCCGCAACAGCGTCGAGGCGGTCCAGGAGCGCGTGGACCTCCGTCTCCTCCATGGCCAGGGCGAAGGACGGCCCAGCGGGGGCGGCCCCCGACACCGCAGGATGGCGTCCGCCGCCCCCGGCGCCGTACTCCACCCTGCCCTTCGTCCCCTCCCCGCTCCTCTTAACCCGCACGGAGCAGTCCCTCCAAAGGCTCCAGAACGGCCGATTCGACCCAAGCCCCGACCTCGTCCTCCGTACCGGTGGCATCCACGGCGACGATCCGCTCCGGGCTGCGCCGGGCCAATTCCCGGTACCCCTCGGCGACGCGCGTCATAAACGCCCGCCCCGTGGACTCGATGCGGTCGGCGCTGCCTCGCCCCTCCAGACGGCGCTCCGCCGTCCCGGCGTCGACATCCAGCAGCACCGTCAGGTCAGGCGTCACGAACCCGCAGGACGCGATCAGCGTGGCGACGAACGCCTCGGGCAGCCCACGGCCCCAGACCTGATAGGCCAGGGTGGAGTCCGAGTAGCGCTCGCACAGGACGATCCGCCCCTCGGAGAGCGCGGGCAGCACGACGGAGGCCAGGTGCCCGCTGCGGTCCGCCAGAAAGAGCAGCAGCTCCGTGCGGTCGTCCAGGACGTCTCCGGCCAGGATCAGGGACCGCAGCGCTCCGCCGCCCCAGCCCCCGGGCTCGAACGTGCGCAGCACCCCACGCCCCGTCCGCGCCTCGATCCAGTCGGCCAGTCGTGCGGCCTGCGTGCTCTTTCCGCAGCCGTCAAGCCCCTCTATTGTAAGGAAGAGCCCCCGGCCCCTCATCGCTCCCCCTCGTCCTCCCCCTTCACCGTAATCAGGCGCTTCATCATCCCATCGACGAAGTAGTCCGAGCGCGATATCCTCAGGGTCCCCTCCCGGATCCTCCGGGCCTTCGTCTCGCTCAGGAACTCCCGTTCCTCGGGCAGCAGGTTGGAGGCGCCGCGGCGGTCCTCACTGCGGGGGCCCTCCTTGGCGGCCTTGATGACGTCGGGGTCGCAGAGCAGCTCCAGGACCAGCTCGTTGTTGGCGTCCAGAGCCCCAACCTCCGTCAGCATCCGATCCAGGCTGTCGATGGACTTCCAGCCGCCCTCCAGCGCCAGCTGGGGCAGGGAGTTGATCCCACCGCCGCGGACCAGGAGCTCGCACGTCCCGGACGCCTCCCTGGGCACGGTGAGGGTAAAATTCCTGTGCACGGGCCGTTTGCGCCAGGGGCGCAGCGTCACCCCGACGTCCAGGGTATCGCCGGGCCGCGCGTCGGAGGAGACGTTCACATCCTCAATGAAGAGGACCCTGGGCTCCTCCGTGGCCTCGACCTCGAGGCGGAACCCGATAGGCATCCCATCCGAAAAGGGCTGGAGCAGGAAGAGCTCCCATATCCTCGCGGCCTCGCGGAGCGCCGCCGAGGAGACGTCGTCCTCGGAGAAGAAGATGTTCTTCCGGGCCCATCCCCTGTCCACCCCCCGGCCGTCGATGCGCAGGTTCACGGTCATGGTGCCCTGCCCCCTGCGCCTCCAGATATCGTCCATCAGGCCGGAGAAAACCCCCTGCAACAGGCGCCCCCCCAGGAAGGCATCCGGGACGACGCGGAAGTTCCGGACCGTCCGCAGCCCTCCCTGATCGACGTCCGTGAAGACCAGGGCGGCGGAGACCGATGGGGTGAAGAAATCCGTCCTACCGCCGATGCCCGCGGCCCGGTCCTGCGTCACCGTGCCGACGAGCGAGACGGGGCTCGCGAGCTTAAACGGAAATGCCTGGCTGGAGATCGTCTCATGGATGCGGGCCCGAGCCGCGGGAAAGTTCACGGCCCCGCGCTCCAGGAAGGGGTGCCCGAAGGCCAGGAAACGCCCGTCCCTGGCGGTCGCCGTGACGGTGCCCGTCGCGCCGACCTCGACGTCCCCCCAGACCAGGAGGGCCGCCACGGCCTCCCCGGGCGAGAGCCTGCCCGGCACGACCTCCAGAGCCTCCGAGGCGCCGACGGGCGTGGGCTCCACGGCGACGCCCAGAGCACGAGCCAGGAGCTCCGCGGACCTCCTCTCGAGCCCCGCCACCGAGAGCGGCGCGACGGAGCCCGACCCACGTGACAGGGATCCACGCAACAGGGATCCTCCGCCCAATGGGCGCGCGGGCCTGTCGGGCCTGGAGAAGACCGCACACATGTCCTCGATGGGCGTGACCAGGGCCAGATTGTGGTCGCTGAAGCTCCATCCGCTCCCCACGGCACCGGCCAGCCTGCCCCCGATGTAGACCGGGGACCCGCTCATTCCCTGGGCCACGCCCCCCGCCCGGTTGTTCGCCGACGGCAGAAGCCGGACCAGGATGGAACGGCTCACCTCCCCCTTCTGGGGGACGACGTCCACGACCTCCAGGGGCAGACGCTCCGGGCGCGTTCCCCTGAGGACCGTGAGCAGATAGCCCCTCATGCCGGCCCTCAGTGCTCCCGCGGAGACGATCGGCTGCTCGGGGACGAAGGGAACGAGGGGCTTGGGGATCTCAACGGGCGCGGTCCGGGTGCCCTCCCCAAATGCCGGGCTCCAGGCCCACGAGCAGGCACAGGCGCAGAGCAGGACGGCGACAAGGCGCCGTATCGAACGACCATTCAAAAGACAACAACTCCATCCAAAATCAGATAAACGAACGACGGGGGGTGCCGGACGTGCCGGCCCCAGAACGGCTACGCGTCCTTCTCGCCCCGCGCGTGCCAGCGCAGGTAGCCCATGATGAAATCGTCCAAGTCCCCGTCCAGGACGGCCTGGACGTTGCCCTTCTCGACCCCGGTGCGGTGGTCCTTGGCCAGGGTATAGGGGTGCAACACGTAGGAACGAATCTGGCTGCCCCACGTGCTCTCCTTCTTATCCCCGACCACGGAGGCCAGCTCGTCCTGGCGCTCCTGGAGCGCCAGCTCGTAGAGCTTGCTCCTCAGCACGTGCATCGCCACCTGGCGGTTCATGTGCTGGGACCGCTCGTTCTGGCAGCTGACCACGATCCCCGTCGGGATATGGGTGATGCGGACGGCGGAGTCCGTCCGGTTGACGTACTGCCCGCCCGCGCCGCTGGCCCGGAAGGTATCCACCCGCAGGTCCTCGGGGCGCACCTCCACGTCCACGTCGTCGGGGAACTCCGGCGACACCCCCACCGACGCGAAGCTGGTGTGCCGTCGATGCGCGGAGTCGAACGGCGAGATGCGCACCAGGCGGTGCACGCCCTTCTCGGCCTTCAGAAAGCCGTAGGCGTGGTCGCCCTCCACCATCACCGTGGCGCTCTTGATCCCCGCCTCCTCGTCGGACGCGGCCTCCAGCACCGTGACCCTCAACCCCTCGCGCTCCGCGTAGCGCAGGTACATCCTGAGCAGCATCTCCGCCCAGTCCTGGGAGTCCAGCCCCCCGGACCCAGCGTGCACCGTCAGGATGGCGTTGGACGTATCGTAGTCCTCATCCAGCAGGATCAGGAGCTTGTGATGTTCCAGCGCCCGGCGCAGCTCCTCCGCGCGCCGCTCGAACTCCCTCTGGAGCTCGGCGTCATCGCCCTCCCGCAACATCTCCTCCAGGACCTCCAGGTCACCCAGCTCGGACGCGACCTTCTCCCACTCCGAGAGACGCCCGTTGACCGACGAGAGCTCCTTCAGGACGTCCTGGTTCCCCTCACGGGACCAGAAGTCCGGGGCCGAGCTCGCCCGCTCCAGCTCCTTCGCCCGTTCCCTCAGCGCAGGCAGGTCAAAGGCTGTCCTGCAGCTCCCGCTCCAGGGCCCGCAGTTCCTCCAATACCGACACGTTCGCGACGATCATATTCATTCCTCCAATATTTCTCCAAGCCGGGGCGGACCTCCGCCCATTCAAGGACACGGACATAATAACCCAACATCCCGTACTGTCCAATCCCACAGGACGGGGGATTCAGCCTCGCGGCAAAAGCCCCAAACCAGAGCTTAGGGTCTCATCTTCTCCTCGATGGCCAGGAGGAGCGACCGGAACGCGGACTCGAAGGCCGAGAGCCCGTCCGAGAGCAGCGTGGCACAGACCGCGTCGAGGTCGATCCCCAGCTCCGCGAGCCGCTTCGCCAGCGCCCCGTCCGGGGCGGCGTCGAGCGTCCGCTCCGCGCGTCCATGGTCCAAAAACGCGATCAGGGTCTTTGGCGGAACGGTGTTCACCGTATCCGGCCCGATCAGCGCCTCCAGATACAGCACGTCCGAGTACGCGGGGTTCTTCGTCCCCGTGCTGGCCCAGAGCGGGCGCTGGACCCGGACCCCCCGGCCCGGCCCGGCCAGGACATCCCACCTCGGCCCGGAGAAGATGTCACGGAAGCGCCGGTACGTCGCCCGGATGCCGTCGATGGCCGTCTTCCCCAGAAGCGCCGTCTCGCCCCTGGCCGCCAGGAGCTTGTCCACCGCCGTGTCCACGCGGCTGACGAAGACCGACGCGACGGACGCGACCGTCAGGGGCAGATGCCGAAGGGCCCGTGCCTCCAGGCCCCGGACGTACGCCTCCGCAACCGACGCGTACTGCGCCTCGGAGAAGATCAGCGTGGAATTGACGTTGACTCCCGCAGCGATGCAGTCCTCGAGCGCCTCGACCCCCTCGGGGGTCGCCGGGATCTTGATCATGACGTTCGGGCGGTCCAGGGCGGCGAAGAGGCGCTTCGCCTCCGAGACGGTGCTTTCCCGGTCGGACGCCAGCAGGGGGTTGACCTCCAGGCTGACGTAGCCGTCCAAGCCCCGGGTGCTGTCGTGGACGGGCCTGAGAATATCGGCCGCCGCGCCGACCTCACGCAGCGTCAGGGCCTCGTAAATCTCCGCCGCGCTCCTGCCCTCGCGGGCCATCTCCGCGATCTCGCCGTCGTAGTCCTTCGTGTTCGCGATGGCCTGCTCGAAGATCGAGGGATTCGTCGTCACCCCGACGACGCCCTGCTCGATCCAGCGCTCCAGCCCCCCCGAGAGGATGAGGTCCCGGCTGATCGTATCCAGCCAGACGCTCTGTCCCAACTCCGCTACCTCATGCAATACGGTTCCCATAGCGGTTACTGCCTCCTGTTCTCATTCCGGTTCTTCCTCGCAAAACCTCTTCACGATTCCTCTTCCGGCTCCGCCCCCGAAAGCCCGGCGGCCCCGCCGCGGTCCCAGTGAAAGCGCCCCATATCCGCCCGCCCGTCGGGTGTGAAGAGGACCCCCTCGCGCTCGAGAAGACGCCTCTGCCCTCCGGGCCCGAAGGCCTCCGTCACCGATCCGTCCGAGCGGACGACCCGATGGCAGGGCAGGCGCAGCTCCCGCGGCACGGAGGCCATCGCGCACCCCACCGCACGAGCCGCGCGGGGCGAGCCGCACCACGCGGCAATCTGCCCGTAGGAGGCGACGCGGCCCCGGGGAATCCGGGCGACGAGCGCGTAGACCTTCTCCGTGAACGTCATCGGGACCTCCAGTATAATAATGGAAACGGAGGCATTGCGCTTCCATTATACATTTTATTCCAACTCCAAATCATTCGTATGCTGCGTT
>CAUPUB010000084.1:0-10774 GCA_963514535.1 uncultured Fretibacterium sp.
AGCCCGTCCTCGAGGTGGATCAGGAAACCTATCCGTGGATCGTCGAAAGGATGGGGGTCAAGGGGGCCTACAACTACCTGAAGCGGCGCAAGCAGGAGACGCTGGACCGCCGCACAGAGCTGGAGGAGTACCTGGAGGAGAATCCCGAGGCCGCTGACACAATGAACGCCGCCGATCTGGAACATCTGGGGACCAGGCCTCTCAACGACATGACCCTGGACGACTTGTGAACCCTGGGCGGGCAGGTCCGGCAGATTTACGACCGCAGTGTTCGGGCGTAGTCCCGCGCCGATGTCGGATAGGGAAACGCCATAGGAAAACTCTTCATCTCAAGCTGCTCCTCCAGAAACTTCAAATGCTCCACGGCGTTACCTCCGCTGGGGTTTAGCAGAACCAGCGACAGAAGCTACTCGGAGTCTGTGTAGCCTTTGTACTTTCTGGCTCCTATGGAAGTATCGATGAGAAGTATCGATGATTTGAGGAAGTTGAAGTTGGTTCCAATGTTCGACTATGGGAAGAAGACCGGCAAAGGGGGTAATATCCTACATCTTGTCCGTCGTTTCAACCTCGATTTTGGGCTGTCTGTATGGCATAATTGTCTTTGTACCTCGCTGGTAATGGCTTTTTATCTGACAACTTAAGCTTAACACTGTTTTTGCAAACAGTCCCTGCTTGGTGCTATTTTTTTGCCTGCGTTTTTTTTGGGGGGGGTAGGTTATGCTTGACAGAACCTAAGATTCTCTGTAAAATCTCTAGCCGTACTGTGATGAGGCTGATGGGCAATTTGCCGGTGTAGCTCAGTTGGTAGAGCAGCTGACTTGTAATCAGCAGGTCGTCCGTTCGAGTCGGATCGCCGGCTCCAGCTAACACGCAGGGTATGGGGTGGAATGGCCGAGTGGTCAATGGCAACAGACTGTAAATCTGTCGGCGAGAGCCTACGTTGGTTCAAATCCAACTTCCACCACCATTTTTATGCCGACTTAGCTCAGCAGGTAGAGCACATCCATGGTAAGGATGGGGTCTCCGGTTCGAGTCCGGAAGTCGGCTCCAGTAATGGCAAGGGTCCAGGAGATTTTCTCCTGGACCCTTTTTCTTTCCCTTGAAGCGCCCTTGAAGCAAAAAGCAAAAATAGCGGGGCCCCGAAGGGCCCCGTTCTGCATCAGCGTCGCGATCCCGACCTTGAGAAACTTATACTAAACCGCCCTTTCGGTACTACCGCTCTGGTACCCGCTCCAGCATGTCTCGCGTCATGGCATCGAGGTCGTACCGGGGTGCGAACCCCCACTCCTCGCGCGCCGCGGAGCAGTCCAGGGAGTTGGGCCAGGAATCCGCGATGGCCTGACGCACAGGGTCCACGTCATAGTCCAACCTGAAGTCCGGCAACACCTTGCGGATGGACGCCGCGATTCCCTCGGGGTCGAAGCTCATGGCGGAGATGTTGAAGGCACAGCGGTGGCGCAGCCGAGCGGGATCGGCCTCCATGAGGCGCACCACCGCATCGAGCGCGTCCGGCATATACATCATGTCCATGAAGCTGCCGGCCCCGATATAACTGGTATATCGCCCCTTGGCCCGCGCCTCGTAGTAGATGTGGACGGCGTAGTCCGTCGTGCCGCCGCCCGGCAGGGCCTCGTAGGAGATCAGCCCGGGGAAACGGACCCCGCGGACGTCCAGCCCATACTTCAGGTGATAGTACTCTCCCAGCAGCTCCCCCGCCACCTTGCTGACCCCGTAGATGGTTGTGGGACGCTGGATCGTGTCCTGTGGAGTACGGTCCACCGGCGTGCCGGGGCCGAACGCGGCGATCGAGCTGGGGAAGAACACCGCGCAACCCCGCTCGCGAGCGGCCTCCAGCATGTTGTAGGTCCCCCCCGTGTTCGTCTCCCAGAGCTGTTGGGGCCTCTCCTCACCGCGCGCGGAGAGGATGCCCGCCAGGTGCATGACCGTATCGGGCTTGAAGGAGTCCAGAAGCGCCGTAATGGCCTTCCCGTCCCTCACGTCCAGCAGCGCGAAGGGGCCCGAATGCCCCTCCTGCGCCCTGGAGTCCGACGCCATGACATTGGCGTCCCCGTACAGGCCGCGCAGATGCGCCACCAGCTCTGTCCCCACCTGGCCGCCACAGCCCGTCACAAGAATTTTTTTCATGGTCCCCCCCCGTCCTCACATCGCCCCCAAAGGGGCGCCCATTCGATCTATCCAGCCCAATCTATCAAGCCCAACCTATCCGGCTCAACCTGCCCGGCCTAACCGACAATTCCCAGTTCGCGCCCGACAGCGACAAACTGCGCCACCCCCTCATCCAGGTCCTCCCGGCTGTGTGCGGCGCTGACCATCACGCGGATGCGTGCGGTGCCCCTGGGAACCGTCGGGAAAACGATGGCCGTGGCGAAGACCCCCCGCTCAAAGAGGGCGGCGCTGAGGTCCTTTGCCGTCTGGGCCTCCCCCACGATCACCGGAGTGATGGGCGTCTCGCTCTTGCCGACGTCGAAGCCGTACCGCTGCATCTCCGCCTTGAGGTACCGGCCGTTCTCCCAGAGGCGCGTCACCCGCTCGTCGCTCTCCTCCATGATCTCGACCGCCGCCAGGTTCGCGGCAACGTCGGGGACGGTCATGGCGCTGCTGAAAAGGTTGGGACGGGCCTTCTGGCGCAGGAAATCGATCAGCGTCGCGCTTCCGGCCACGATGCCCCCCACGACGCCGAACGCCTTGGACATCGTCCCAATCTCTATGTCCACCCGGCCATGCAGGCCAAAGTGATCGACGATGCCGCGCCCGCCGCGCCCCAGGACCCCCTCTCCATGCGCATCGTCCACCGCGACCATCGCGCCAAACTCCTCGGCGGCCTCCACGATCTCCGGCAGCCTGGCGATATCGCCATCCATCGAGAACACGCCGTCCGTGACGATCAGCCTGCGTCCCGGCTCGGAGGCATGCTCCTTGAGCTTCGCCCGCAGGTCCTCGATGTCGGAGTGCCCGTAGCGCAGGGTCCGCGCCTTGGAGAGCCGGCAGGCGTCGATAATCGAGGCGTGGTTCAGCGCGTCACTGAAGATCAGGTCCCCCTCGCCCGTCACGGTCGGCATCACGGCAAGGTTGCCGCAGAAGCCGGACTGCACGGTGATGGCGGCCTCGGTGCCCTTGAATCGAGCCAGCTTCCTTTCGAGCTCCAGATGAATGTCCATCGTCCCCGCGATGGTGCGGACGGCCCCCGGACCGACCCCATAACAGTCGATAAGCTCTCTGGCCCGTGCACAGATTCGCGGATCGTTGGCCAGCCCAAGGTAATTGTTGGAACAGAGGTTCAGGTACCTCTTGCCGTCGATCTCGATCCGGGCACCCTGAGGGCCCGTCAGCGTGCGGATATTCCCGTAGAGCCCCTCCCGCTTCATGCGGTCGAGCTCATCCCTCATGAACGCCGTCGAAACAGCCATTGCCCATTCCTCCCTGTCCGGCCGCACGTAACGGCCTTATCCTCCAAAGCCCGCCCTCTTCTCGGCGGAACGGCCCCGAAGCACACCATCGGTCCATCAGCAAAGCAACACGCAGTACGCTTTGGGTTCTTTGCATCCAGTTTGTCACGGCGCAGTGGGAAGGTCAAATATATTCGCGGGGAATATAAATGCGGAGAGAAGAGACGTTCCTCCGCATGGAAAAGAGGGGGAACCTACAGGAACCTTCGGCTCAGATACTCCCGCAGCTCGTCGGGCAGGGGCGAGCGGAACTCCATCCGTGCCCCGGTCATGGGGTGGGCGAAGGCCAGCCGCCAGGAGTGCAGGAAGACGCGCCCGAACCCCGGCTCGTCCGGAGCCCCGTAGAGCGCGTCGCCGACCAGCGGGTGCCCCAGTGCCGCGAGGTGCACCCGGATCTGGTGCGTGCGGCCCGTGTGGAGCGTACAGAGCACCAGGGAAAGCCCCTCACGATGGCTCAGAACGCGATATCCCGTGAGGGCCGGCCGGCCGCCCTCGACCACCGCCATCCGAAGGCGGTTTGCGGGGTCGCGTCCGATAGGGCCCGAAAGCATCCCCTCGCCGGGCGCGGGCCGCCCATGCACCAGGGCCAGATACTCCTTCTCCACCGAGCGGTCCCGAAACATCGCCTGGAGCGCCTCCATCGCGTCCTGTCGGCGCGCCACGACCATGAGCCCGGAGGTCGTCGCGTCCAGCCGGTGCACGATGCCCGGCCTCCGCACGTTGTTGAACGGCCCCATATCTGGATAGCGCCACATCAGGCCGTGGACGAGCGTACCGCACCAGTGGCCGGGCGCGGGGTGGACCACCAGGCCGGCGGGCTTGTCCACCACCAGCAGGGCGTCGTCCTCGTGGACGACCCGAAAGTCCACGGGCTCCGGCTCGATCTCGAGGTTCTCGGGGGACGGCATTTCGACGCGGCAGACCGCCCCCTCCCCGACCCTCAGCGAGGGCTTCGGCCTGAGGCCACCGCAGGACACGCGCCCCTCGCGCACCAGCCTCTGGGCGAAGGAGCGGGTGAGCCCCAGACGACGGGCCAGAAGGACGTCAAGCCGCACTCCCGCGTCGGCCCCCGTGCACAGGACCTCCTCGATCGGGCTCCCGCCCTCTCCGTCGGGGAGTTCCCGTCCCGATACCCCGGCGGGACCCATCCTGACTCCATCCGCAAAAGAGCCCCCCTCGGGAGGGGAGCTCTTTTGCGTTCCAGACGGCGTTCCGGCATCGGCACAGCGTTCGGCCGTCACTTTCGTCTCCTCAGTTTCCAACCTTCAGAACCGCGGCACATCGCGGACACAGACCGTCCCCGGCCGCGTTCTCCGTGTACTTCCAGCATCGCGGGCACTTGACGCCGGGCGTGAATCCAGCGGACATCTCGAGCCCCGTCGCCTCGTCCCGAGTCGGGGCCCCGAGGGTGAGCGCGTCCGTCCACTCGAACCGGGAGACGATGACGAGGTCCGCCAGCTCCTGATCCGAGAAGGCGCCTGCCACACGCTCCAGGGCGGAGGTGCGCTTGACCTGGACGGCCGCCTCCAGGGAGGTGCCGATAGTCTTCGCGGCGCGCAGCCCCTCCAGCATCCGGCTCACGGCCCCGCGGAGCAGCAGTGCGTCCTGCCACAAGTCGTTCAACCCCTCGTCGATCCTGGAGGGATCCACCGCCGGGAAGTCCGACAGGAACACGCTCTCGGGCAGCGAGGCATCGAGGGTCCGCATCTCCTGCCAGATCTCCTCGGCCGTGAAGCTCAGGATCGGGGCCAGCATCCGCGTCAGGGCCGAGAGCACCTCCCACATCGCCGTCCGGGCGCTCCGGCGCCCCAGGGAGTCCGCGCCCTCCACGTAGAGCCGGTCCTTGCTCACGTCCAGATAGAACGCGCTCAGCTCGTTGACGCACAGCGAGTGGATGGCGTTGGTCGGCACGTGGAACTCGTACTCCTCGAAGGCCTCGCGCGCCTTTCCGATGACCCGGTGCAGGCGGTCGAGGATCCAGCGGTCCATCGAAAGAAGCTGTTCATAGGGAAGCGCGTCCTTCCGGGGGTCGAACCCGTGCAGGTTGCCCAGCAGGAAGCGCGCGGTGTTGCGGATGCGCCGGTACGTCTCCGACAGGGACTTCATGATGGTCTGAGAGATGCGGACGTCGTTTCGGTAGTCGGTGGAGGCCACCCACAGACGCAGGATATCCGCCCCATACTCGTCCACGACCTCCTGAGGCAGCACCACGTTGCCCAGGGACTTGGACATCTTGCGCCCCTCGCCGTCCAGGATGAAGCCGTGGGTCAGGACGTTCCGGTACGGGGCCTGGTCCTTCACCGCCACAGCGGTCAGGAGCGAGGACTGGAACCAGCCGCGATGCTGATCGCTGCCCTCCAGGTACATCTCCGTGGGCCAGCTCAGGCCGAAACGCTCGTTCAGGACGGCCAGGTGCGTCACACCGGAGTCGAACCACACGTCCAGGATGTTGCCGTCCTTCTCCACATTGCGGGAGCCGCAGGCGTCGCACACGGCGCGGTCTCCGAAGAGCTCCTCCACCGTCCGGCTCCACCAGATCGACGACCCCTCGGAGCTCTCCCCGACCTTATCCGCAAAGCTGCGCACCCGGTCGGGCGTCAGGCTGTGCGCCCCGCAGTCCCGGCATTTGAGCGCGGGGACGGGCACACCCCAGACCCTCTGCCGGCTGATGCACCAGTCGGACCGGTCGCGCACCATGTTGTGGATGCGGTCGCGGCCCCAGTCGGGAATCCAGCGGACATCCTTCTCGATGACGTCGAGAGCCCTGTCCTTGAATCTGGAGACGGCGATGAACCACTGGTCGGTCGCGCGGAAGATCACCGGCTTCTTGCAGCGCCAGCAGTGAGGATAGCTGTGCATGATCGTCCCGCTTCCCAGGAGGCGGCCGCGCTCGGCGATCATGTCGATGGCCCTCTTTCCACCCTCCTCGATGGGCATGCCCTCAAAGAAGGGGGTGCCCTTTTCATAGACGCCCGCGTCGTCCACCGGGTTGTAGATGTCGATGCCGTAGCGGACCCCCGTCTCGTAGTCCTCGACGCCGTGCCCCGGGGCCGTGTGGACGCACCCCGTGCCGGAGTCCAGCATCACATAATCCGCCAGGACCAGCGGTACGTCCCGGTCATCGCAGAAGGGATGGACGGCCAGCATTTTCTCCAGGTCCGAGCCCCGGACCGTGAGCAGCGGTTCGCCCCCTTTCAATCCGGCCGCCCCGGTCGCCGCAAACACGGCATCCTTCAGGCCGACGGCGAAGAGGTACACCTTTCCGCCGCAGTCGTAGAAGCCGTACTCGTACTGCGGGTGCACCGCCACGGCCATGCTGGCGGCCAGGGTCCAGGGCGTGGTCGTCCAGATGACGACGCTGACGTCCCGCCCCGCGAGCTGTGGGAACCTCTCCTCCGCCCTCGGCATGGGGTAGGCGACGTAGATGGAGGGAGAGGACTCGTCCCAATACTCGATCTCCCCCGCCGCCAGGGCCGTCTGGCAGTCGATGCACCAGTGGACGGGCTTGAGCCCGCGGTACACCAGGTCCTTCTCCACCATGTCAGCAAAGGCGCGGAGCTCCAGGGTCTCGAAGCCGGGGTCCAGGGTGATGTAGGGCTTGTCCCACTCGCCGAACACCCCCAGCCGCTTGAACTCCTCGCGCTGGACGTCCAGGTAGTGCAGCGCGGTAGCCGTGCATTTTTTGCGCAGCTCCAGAGGGTCCACGGATTCCTTCGAGAGCTTCTCGTCCTTCAGCACCCTCAGTTCGATGGGCAGGCCATGCGTATCCCACCCCGGGACATAGGGCGCGTACCGGCCCGTCATCGTCTTGTACTTGGGGATGAAATCCTTCAATATTTTGTTGAAGGCGGTCCCGATGTGGATGTTTCCGTTGGCGTAGGGCGGCCCGTCGTGAAGGACGAAGCGCTCGTCCGCACCCTTTCTGGCCTCCACGGCCTTATGGTACGTGTCGTACTCCTGCCAGAACTCCAGAAAACCGGGCTCCCGCTTCGCCAGGTTGGCCCTCATGGGGAAGTTCGTGACGGGGAGATTCAACGTGTCCTTGTAGTCCCTGCAATCCTTGCACATGAAACCCGCCCCCTACCGTTCAAGCGACTCCGGCCCGTCCCGAGAGTTCCGGAGCCGTTGCCCTTCTCCAATTTTTACCCGCCATAAAAACGGGAATAATTTTAAATTTTACCACGAGAAAGGAAGAAAAACGGCAGTTCCCTTCCCTGGAATGTAAAAATATGAAATGGCGGACACCAGGGGACCACCCTTCCGGCCGTCCCCCGGCGTCCGCCATGCAAACGCCGCGCAAAGGCCCCTAAGCGGGCTACTTCGCCTCGGGCTCCTCCTCGATCTTCACCGAGTTCATGACCACATCCTCCACCGGTCTGTCCTGAGGCCCCGTCTTGACCTTTCCGATGGCCTCGACCACGTCCATCCCGGAGACCACCCGGCCGAAAATGGCGTGCTTCCCATCCAGCCAGGGGGTGGGGACCAGGGTGATGAAGAACTGCGATCCGCCCGTGTTGGGGCCGGCGTTGGCCATGGAGAGCACTCCCGGCCCATCGTGCTCCAGCCCGGGGCCGAACTCGTCGGGGATCGTGTAGCCGGGACCACCCGTCCCCGTGCCCTTCGGGTCCCCTCCCTGGATCATGAAGCCGTCGATCACCCGGTGGAAGATCACGCCGTCGTAGAATCCCTTTTTGGCCAGGTCGATGAAGTTCTGCGCCGTCTTGGGCGCGAGGTCGGTGAAGAGCTCGACCCTGAAGGTCCCCATATTGGTCTCGAACACAGCGGCGGGACGAGCCTCGGCACGGGCCCTCCCCGGCAGCAGCAGGACCACGCAGGACAGGACCAGGACAAACAAAGCGACTGCGGACGCAGTTTCCAAAATCGTTCTCAAAACAGATATCTCCCTTCAATGATCAGCTTTCGATAATCGGCCTTCGACAAAACCCCTCGATAAACGGCCTGCGGCGAAAACACTTTTTTCATGATAACACGAGCATGTCAGCATGAGGATCGGGAAACCACGCATCCCATCCTGAAAAACAAAGGACTGGAGCTCCAACCTGGAAACCCCGGTTTCAACATCCTCGAGATGCGGGATCCTGTCCATGAAAAGGACGAAGTGGGCTCGGAGGAGGACCTGCAATTCTGCTCCAAAACTTATTTGACGCTTGGGGAAAAGGTGCTATAATGATGAAGTGTCGCCGGGCTGGTGGAACAGGTAGACACACGGGACTTAAAATCCTGGGGGCTTCGGTCCGTGCGGGTTCGAGTCCCGCGTCCGGCACCAGGACAGGCCTGGCAGGGGGATAAGTAGTGTAAAAATCGCGGGGTGGAGCAGCCAGGAAGCTCGTCGGGCTCATAACCCGAAGGTCGCAGGTTCAAATCCTGCCCCCGCAACCAATTTCGGCGGCATAGCTCAGATGGTTAGAGCACGCGGTTCATACCCGCGGTGTCACTGGTTCGACTCCAGTTGCCGCCACCAGAAGAACATACGGCACAGGCCGATTGAATCTAAAAACCCCGCTCAAGAGCGGGGTTTTTTGCTATCCTTATCTCTGAGGAAGGCCGGATAAAACCGTACAAAGCCGATGTATCGCCGGACAAAAAACCGTACAAAGGAGAACCCAGGCAAGGCCCTTTGTACGGTCAGAGAAGAGAAAGGAGCGCCTTCATGATAACAGAACTCCAGGTCAAAAGCGCCAAGCCCAAGGACAAGCCCTACATGATACGGGACGACCGAGGGCTCTACCTCCGAGTCGATCCGTCGGGCCGCAAGTATTGGATCCTCCGCACGTGGACGGCCGGCAGGGAACGTAAAGCCTCCCTTGGGCCTTACCCTGACCTCGGGCTGAAAGACGCCCGCACCAGGCGCGACGAGATTCACGCCGCGCGAGCCCGTGGGGAAGACCCCTTTCGGAAGGCCCCCAAACGCGCGGAGACCTTCGCCCAGGTAGTGGATGAATGGCTGGGCGTCAAAATGGCCGCCAAGGCCCCGTCCTATCGGCGGGTCATCGAGCTCCGGCTTGCCCGGTACATCCTGCCCGCGCTGGGGGATGCCCTCCTCGAGGACATCACCCCCGGCAATGTCCTCCGACTCTGCCGCCGCATCGAGGCAAGCGGCCACGTCGAGACGGCTCAGCGCGTCAAGGTCATCATCGGGCAGGTGTTCCGGTTCGCCATCGCCTCGGATCGAACCGACTCCGATCCGACCTCCAGCCTCAAGGGCGCGCTCCGGACGACGACCCCGAAACACTACGCGACCTTGATCGAGCCCGAGGAGATACGCCGTCTCGTCCGGGCGATGCGGGAGTATCCCTATCCCATTATGCGCGCCGCCCTGCTTTTCTCTGTCCTGACCTTCGCCCGGCCCGGCGAGGTTCGGGCCGCCGAGTGGACGGAGATCGACACGGAACGCACCGAGTGGCGCATCCCGGCTGAGAAAATGAAGATGCGCCGCCCTCACATCGTCCCGCTGGCCGCTCAGGCCCTCGCCGTGCTGGAGGAACTGCGTCCGATCACGGGATCGGGACGCTGGCTTTTCCCCAGCCCCCGGAATGACGGACGCTGCATGAGCGAGAACGGCGTCCGCGTGGCCCTGCGCTCGATGGGATTCACGAACGAACAGATCACCCCGCACGGGTTCCGGGGAATGGCCTCTACCCTGTTGAACGAGAACGGCTTTCCGCCGGACGTTATCGAGCGTCAGCTTGCCCACATCGAACGCAACCAGGTTCGGGCTGCGTACAACCATGCCGAATATCTGCCGGAACGCCGGAGGATGATGCAGTGGTGGGCCGACTGGCTGGATGGTCTGGCGGCCTCGTCTCCGATCGAGGAGGCGGGGCCGACGTCCGGAGGACGGGAATGATGTGACACGCGACCTCCTCGGCGCGGTGGCAGGGAGGCGGCGTATCGAGGAGAAGGTCTCCTGCCGCCCGCGCGGGGGCTCCCCCTTCGGGGGCGTCGCAGACATAACAGGGCCTATGTTGCGCCGACGCCTCCGCTTGGCGGCAGGCGCGCCCGGCGCCGCGGACGGCGGGGTCGTCGATCGGCCCCAAACGCCCCCGCTCGTTCCTCGCAGGGGGCGTAAACCCGCCTGTAGAGCGCGGTGGCCGAATCGGTACTTGCCGCCGCCGCTATGATCCTATAATGCTGCATTATAGGACATCGCCGGGCGCGGGAGGACGCCCCCCCTTACCCCCCCCGCGGGGCCGGGAACGTGGCCCCGCAGGGGGGCCGGTCGCTCGCTTGCCTCCTCGTCGGGAGGCAGGGCGGCTCTGCACCGCCCGGCCCCCCGCCCGCGTCGG
>CAUPUB010000085.1:0-10600 GCA_963514535.1 uncultured Fretibacterium sp.
GGAGGATGATTCGCTTCTGTGTCAGAAACTCCAAAAGGCTCTTGTTGAGCTCCAGCTCCCCCATCACCATGATCTCATCCGTCGTCTCCACGGGCAGGAAACGCGGCTTTTGCCCGAGCTCGCCCGCCCGTTCCACAAAAAGCGTATTGTCCTTGCGCCGCAGCACCCCGGAACTCAAGAGATACAAGGTCTTGCCCATCGTGTCCCTCCTCCCCGCCCAAACGCCCTATCCCCAGCAATACTCGGCATAGGCACACTTGCGGCAGTATTTGCAGGACTCCGCCGCAGGCGGAGCGTCCTTTCGCACAAGCGTCTCGATCCCGGCATATACAGAGTCCAGCTCCGCTACGAGTTCGTCCGTCAGAAGAACCTCGACTCGCTTTTTCTCGGTGGGGAACATCAGAATCCCTCGGGCCTCGATCCCAGCCTTTCGGAGATCGTAGAGGTAATGGGCAAGCTGCAGCCGCGCCGAACGCTCAGCCCGACTGCTCTTCTTGACCTCGCAGACCACCATCTCCCCATCCGCGCCCTGGACAAAGTCGAACCTGTTATCTCCGAACGCCACCTGATGCCGCTCCCGGGCGTAGCTGTTCCGGTCAATCAGGCGGCCGAGGGCGAGGGATTCGTCCTTGGGCTCCGGTTCAATTCCTCGAGCCATGAGCCAGACCTGCCGGGCGCAGATGCTCCAATACCAAACCAGGGTACCGCCGATGCGCGCATCCTCGGAAAAAACCATGGCCGATTCTCACCAATCGTCCAATCCAGCACCTTGACGGCAAGGAGAGAAGCCGGCCTCAGGATGATACGGGCTGTCGGGCCCCTCACCAATGCCAGAGCGTCGGATCACACAATAATCTCCATACTGCTCCACAGGACCCTGTGAATCGTCGACGACGAAATTTCCAACTCGATCCAGCCACTCCCCCAGCAGCCCTTTCTTCACCCCGATCGCATACTGCTGCAGACGGTTGTTCAGGGCTTTCAGCCGCTCTCTGTTGTCAAGCGTCCTATCCAGGGTCATCAACTCATCCAGGAGGTCATCCAGTTCACCATCGTGATCGACGTAGACAGGGACGTCAAAATCCGTATCCTTAAACAAGGGGGTGTACTCGCCCCAGTTTCCCGTTTCGATGTTCTTCCATAAAGCTTTAGGTTCGATGGAGTTTGAAATTTTTTCGTAATAACGGGCCACGATGTCCGGGACATCCCCCTCGTCAAACTCCGGAGACTCCTCCAGCAACAGGCGGGTATGGTCCATCAATACGTCATCATAGATCGGCCCCGCAAAAGAGCGACCATTCTCGTTCTGCAAGGCCGTGATCAGCACAACCCCGTCCTCTCGTTCCGCGCTGCGATTGCACCGTCCTGCAACCTGAATCAGGCTGTCCAGCGGAGCGAGATCGCGAAATACCCAGTTGAAATCCAGATCGACCCCGGCCTCCACCACCTGAGTGGCGATGAGATAATGCGGTTCTCCCTTCTGCTCCAGCTCCTTGATGTGGTCCAGCGTCTCTCTGCGGTGCCACGGCGTCATCCAGCGACTGAGCATGAAGACCGGCGCATCGCCAAAAAGTGGTTTCAGCAGTTCATAAGCCGCTCTGGCTGAACCGCGAGTATTGAACACCAACATCCCGGACGACTCTGAAAATGCAGGGATATGCTCTCTTAAAAGCCCGGGTAAATCACTTAAAAGATGCCTCCCCTCGACAAAACGATAGCGATGCCTGTTGAACGGAAAACGAACGCTCGGAGCCAGCTCTGTCCCCTCGAAAATCCTGGGCTGGGTAGCCGTCATGAGGATAAAAACGGTTCCCCAACGCTCATGAATGAACGTCAGGACCTTCCCCAGCTCCGGCCAAAAGTGGCAGTCGATGCCCTGGGGCTCATCCATCAACACGACCGCGCTGCGGAGGCGATGGAAGTCGATCGTCGCCCCGGCCTTGGGATTGAAGATCGTGTTCCAGAGCTGGACCATCGTCGTGACAATCACCGGGGATCCCCAATACCGGAAGAGCCGCATCGACCGCCGCCAGGCCGCCGTCCTGTCTACCCCTTCTCCAGAGACGTCGTATTCCGGCGCCTCATTCTCCGCTTCATCCCCATCATCCAATCTGGAGAGCATCAGGCTGTGATCCTCCTGGACGGACTCGACTCCAAAGACATCCTTGGCGAACTTCGCGTTCTGCTCCACGATGCTGATGAAGGGCAGGGCGTAGACAATCGTGGAATACCCCAGGTTTTTTGCCAGGGTGTGGGCTGTCCTGAGCCCGATGTTGGTCTTGCCTGCCCCGGTTGGCAGGGTCAGGGTGAAGAGGCCGGGAGAGCGAATCTCCGCGACGCTGCGCAGGCAGCTTTCCGCGACCTCCGAACGCCAGGCATCCGTTACCCGCCTGCGCTCCGACATTCCGGCGGCACTGGGAAAAGGATAGGGGGTGAAATCGGGCAGGGGCTGAAGGTCCGTCGCCTTCACGTTGACGGCATCCAACCGATCCCCGGCGACCAAAACCGAGAGGACGCTGCGCAGCCTCAGCCAATAGTCGGGAAAGGGGAAGTCCTCGGGATAGCGGTCATCGATGGCATAGATGAAATTCTTCCAGCAGCGCTCGTCCAAGGGGCAGGGCCATTGGGGAAGCAAAGCCCTCATATCCTCCCCAATCTTTTTCTGGGACGTGCGATAGTTTGCCCAAAAAGGGGAGCTCGTACTCCAATCCTCTATTTTCGAGTGATGCCGACGCACCGCCTCCACGCTGAAGAACGCGTCGAACGGCTCCGCATTGTCCTGCTGCAGGGAAAACGTAAAGAAGGAGGAAGGGAGCGAGTGATTCACTCCCTTTCCCTTCCCCGTGAGGTACTTCTGGAACTCGGGATCGGCCTTTCCCGGATCGTGGGTCAGGGCTGCGGCCTCGACGTCGAATGCGATATCCTCCAGCCCATGGAACTCGACGATCTGCCGGGACAGCTCCGCCGTTCCCAGAAGATGGTCGATCAGGCGTTTTCCGGGATGGCTCTCCAGGTCACCACTCAGGGAACCACGCAACAACGTTCTCCACGTCTCGCGCGGCACATCGCGTGACATGCAGCTCCCCCCTTTTGCGCACACACAACGGGCGGTTCACGTCCGCGGAATAGACGACCTTGACGCTCTCGTCCAGCGCTCGCTCCGCCGTCAACCTGAAGGGCACCCGCTCGCTGAATATCCCTCCCGATTCGGCCAGGTTCAGCTCCATTCCTTCCTCTGTCCAGGGGATCACTGTATCGACCCGCACCTCCCCCTCCTCGACGGGCCGGGGATCGCAAGAACCGATATAATCTATCTGTGCAAGGGCATAAGCCACCCCCAAAAAAGGAGTGTAAATGAAGCTCCCCCTCTCCAGGTGTCCGCGCAAACGCGCCTCGACCCCGCCCGAGACATAGACGCGGTAGCGGGGCGAGGACACGAACTGATGCTTGACCTGGATATGCGGCGTACTCTGCGGATTCTTGACGTTCCAGAAGTTCACGGCTGCCCGCAGCCACCGCGTCTGCCTGAGAAGGGCGACGGCGACACGGGTTCCCGCGAGCTCCCTCCAGTAATCCGCCCGGGAAGCGTTTCCCGAAGCCCCATTGTCCAGGCCGACGATCGCCGAAATCAATCCCGCTATTGCGGAGGGAGGCGGAAAGGCGAAGGACACCGAGGAGGTCGTCGTGTAGGGTTTGCGGAACAGGGCCATGTCGGACGAACAATCGAACATGACGGCCATTTGGGGCTCACCTCTCTTCCAGCGCCAGCTTTCCTCCAACCGCGCCCTTCAATTCCTCCATACCCCCAATCCGCAGATCCGCATCGTGCAGGATTCTCACACGATCCACATCCTGGGAGACCCGGCTCAGGGCGGAGGACAGAGCCGAGATGTCGAGGAGCGCCTCGTCGCAGGAACGAAGGGCAAGCTGCTCGTCGGCGCTCAGAATACGTCCGTCCGCCCCCAGAAGTTTGATTTTCTCGTCCATCGCCCCGATAATGCCATCAAAGCCCTTTACATAGCGCACCTCCAGCAGAAAGCGCGGCATATGCCCCACCTTGCTGCGGGTGATCAGGTTGGCGGTCCCCTTCCAGAGGGCCGAGAAGAGAGCGTCGAGATCCTCGTCGGTCGCCCCCGTCGTCCGTGAGGCGTGCTGATTGGAGATAGCATAATCCGCGATGAGGACAAACGGAACAATATACTCATTCCGGAAGGAACGCTGCTCGCTGCCCTCTTTGGTGGCAAAGGCGGCCGTCCCCTGGACGGTCTCTACCGCAGCGCGGTGAAGCGAACGGCCCCACTTGAACTGCACAGGCCCCGTCCAGGCAAAGGATTCGCTGCCCAAAGCAAAGGTCACGCCAAAAAGTCTCGTGTCGATACAACGCGACAACGCTTCCTCTCCCGTATTCACTCCCAGCTTTTCCTTCAGCTCCGCCACACGGCTCTTGAGGGTCTTGGTCTCCCCATCGACGAAGACCTCCCGTCCCTCCCTCAGCCACTGGTCCCGAACCGTCCTCTTGACGCGGACATCCGAGACCAGAATCTGGCCGCTGTCCTCGTCGAAACGGGGATGATTCGCGTTGAGCGGGTCCCCGTTGGGGTTGGCATCCTTCACGCTGTAGACGAACAATAATTCCCGGCGCTGCTCGAACGACATTCTAATTTTCCTCCTCTCCCGATTCCAAATCCTGGCCTATGCCCTCTTCCTCCGCCTGCTTCTTGAAAATCCTGCCGAAGAAATAGTCCGGTGCGCACAGAAAGGCGATGGAAAAGGCGAAGTTGCCCTCCACTCCAATCTCTTGCGGCTTCCCCTCCATCAGTAACCTCCCTGCCTCGGCACAGAGGGACTCGATCATCCCCGCATAGGATATGTTGTAAACCCTGCCCAACTCCGGCACACGCGCCATCAGACGCAGGAGATCCCGACGCTGCACCCGCCCGAAGTGCAGCTGCTTGTACATGGGAGAGGCATCGATGGCCCCTCCCTTCCCTACCTGCCCGCGCGCGATCATCCCCAGGACCAGGCCGGCAAGAAAAATTCCCCTGCCCTCCGGTTTTTGAAGATAAGGATCCTGAAAGTCCTCAAAAAAATCCAGACGCACGACGTTCACCCCTTTTTTCTGTTTTGCCGCTTCCCACCGTCGGGAACGGATTGAACGTTTTTTGTTAGCTCGTTAGCCCGATACAGAAAATCCACGATGGCGTTCCACCGCCGCGCCGCCGCAATGCTGTATTTCGCCACCCAATCGGAATCCGCGCACAGACCCTGCAGGCGGGACACGACAGCACCCTTTACCCTCTCAATGTCGACGCGCTCCCCGCTGAGAAGGCGACCAATCAGGCCCAAAAGCCAATCGCGCAGAACTGCGGCATCTCCATCATTTTTTCCGGCCAATCCCGTCAGCGTCCCCATGATGGTCCGAACGCCCTGATACAGGGTGGCGACATTCGGGTCCCCCCCTACTTCGTCCGTCTCCGGGGCAAAACGTCCCTTCCGGGCGAACAGCCCGGTCACGGAGACCGTTTGACGCCACAGATCGCCCAGCCTGCGCAGCCGGGAGGGCGGCACGTCCTCCACCATTAACAGGAGCCTCTCCTGAGCCTGATTCTGCTCCCAGAACACGAAATGATACGTCAGGCTGTCCTCTTGTTCCAGCACGCGCTCGGCCAAAAAGGGCTCGTTCTGCAGGCCGGTCTGGAGGAAGTCCTTCGTTTTCTGTTCCAGGTAACCCCGATTGACGTTCCCCATCAACAATTCGGGAACCGTATAAATCCTGACGTTATAGACGCTTTTTGCGTCCAGAAACTTCCCGTCGACGATGTTGCGCCCCTCGGAGAGAAGACGGTAGCAGTCGCCGCAGAGAGGAAAGACCTTGGCCTTCGAGGCGTCGCCGTCCTCCAGCCCCGGCAGGAAGCTCTTCTTGTCGAACGTCGCAAAGGCAAAGACCTTGTCCAGGTTGACCGGAGCGGATGTCGACTCGTGGCACACTCCGCAGGACACATTGTGTTGTTGTCTGTTTTTTTTATTTTTGGCAGGCTTTGGCTCCGCTCCGGAGACACCGGCAAGCCGGGAACGAAAATGGGCAAGAAAGGCAGGGGTATCCACAGGATAGAAAAAACGCTCCGAGTCGGACGCGCCGAAAATCAGGAGATAAGACCTTTTTTTGTCCGACCAGAGCTCAGCCAACCGCTCCACCTTTTCGACAAGGGCATCCATGATACGATCCACGCTACCCGGCGAGAATACGCCCTGCTCCTCAAAAGCTCGTAACGTTGAATTATGGAGCTTGAAAAAACGCGAATCCTTGTCGTCCCTCCAATTTCCATCCCCCACCAAGGCTTTTTGGCCGTCCACCACCCCCTTGCCCAGCTTGTAGAGCGGCGAATACCGCCACGTCGCAGCTGGGCTTACAGGATCCCGATAGAGGTAGCGGCGCTTCTTCGCCCGATCATCCTCCCCTCCCCCCCAGAAATCCGCGATCTCGATCTTGCGGATCCCCCTCACATCGAGGCATTCCGCCCTAGGATCCGGCACGTCCAGCCAAACGTGGAGTTCCTTTCCCGGCAATCGCTTGGACGAACTGTCATCATCGATCCGTTCCGAAGGCATCTGACAAAAACTGTCAAAGTCCGCGAACTCCCCGCTCCCCGACCGCTCCAACTCCCTCTGCCCGAGCGCACACAACGCGTCAATAAAACTCAAAACAACACCTCCTTGGACTGAAGCGTATTTCCCTTGGAACCAGTCTAACGCAGCAGCATGAGAATGTCAATAATTAATGATATATCTAATACCTAAACCAGGAAGTTTTTCGGAAAACACGATGAGATAAATCATGTTTCCATCCCCACCTCGGGAATCATCTCCATAACATAAAGGAAGGAGCGTTACCCCCTCACTCCCGCGTCACGCACCCCCATCCCGCGCTGTTCTTCGCGCCCAGGCCGCAGTCGAGAGCGATTTGAAGCAGCTCCTGGGGCCCCTCCAGACGAAAACGGCCCGACCAGCCTTTGACGGGGAAGGAAGACTCGGGGCTGAAGGTCGCCACCCGCTCCAGCACACGTCCCACGGGGGAGATACGGACCGTCCCCTCCGGAACGGCCCGGTCGGGGAAGAGCGCGCGGAACTTGCGCACCAGGTTGTTGTGCGCCGATATGGCGAAATCCCTCTGGTACGGGCTGAAATAGATCGTATAGGGCCTGCCGTTCCGCTCCGCCTGGTCGTAACAGGTGATGGGCGACAGGGTGCGCACGGTCAGGGCCTCCCCCTCCGCCCGCTGCTGCTCCGCCTCGATGCGCTCGCAGCGGACGACGTTGTTGCCCAGCCTCAGGTCCCCGGCGTTCAGCGCACCGCCGGCGATGCCGTCCATGGTATCAGTCACGGGCGTGGAGACCACCAGACGCAGCGGCGGCGGAAACAGGATGGCCCCATCCTCGAAGACGGGGCGCTCCGCGGCGATGGGCCAGCTCATCGCGAAGAGCTTCATCCTCCGCCCATCGACGCGATATCCCTCGTCGTGCAGGAACGCCGCCCGCTCCGGGGGCAGCACCGCATAGAGCATGGATTGAAACAGGTGCAGGTTGGAGCGGGGAACCCGTATCCGGCCCCCATCACCCGTAAACCACAGCGTGATGTGCATGGTCCCTAATCCCCGACCCCAACGAAGCGGTTTCTCAGCACGCCGATGCCCTCGATCTCCACCTCCACGACGTCCCGGTCATGCACGGTCTCCATGCCGCCAGGCGTCCCCGTCGCGATGACGTCCCCCGCCATCACCCATCCATCTCGCTCGAAGCGGATGATGCGGTCCCCGTAGTTCCATTTTCCCTCCGTCATCTCATTGCGCCTCCTTCAAGATCGTCCTCCTGTCTCATACTAACAAAAAGTGGGGACTTGGGAAAGTGGAAAAGCGTACCGTGACCCAGCCGGGGATAATAAGTTTACAGTCTAGGGCATGGGACGTGCCATTCCGCTCGGGCGCGGAAAGGCCGGCACGGCACCCCGCGGGATAGTTTTCCATCCCAACGCTTGCCTTTTATCAGCATTTTTATACAATAGAATAGGAGAACATCGGAACGGAGAAACACCCATCGAAGCCAGAACGAAGCCTGAAAGGATTGGAGCATTCATGCGTCGAAACCACGTTTTGAAGTTTTTTCTTGTTCCTTTCCTCATCATCCTGGGCGGCGTCCTTCCAGGAAGGGCCGACACCGACTTCGACACTACCGCCCTCTCTCTTTTACAGGGGATCGAGAAGATGAGCACTCATTCGCCGAGCCTCAAGGACCCCGGAAAGGATATCCTGTTCGAATCGGTATCGGGCGACATCATTACGCTGAACTCCTTCAACGGCTCGAGCTGGTTCCGCATCCCCATGGAGGACCTGATACGGGATATCGAGGGCGTTTCCCTGCGCCCCGACGAGGGCGGGGTCCTGATGATCACCTCGCCCCATATCTCGCACGTGGACTGTTTCGTCCCCAAGACGCTCTCCTCCTATGAACATTATTCCTACGACAAAGATACGAGAAATGACCTCCAATTTCTCTACACCCGCTATCCGGTCCTCTGGCTGCCGCCCCTGGATGAGGCCGCCAGGGACGGCTACGTCTATCTGAACGTGCGTTCCAATTACCCCGTCGCCGCCAGGCTGCGCCTGATGGCGCCGTTGTCCTTCATCCGTTTCTTCTTCAAATCCATGATTATCCAGTTCGTCTTCTTGGGGGTCATGATCGCGTTCGTCGTGACGTACTTCCTCTTCTACATAATGACAGGCGAAAAGGTATACCGTACCTTCATGACCCTTCAATTGAGCAGTACCCTGCTCGCCGCCTCCTTCAACGGGCACTTTCATGCCTATCTGAAGCTGCCGGCCCCGCTCACCGTATTCATAACCTGGTCGGTCTTCGGATTAACAAACATCGTAGGGACCCGCTTTTTTCTATCCGAGCTCCAGGGGACCCCAAGAATCCGAAAAGCCTACGGGCCGGTCCCCTACATCCAGTCCGCCCTGGCGCTCGGGGTGTTGACCGCGGCCATGAGCTGCCGTTTCCTCTGGGTCTGCGTCGGCGCCACGCTCGCCTTCCTCCTGAGCTTCGTCGGCTCCGTGCTTTTGTTCATCCAGATGGTCAGGACGAGGGCCCCCCTGCACAGCCTGCTTCTTTATGCGGGGTCCTACACCGTCTTTTTCTTTGGCATAGGGAGCATGTTTCTGGGAATGTACTACAACCCCTACTATCTCAGCAGGCTTTCCTATCCGGACATCCTCTATATGACGCTGCTGGCCACCGCTCCTTTTTTTTCTATTCTGCGAAAGCTCTTCGAGAGCCGGGCCCGATTCAACGACTACAACCTCCTGCAGGCACAGAACACCCTTTATCGTGAGCTCAGTCAACGGGACGGACTGACGGGGCTGTACAACCGTTCCTACCTGGAACAGGTCCTCAACGAGAGCGTCAGACATGCCGAAAAGACGGGGAAGAACCTTTCTTTCATCATGCTCGACATCGACCATTTCAAAAACTTCAACGATACGTGGGGACACCAGGAGGGGGACCGGGCACTTGCGTTCGTGGCCCGGATCATCCGGGACTCCCTTAGGGAACAGGACGTCGCCACACGTTATGGGGGGGAGGAGTTCAGCATCGTCCTGGCCGGGGCGGATCTGTTCATCGCAAACATCGTCGCGGAACGAATCCGCAGGAGCTGCGAGGCCCGATCCATCTCTCTCGGCAAGTACAAGACCCTGACGGTCTCGCTGGGGATTTCCCTGTTCCGCCCTGGGGAGACGCCGGAATGCCTGATTCGGCGCGCCGACGAGGCCCTCTATCGAGCAAAGAAGAATGGGCGAAACCGCGCGGAGTCGGAAGTATCTCAATCGCCCCACGCTCTGGAGGAAGGATCGGAAGAATAGTGCAGGGAGGCACGGACATGGCGTTCTACATCGGGTTGGATATCGGCGGGACCAACATCAAGGCGGGCGTAACCGACAGGACGGGGAACATCGTCGGGGAGGCGGAGATGCCGACGAGGGCCAACCGCCCTCAGGAGGCCGTCATCGGCGACATCCTGGCGGCAGCTGACCGGGCCGTCTCCGCCGCAGGGGTTTTACGCAGGGATATCTCCGCCGCGGGGGTGGGATGCCCCGGCACGGTCGAGTCCTCCTCCGGGTCCGTCGTCTACAACAACAACCTCGGCTGGAGGAACTTTCCTTTGGGGAAGCTGCTGTCCGAGGCGTGGGGACTCCCCGTCCGAGTGGAGAACGACGCCAACGCCGCCGCCCTCGGAGAGGTCTGCGCCGGCAGCGCCAGGGGCGCGTCGAGCGCCATGATCCTGACCCTGGGCACCGGCGTGGGATCCGGTTTCGTCGTCGATGGGCGCATCTGGACGGGATGGAATGCGTCGGCCAGCGAGTTCGGCCACATGGTGATCGTGAAGGGCGGGCGGCCCTGCACCTGCGGACGCCGCGGCTGCCTCGAGACCTATGCCTCGGCGACGGGGCTGATCAACATGACGCGCGAGGCCATGGCCGCGCATCCCGAGAGCCTCATGAACGCTCTGGCCGAGAGGGAGGGGCGGGGCGGAGGGCACACCGCCCTCG
>CAUPUB010000086.1:0-10511 GCA_963514535.1 uncultured Fretibacterium sp.
AGATAGTACTGTCCTTCCAGGGCATCAGGTCGCGTGCAACGTTCTCGATCTTGTTTCCGGCGCGTTCCGGGGAATAAAAAAAGGTCTCGGTATCGACGGCGACGACGGAGTATTTCCTGAGGGACCCCAGAGACCCCGAGTCCAAAGTCACGGCGGCACGGTACCCCCCGTTCATAAACTTTGCCGCGGTCTCCACGGCCCCGGTGTAATCGTCGGCGACAACCACGTAATCGAACATGCTGCGACTCCTCCTCACAACGGCTTAAAAAGTACGGTCTGGAAATCTTTAGTCGGATGCCGGTCCCACGGATATTTTAAGCCCCTCCGGCCGTCCCGGAACCCTTTGCGGGGCACCCTCACTCGGAAGGTACATTGCATCACGAATTTTTGAACAGCGGAGCAAGGATGTCCACGATCTCCCTCCCCCGCTCCGTGTCGGGCCTCTCATCCGGGAGCGGGAGTGTGTCCGGTGCAACCTCGAGGGCCGTGCAAAGCCGATCCAGGAGCTCCGGGTGCCGTTCCGAGGGAAGGAACCCCAAAAAGTTCGTCATGAAGTTCCTCATGACTGCGCGCTGGTCCTCCTGGAGCCAGAAACACAGGACCTCACCCCAGGATTTAGGCGTCGAGGAGGAGGGGATCAGAAGCTCCGCCAGGGCGGCGAGCCGGGCGTGGTCGTCTGGGGAAAGGTCGAAGTACTCGCTCAGGCGGAACCTCAGAGCCTCGAACTGAGCGAAATCCTCAGGTTCCGTCAGGGCACACGCGAACTCCAGCAGGAGCTCGGATGCACAGTAGTCCGAGGAGAGCCGCACGCCCATTTCCATGGGCACGAGGAGGACGGGGTCCTCCCAACGATAGTCCTTTCCCGCGATGCCGAGGTTTGGAAGGATCCCGTAGCCCTCAACCCGGGCGGTCTCCACGATCTTTTTTCTGTCCGCCCCCCTGGGTTTTGAGTCCGGTTCGATGCAGGGGATCCCCATCAGGTCCGCCAGGGCGGCGAGCGTCGTCCGGGTTGGACCGGTCAGCTCTGCCCCTGGGTCGGCATCCCCTCGAAGACGAAGGACGAACCCTTCCAGGTCGGGACGGTCGGTCAGCTCCTTCGCCTCCCGTTCGGCGGCGGTTTGGGAGACCTCCCGCATCAGAGCTCTCCAGACTGAGATCAGGGGGGCGAAGGACTCGAGGTTTTCGAAGAAGTTGGGGAGCTCCAGAAGCCCGCCGGAGGCATTCTTCTCGGAGGTCAGCGAGGGATTTGTCGGGACGTAGGCCAGGAAAACGGAGGTCTTGGGACGGGTAAGCACGAGCCCCCCCTTGCAGGCATTCCGATACCGGGGTGAGAACTGTTCAAACAGGGCCTCCGAGTGGAGCATGGGAGAAGGGGCGAGCCCGTCTTTTTCCAGGTTGTCGTCGGATGCGGTGCGCAGGGTCCGGGAGGAGCGCATCAGGGTGAAGGCCACGATAGCGGGCAGCGGCAGCCCGGAGTTGGCATAAGGTCCCAGCAGCATACCGAGCAGCTCGTCGGGGACGACGGCGAGGGTCTTGCAGAAGGTAAGGAGATCCTCCTCGGGCAGCCAAAGTTTGACGGCCATCCAGGTGACGAAGCGGATCAGGCTGTCCCTGAGGCTCTCCCAGCGGAGGAGCGGCATCAAGCGAAATGCCTCACTGATGCAGATTCCCAGGTCCAGGCGATCGACCAGGACGCGGCGCTCGAGGCCGAAGAGCCACAGTGCCGGGTAACAGATGTGCTGAGGGGGCTGGATGCGCCCCTCTGCCAGCCATGTCAGGTAAATTCCACGCTGGAGCGGCGTCATGGCCTCGTAGGAGACGGCTCCGTCCGCCGGAAGCGGCGTCTCCTCGTTTGGGTACTCAACGGGCAGGGTTACGTCGATACAGCAGGGATCCGGGGTTGTGCTGGAACCGTCGGACCAGTAGGTGACGGGCCCGAGGATGACGAGGTCCCCAATCTGGAGCGAGCCCGTCTTCCCGCACCAGCGCAGAAGCAGGGGAGCGGTTCCCGGCTTCTTTCGTTCCTGTGGGGTCCCGTAGGAGTAGGGCGAATCTCCGCCCAGGGTCGCCGGGGCCGCGGAGGAATAGGTGGCGCTCACCACAGCGCTTGGAGAGCTGATCGGAGCCGCGGCCAGTACCGGGTTGAGGGGGACTGGCTCCTCCTGGATGGCTGGGAGGCCTGCCTGACCTTCGGTCCGCTCCTCCGAAGCGGCTGGGGAGGCGTCCCCCGAATCGGCCGGAGAGGCGATTTTTTCGTTGGCTTCGTCTTTTCCGCTTTTTTCGCTCGTTTCGCTTCTGGAGGCCGACCTCTCCTCGGAGGAGCTGGCGAGGACAAGGAGGTCGGGCTCCTCCGATGGGGGCGAGACGGGCTGCGACATCCCTTCGCCGGGCTCGCTGGAGATGGGCTGTGCCGGGGCCTTTTCGGGAACGGCATACCTCGCCTGCTGCTTGAGCAGGGCCCCGACGGCCACAACAACGACAATCCCGATCATGAGAAAAAGCACGGATCCGCCTCCCTTTTATCAGTGGGGAACGTTGTCACACCGGTAAAGCGAAGGCCTGGCCCTCACCCTTCGGTGCCCCGTCCGAGAACGTGGCTTCGAGGAGGTGTGTTTTGCCCCGTGCTTCGCGGCCCCGGCGGGAGTTCCCTTTGTCCTTCATTATATACGTTCTCTGGCCTTTTTGCCGTTCGAGGTGAAAAACAGGGGCGTTCCGGAAAAGTCGTCGAAGGGTATAATCTTGCGTGGAATCCGGGAGAATCGAATCCAGAAGGATCGAATCCGGAAGGATCGCGAGCCCCGTATTCTGATGTTGGGAAAGCAGAGGGGAAAGATGTTTTTTCGAGAAATTTTTTCTGGAAGGGGAGTGTGTTTTGTTGAGCTGTCTTGCAACGTTTAAGACGACCAGCATGGCGCTCTTATTTGAGCGGTCCTGCAGGGAGGCCGGAATTGGGGCGCGCATCGCCCCCGTTCCCCGCAAGCTGTCCTCCAGCTGCGGACTGGCCTGTGAGTTTCCCTGTGAGGAGCGGGCGAGGGCGGAGGCCCTGGCCGCGGAGCGCAGGATCGACGTCGCCGCCGTGCACGACCTGGAAAAAATTTAAGGGAAGCCCGGGTCTCCGGGCCTCCCTTGAGAAAAAGTGAGAAGGGCTTTTTTTGAAATCTGTTTTTTTTTGAAGTCTGTTTCTTTGAAGTTCCCGGAACGTCCGTATCAGGCCTTTGGCATCCACCGGCCAACGATGCCCCCGATGATTCCGCCAATAAGGGCGGTGAAGATCCAGGCAAATCCATCCGGCCCAAGGGGAATGGAGACCAACATGTCCTTGACACGGTCGGCGACGGCGCTCACATGCTGCAGTCCGTAGAGGATGCCCATCAGGAACGCCCCGGCGACGGCCCCACGATAGAGTCCGGTGCTGAAACCGAAGTCGAAGAGGTTCAGCAGGATCAGGACGATGGCCACGGGATAAAGGGCGTAGAGTACCGGCACGGACAGGGAAATGATGTAGTTAACCCCGTAGACGGAGAGCACCGCGCTGACCAGGACGATGATCCAGACCAGGGCCTTGTACATCACCTTTTTGTTCATGAGCTTTTCGAAGTATTCCGAGACCGCCGTGGTCAGTCCGATGGACGTGGTGAGGCAGGCGAAGATGATGGAGATGGACAGGGCGTACCGGCCGAAGCTGCCCCCGATCCTGCCGATGAGCTCGACGGTGATCTTGGTATGGCCCTCATTTCCCTGGAAGAACCCCGATCCGGTGGCCCCCAGGTAGATGAGCCCTCCGTAGACGAAGAGGAAGCCCAGCATGGCCACGATGGCGACCTTGACGGCCATGACCATCCCCTCGCCGGTGCTCCCGTGCCCGCGGCTCATGATGTTGGCCATGATGATCGCTGCGAAGGCCATAGAGGCGAGCGCGTCCATGGTCTGGTATCCCTCGGTGAAGCTCATGGCAAAGGAATTCGGGACGCGGGGGTCGATCGGCTGGCCGACCGGAGCGACGATCCCCTTGATGATAACGAAAGCCAACATGACGATCAATACGGGCGTGAAGTATTTTCCGATCTGGTCCACGATCTTGGAGGGGTTGAGCGAGAAATAGAGGGTGATGGCGAAGAAGATCGCGGAGACGGCGATCGCCTCCCAGGAGATCCCCATGATGGGGCTGGCGTGAACGGGCCCCAGGAAGGGGAGGATCCCCACCTCGAAGGTCGTCGCCGCGGTTCGGGGGATGGCGAACATCGGCCCAATGCACAGGAGGATGGCGAAGTTGAATACCTTGGCGAAGGATAGGCTGACCTTGCCCGCAAACCTGTCGACGTCGCCGCCCGCCCTGAATGTGGCAAGCAACCCCAAAAGGGGCATACCCATGCCTGTGATCGTGAACCCCAAAAGGGCCTTAAACCAATCACTGCCCGTCATGATCCCGATGTAGGGCGGGAAGATGACGTTGCCCGCCCCAAAGAACATGGCGAACAGGGCGAAACCCATCACGAGAATTTCCTTGTTTTTCGACTGCATACGCTCACAACTCCTTCTCTTCTGTATTTTGTTTCGAACCCCCCCGCTCGTGAGGGTCCTTGGAGCTCGTAAAAATAGGGCGATGCTTGAAAAACACGAAACAGTCCGACGGAATACCGCCAAACACGGGACGAAACAGGAATACGGCCGCCGCTCCTGCGCGAAAGCCTCCAGAAAAACATCTAGCTTATCATGATATTGAAATACCCTGATTTGTCAAGTTTCTCATTTAAACTTACAATCCAAACGCAAACTTACAATCCAAACGCAACAGCAGGGGAGAGAGGAGAGGAAAATACGCATAAAGCGTTTGGCGTTTCGCCTGTTATGAGATAAAATAGAGGGCGTGGTGTTCCGGGCTTTTCGTATCGGAACGAAGGTCGTTTTACACTTTGCCTCCGGCCGTTGGGGAAGACCTTGCCCCAACAGGATTCTTGCAGTAAGGTACCATCAACACCTGTATCCTTCCCCCCTTAACGTCAGGCGCCCCCAGATGGGGGCGCCTGACGTTTCCAGCATCGGCTCCGAGCCTCAAGACTCGAAGCCTGTTCAAATCGAAGGTCACTGGAGCTGGAGGCGCGCGGCCTTCAGCACGTTCTTCGCCAGCACGGAGGTCGTCACGGCCCCCACGCCGCCCGGGACGGGGCTGATCATGGAGACAACCGGCTCCACGGCACCGAAGTCGACGTCACCGCACAGCTTGCCATCGGCATCCACGTTGATCCCCACATCCACCACGATGCTCCTCTCCGTGACGCAGTCCGCGCCGATCATCCCGGCCTTACCGGCCGCCGCCACCAGGACGTCCGCCCTGCGGCAGACCGCGGGCATGTCGACGGTACGGGTGTGGCAGATCGTCACGGTGGCGTGCTTCGCCAACATCAGCATGGCCAGGGGACGCCCCACCACCATGCTGCGTCCTACGATCGTCACGTTCTTGCCCTTGAGCTCAACCTTGTAGTGCTCCAACATCTCCATCACGGCGCCCGGCGTGCAGGGCGGGAAGCCGTCGTCCTCGCCCGCAAAGACCTTCGCCGCGCTCAGGGGGCTCATGCCGTCCACGTCCTTGCGCGGGTCGATGGCCCGCCGCAGGGCCTCGCCGTCCAGATGCTTCGGAAGGGGCCGGAACAGCAGGATACCATGCACCGACGGATTGTCGTTGATATCCTGAAACTCACTTTCGAGTCTGCGCTGCTCGATGTCCTCGGGGAACTCGTACACCTCCACGGTGAAGCCCAGCCCCCCGAACCGCTTCAGGGCCCCGCGCTCGTAGGCCAGGTCGTCGCCCCGCGCCCCAATGCGGACAATCGCCAGCTTGGGATCGATGCCCTTGGCCCGCAGCGCGGCGTGCTCCGCCTGCAGGGCCTCCTTCATGCTCGCGGAGACCTCCGCACCCTTCATCTGTACCGCCATGTTTCCGTCTCCCTTCTCCGTTTGGACGTCCGGCGCCTTGCGCGCCGTTTTTTCCCTATACGATACTTTTATACGATATCATAAAAGACGGAGCTTGAACATAACCGCCGGGCCCTCTTTAGAGCCCGTCTTGTAGTCCAGAAGTTCTCTGATGGTCATGGACACGCAATCCGATTGTGTCAGAAGGTAGGGTGCGGTAAATTCATATTTTGAGAAAAATACTTCCAGTTCCCCTTATAAGTGCTTCTTCATAGTATATGCTTTGATCTTTTTATGATGATATTCCTTTAATATGATCCGGGCGTCGGAACCCTCGTAAAGAGTTTCGTCCATCGTGTGCTCGGAGGTGTTCTGGTCGAGTGCGTTGCGATTGGGATGCAGCGCAAAGGCGCCGACCACAACGGCTGTGTCCCCGGGGCTGCCAGCTCCCACCGCACGGGCGGCCAATCGCGCGGAGTCGAGCATAAAATCCTCCGCTACCTCTACGGAGCAGGTCAGGGCCAGCCACTCTCCGGGAGCGAGCGGGGGCAGCGGGAAATTTTTGTCGGAAAGCATGGGGGCGGCTCCGTTCAGCTTGTAGACCTGCCAGTCGAGCACCATGCTGCGCACGTTTGTATCCGGTGCGGAGACGCGAAGCTCCAGCGTGTAGTTCTCCCCCTTCTGGAGCTGGATGTACTGTCCGCCGGAGAGCCATGCCTTCGAGTCCACGGTCAGTATGTCCTCGGAGGGGACGTACTCCGCGGCGTCGAAGGAGGAGCCGTCGGAGAGGAAACGCCAGCTCCTGGGTGCCTGACGGCCCGGCTCCACGGTGCGGGCCGCCCACGAGAGCAGGCCCGATCCCTGGCCCAGAGGTTCTCCTTTCGCATCGTTCGTGAGGGAAAAAGGGGATCCGGAATAGGGGAGCTTGACGAAACCGCCGGGGCCGAAGTCCTTGAGGAACACGGCGTCCGACGATATGACGAAGAAGCGGTCGCCCCAGGAGCCGGAGAGGGTGCGTTTGCCGGAGCTCCCATAGTCCCGGAAGATACTGCGGCCCGCTATGGCGTCGGACGAGGCCGCGAGCCCGACGTAGTCGAGGATCGACAGCGGCAGGTCCGCAAGCCCGAACAATCCTGGATTGATTTTTTGGCTTTGCTCCTTTACACTCGTTCCCCTCGTCTCCGGCATCAGGGCGAAGCAGAGCCCCCAGTTGCCCGCCAGCAGGATGTTGGTATCCATCCCGTGAGATTCGTCCGAGGTTACGATGACCAGGGTATTCTCGAGCACCCCCTTCTCCTCCAGCCTGGACAGAAAGAGGTCGAGAGCATCGTCGAGAAATGCGGAGCTCCGGAGCTTCGGATGAAGCTCCTCGCCCCCGGTGTAATCGTCGGGCAGGGTGTAGGGATGGTGCGTCCCCACGGTGAGGAGCGTCAAAAACCAGGGGGCGGCCTCACCCCGGGTACTGTGCTCCCTGCGCTTTTTGTCCAGAGCCTCGATCTTTTCCAGGCTTTGGAGGAAGAAGTCCCGATCGTTGATGCCCCAATAGGTAAAGAAGGTGGGCGGAGTGTGGTCGAACCATTCCTCGCCCCCAATCTCCTCGAAGCCGATCAGCTTCATGAAGCGGTCCTTATCCATGAAACGCAGTCCTGCGGCCTGGAGGTAGGTCGTGCTGTACCCGTTCCGGGCCAGGATGTTCGGCAGGGTGTCTCGGGATGCGGCCAGGGGGTCCGAGAGCAGCTCCTGGGTTATCAACGTTCCGTCGGTCAATCGTGGGTAGTCGGCGCAGAGCATCGAGTAAAGTCCGTTGATGGTCTGATTTCGATGCGCCAGAAAGTTGGGAACCCGGAGTCCGTGTTCGGCCCAGCGGCTCATCTTCGTCATGGCGAAATCCGCGGATCCGTTGACGAACTCCACGTTCTGAGGCAGGTAACCGCCGGGTATACCCTCCAGGACGACGAGGAGGACATTGGGCCTTTCGGCGGGCCCGGCCGTCATCGGGACGCCGGACAGATCATGCGTCAGCTGAGGAACGATGCCGGAAAGCTCCTTCTCCCTCGAGAAGAAGGCGACGATTTGCTGGAGCAGGGGGTTGGCGAGTTCCCCGCCCCCGAGGCAGAGCAGCTGGCCGACGAAGGCCAGAAGAAGCAGATGGGGAACGCACGGGCGTACCGGGACGAGCTTGAGGTTCATGCGCGCGAGCAGCAGGCAGAGGGCGAGCAGGAAGATCATCGCCAGGATCGCCGGGGCGTCCAGGGACGCCAGGAGGAAATGGGGGTCCAGGAGATACCGCACCTGCTCCGGAGAGGGCAGGACATGCATGGCCGAGAAGTAGGCGGCCGTGAGGGCGTTGTAGAGCCACCACAGGAGGGTGGGCGCGATGCTGGGAGCTCGGGTGCGGGTCTGTGCCTGGACGGAGGCGGCGATCAGGACGCAGAGGGCTGTGAGAAGGATGTCGGACCCTCCGCCCAGGATGAAGCTCCAGGGGTCTTCGTGCCGTGCCTGGACCAGAATGAGACGAAAGCAGAGAGAAGGAATGATATTGATCAGGAAAAGACGCGTGCTCCACCACATCGAAAACAGGCCTCCAGGTTTCCGTTTGGCCGCGCAGTCCGCAGCGGGGCCAATGATATGCCATCCCGCCCCGGAGCGTCAACCGGCAGCCTACCCCTCTTCGGCTTGCGCCCATCCGGAACGGGCCTCATGCATGGCGGCCTCGGGCTTGACTACCGGATGGCGCCCAGAAGGTGGAGCCACAAGGGGAGTGTGAGCATGGAGAGGAGGACCGAGGCCGTCGTCCCCAGGGCGCAGTAGTCTCCGTCCATGCCCATCTCCTGTGCGATGATGGTCGTGTTCACGGCCTCCGGCATGGCGGCGAGGAGCGTCCCGGCCTGGATGAGGATGGGGGAGAGCCCGAAGAGGGACAGGACCGCGTAGGTCACGGTGGGATGGACGATCAGTTTGAACAGCTGGAGCTTCCAGGTCGTGAGGAACGCGCGGCCCGCCTCCTGCAGCTCGATCCTGGCCCCGAGCATGAGCAGGGCCAGTCCCGTCCCGATGTCGGCGAGCATCTTGAGCGTCATGTCCAGCCATGGGGGCAGCTGGTCCAGCTTTGCGAAGATGAGAAATACCGCCAGAAGACAGGAGAGAAAGAGGGGGTTCCTGAGCAGTCGGCTCCCCGTCCTCCTGAGGCTCTCGGCGGAGATCGAGCCGAAGAGGGCGAGCTGCCCGCTTCCTATGGACAGGAACTGCATGAACGCCAGGGAGAAAGCCAGGACCAGCGTCCCCGCCGCGATGCCGGCCTCTCCCAGGGATAGCCCCAGGATTGGCAGCCCCGCAAAGAAGTGGTTGCCCCGCGTCGCCGCCAGAGAGAGCGTCGCAAACCGCTTGGTGGGCTCGCCCCGGCGGGCCAGAAGCCAGACAGCGAGGACGGTGATGACGTAGGGGCTGCAGACCGCCAGGGTGAAGAGCACCGCGTTTTGAATCCGGCTCTCGGCCCCCAGGATGCCCCGGAGCAGCAGGGCGGGCATTGCGAAGCAGTAGAGCAGGGAGTTGTTTTCCTTCATGGTCTGAGGGGTGAAGAAGCCCCTTTGCCGCAGCAGCCAGCCGAAGGCGATGAGCAGAAAGATGGGGAGAACGATCAGGACGGCTTGCATTCTGAAATCACTCCAGTGAAAATGGTTTTTGACACGAAGGGGAACGTCTGCACTCCCGCACCTGGACCCCGCAACGGGGGCGCGTGACGAAAGGGCCGCCCACCACGAAAGGAAAAACGATTGACCGCCGGCCAATCGTTTTCTGTGGTCGTCCGGAGCGGTTATTTTACTCCGGCTCGAACATATCCTTGGTTACGGCACAAAGTGGACACACCCAGCCGTCCGGAATGTCCTCGAACGCGGTTCCCGGCGCGATGCCCGAATCCGGATCCCCTGCTTCCGGATCGTAGACATACCCGCAAACGGTACAGACGTACTTCTTCACCACGAGCTCTCCCCTTCCCTCGTCAGTTACGGTGAGATAAACGTATCTCCCCCTCGCCTTCATTATATCGCAACATCGCATGCCGCGGCATCGTCCCACGACGAATCGAGGCGGAACACATGGCACGAAGGGGGTAATAGTAAAGCCGATGGTAAAAAAAGCCGATGGTAAAAAAGGGGGTAAAGGTTGATGGTAAACTTGAAAAGTTCTGCGGGGTATTGAACGAAAGAACACGGAGCCCTCGGCTGCATTTGCCCTTCGACCCCGCCGCTTTACGCGCTATAATGAACGGGGTTGGAGAGGAAAGGGATGATAGCAGTAATGGCAAAAACACCCTATGGCAACGTATTAAGAAGGGCGGGCCTCCCACACTCGGCTCGTTCTGTTGCTGGCTTAAAGGCCACCATTCCCCCACTGCCGAACCGGAGCGAGAGGGGGCGTATTCCGGATGGCTTCTCGGAGCTGATGGCAACGCCTGTCGTGGAATTTGCGGCACGAAAAAAACAACAGGAACAATCCTGTGATTTACCCTTGACTTCCAGCAATATCCGCAAGATACTAGAGCAGAGCAGAGCAGAGCAGAGCAGAGCAGAGCAGAGCAGAGCAGAGCAGAGCAGAGC
>CAUPUB010000087.1:0-10098 GCA_963514535.1 uncultured Fretibacterium sp.
CGTCCCGAGCGGGAAAGAAAAGGCGCCGGAACTCCACGAGGGAGCCCAGCGCCGCCTTTTCCATGTCGATCACGGTGTTTATCTCGGCCCTATCCATCCGCCGCCAGCCTCTCCAGCAGCGCCGCCCGGACCTCGGCCTGGAGCGAGAGTGAGCCGGAATGCTCCACCTGCACCTTCCCAGTCGTCTCCGGCCGCCCCATCGTGCGGTCCAGAATCTCGGTGGCCGCGGCCAGTGCGATCTTCTCGGTCCGGCTCTCCAGAAGCTCCACGAGCTTCCGTGCCGCGTCCGGCGATGCGGCCTTGAGGATCTCCTTCACCTCCGGGTTCGCCTTGGGCCGGCCTCCTGGGTTCCCCGACTGGCCTTTTGCGAAGGGTTTCCCTGTTCCTCTCTTTTTTTTCGCTGTTCCTTCGCTGCTCTCAGCCAATCGGTTCACCTCCCAACAAAAAAGGGCGTTCTATATTCGCAGTCCTTCGCGTATCAGGCGCGGAGAACGCCAGCCCCCTCCAAGCCCGCCGCTACGCCGTCATTCGCGTAGAGCTTCGAGCTCCCCCGACGGCTCGACGTCCAAAATGGCAACCCCATACTCCAACGCGCACGTGTGCTCGATGCGGCAACCCCGCGCATCTTCCCAGTCGCGACCAAAGACGACGAAGTCCGCACTGGCCATGCGCTTCAGCGACTCGCCCAGGCACTCGAGCGGCTTGTAGTCCCCCTGCCCAAGGTAGGACTCCACCAGCTCGACCTTCTCGCCGAGCGTATCCGCCGCCAACGCCAGCAGCCGCTCCCGCTCTGCAAAAATTTCCTCTTTCCCCTTGCCTCTCATGGGCATGGACACGAACACCTTTTTCATTGTTTTCTAGCTCCCTTCATGAATTTGAACAACAAAAAAGGACGCCCCGCGGGCGCCCAAATTCGATGCTACCAAAATACCACGGCAGGGGGTGTCACTGCAATGACTCAGTATTTTTACTTATCAGATCTAAGTATTATTACTGATATATCTACATCGTGTACGATGTAATATATAGCCACACAGGGCAGGGACAAGCCCAACATCACGGAAGCGGTCAGCACGCCGCTCCGAAAATAAGAAAAGGAGGAGAAAGCAATGAGAACTGAAACATACGTTTATGTTTACATCAACGGGAAAGCATTGGGGTTCACGGACGACTGGGTTGACACCTCGGGGACTGGAAAGGATTTTATTACTTTTGGCGGGGAGGACTTCTTCGCCTGTGAGGCTTGGAAATTTGCCTCGGCCGACACGGCTGAGGAAGCCGCAGCTCTCCTGACCGAGTGGCTGGCGACGAAGGGGCTCTATATTGGGGCTCCTATGGTCTGTACGGGGAGACCTCCCGAGTTTCCTACCGCGCATGGGGATTGGACGCGCGAGCGCGTGAGAGACATTGTTTTCGACACGCTGCGGGAAATGGGGCTTCCGGAAGACGAAGAAATGCGCTGGGTGGTGTCTCGTTACCCCCTGTGTGTCGATTTCGACGCGCACGAGGGGATAGAAGGGCAAAAGTTGCATGGGGAACACTATTTCCCCGTGTTTGGAAGCGTGGCAGAGGAAGACATCCGGCGCAGAGTGCGCGAATGGGCGCACTCTCTGAGAGGGCACTGGAAAGAAGAAGGGCCGATTTCGGCCTATGGACGACGGATGGCAGAAAAGTTCCCTGCCACGTACCGGGCCTTTATGGCCGCCCGGTACGAAAAATAGAAAGCGTGTAGGCCGCCCAGCACGGCGGCCTACACAAAGCGGGAACAGCGCCCCAACATCGGAGGCGGGGTCATTATACCCTGCCTCCTCCGAAGGAACAATTTTTTTAGCGGCCACAGGCCGCAGGAGGAGAAGCAAATGAAAGCAATAGTTATTAACGAAAACTTCGATGTTGTCCATAAGATGGTTTTATTCCCCCCGGAGGCGGGAGGGGAATGGGAATCCGGGCGACGTTGCGTCTTCGGGATTCGGTTTATTCCCAGATGGCACATCGTAGAAACACCCGATGGGGAATGTCTCCAGGACGAGAATGGGAAGTACGTCTATGAGCTTGACCCGTCGCAGTGCAAGCTGGCTATTTATCCGCGCCTTTACGGGCGCTGTGTGACGTGGGACGAGCTCCTTGTCGCCCTGTACTGGGGCGAGGGATACACCTTCGGCGAGCAGCTGGAAGAGTGGGGGCGGGAGGCGCACCGCGCACGGGAGTACCCTTGGCGCGTGCAGAAGGAGCGGTTCAGTGGGTACACTGAATATCGCATCCGTGAGAGCGAGGACGAAACCGATCGGGAGTTTGGGCTTGCCGGGCGCATCACAGCTAGGTTCCGCATCACCCCATACGACAAGGTAAATGAGGGTATGTCACTGGAATTATCGCTCGCCGACTGGTATGTCTTCCTGAACACCATCCCGTCCCGCCCCTGGGCAGAGTTGGAAGAGGCGTACAGGGACACTCCGCCGAAGGAGATGTTCCCCATCAAGGCGGAGTGGCACGCCCCCGGCGCGGAGCCGTGGGAGGCGGAGTAGCCCTATGGACCTCAGAGAGATATCTCTGCAGCAGGTCGCGCTCCGCCTGAGGAATCGTGGGTACGTCGGCGATCATCCTCGCTGTGCCCTGCGGCTTAGCGGGGACGACTATGACGATGACGGCCATTCGCAGGACTTCTGGCTGTATGTGGAAAAGGGGAAGCACATTTTACCCCAAAATTATTCTCTGACCACAGCCCGTCAGGGGCTGACTTTCAACCACAAACGTCCTATCCCCGCCGGGAGCCTGTTAGTGTATGCCTGCAACTATTGCAGGAACAACTTTGGGCGCCCCGTCTCTCTGGACGGCTGGTTCTGCGCCGCCATATACACCCCCAGAGAGCTGGAGCGCAAGACGCTCGCAGAGCTCCTCTGGATGATGGGGCTATCCGAGGAAGACCTCCAAGCCCGGAGGCTCCTAGAGGAACTGGATTTTACAACAAAAGAGGGCGGGTAATCCCGCCCTCTTAATTTTCACTCAAGGGGATGTGCACTTGTCGCCATCCCTAAGAAAGGAAAATTAACTCCCCTGAGGTAGAATTATTTTACCATACAAAAGATTGGGGAGAGAAACTAATGACGACATATATTTATGTGTACCTGGACGGGAAGCCCCTGGGCTTCCACGACAACTGGGGGAAGGATGAGGGAAAGACGAAGGAGTTTGCCTCCTTCGGGGGGAAAGATATCTTCCGGTGCAAGGCATGGGAAGATGCTGGGGCGGACACGGAGGATGAGACGGAGTTGTTGCTCCGTCATTGGCTCGCCCTGAAGGGCATCACGATAGGCGAGCCCATAAGGAGTATCGCGCCCCCGGACATCATGGGGGCGCACAACCCACACGGGGACTGGACGAGGGAAAAGGTTCTCCCCATCGTCCTCGACACCCTCCGCAAACTTCATTTTGCGGAGAAAGACCTCGCGAAGGGGCAGTGGATGGTAGGAGACCGCCCACTGTCAGTGGACTTCGACCCGCGCGAAGAGCACGGGGAACATTTCTTTCCTGTGTTCGAGGGGATGTCCGAGGAGGATATCTCGGATAAGGTGCGGGCTTGGGTAAACGATCTGCTCAGCCTCTGGGAGAAGGGGGAACCGCTCTCGACCTACGGGAAACGAATGGCGGAAAGATTCCCCGTCACGTATAGGGTCTTTATGGCCCGAAACTGAAAGTTTTCATCCCTCCATGGGGTAGAATTATTTTACTACGCCAAGGGGGGATAAGGAGGTGGAAAAACTGTATTCCATCGCCGAGACAGCGGAGATGCTCGGGCTCCAGCCAGTACGCACGCGTGAACTATGCAGACAGGGGCGACTGCCTGGAGCGCAAAAAGTAGGTCGAGATTGGGTCGTTCCAGAGGGGGCCATAAAAGAATACAAACCCGGTGCCCCTGGGCGCCCCAAGGCCCCGGGGATAAAAGATATTCTACGGGAGGCAGGCATACTGCCGCCCCCCGACAACTAAGCCACGTACCGGAACAGAAACGGCACGAGACGACTCAGAATCCGGTCCCTCCATCTCCAGAGGGATCGGATCTCTTTTCCGTACGCCTCCGCGATATCGTGCATCCCCATCCGCCGCCAATATCGCATCTCCACAAAGGCGAGATCTCGCCTTTGCAGCACGCACAGGGCACGCCGTACTGTCTCGACAGTCCGGGCAAGGTCCTGGTACTGTGGGCTGCGCTCCTTTGCCGCCAGGATGCGCTCCTGTTCCGAATCCGTCCCGCCTCCGCCGGGGGTCTCCGAGATGGACGGGCTGCGGGTCGAGGCGGCGATGAAGTCGTCCAACACGGCGAGCTGCTGCCGCTGTGCTGGGAATGCCTCCAGTATCTTTTCCACGTGCGCGAGGCACTGTGGCGTATAGTGGCGTTTCATTTCGAGTCCTCCTTCATAAAATTCATACCAAGCCTCGCTTTTTCAGCACCCCGACCCCATAGAGGGCGATCAGGGCGGCGTCGGCCCGTCCGTGCCGTTCCACACGACAGCCATCGGGGACAAGCGGCATGTCTGGGAAGAGCTCCTTCGCCCTCCGGAGAGCCCGCGTCTTCGAGTCTCCGACGGCACCACTGCCATAGACGTACCTCTGCCAGGCAGTAGGCGGGACCGTAACTGTTTCGACACCAACAGAACACAGCACCCCAAGCCACACACCATAATTCACACCAAGGGAGAAGGCCGACTTCCCCCCCTGCATCCGGCCGCCCTTCGGCATGTACTGCTGCCGCTCGACGACGGCCAGCCGGGGCGGCGTGTCCCAATTAAGGCATTCCATTAGTTCCCGCCATTCGACATCGTCTTTGGGGCAATCCCATACCCCCTGAATTTTGAGGTCTTTCGCATTCAGCCACACCAGGGCTCCTGTTGCTCCTGGGTCAATTCCTACAACACTGCTCATATCGGTATCTCCTGCGCCTTCATATAGCGCCCAATAATCTTCGTCGCCTCGTGCTTTGTCAGCAGCTCGGGGTGGGGGTGAAGGTGTCGCTTGCGGATGAACCCCACCTGGTTGCCCGTGGCCAGTACTCCGAGCTTCTGATCAAGGAGGCGCGACGCCTCGCCCTTCGAGATATTCGGGGCAAACTGCACGCCCATCCGTTTCAGGGCCTTCCGCTGCTTTTCCGTCGCATCCTGCTTCCGCCACGAGGCGGACTTCATGGCCGTCTTCGCGATGGAGAGTTGCCGAGCATAGTCCTCGCAGACGCCCATTGCATATCCTAGGGGGAGGACATCCTCGGAGAGGGCGACGATCTCCCCGGATTGTGGGAAGAGAAGCGGGGAGTACCCGCCAGGCATACGCTTACACCACAAGGAAGAACCATCCTCCATCCGCAGCTTGTAATGCTGCTCCAGTGTCTGCCAGACGAAGCGGGAGCGCTCGAAGAGATCAAAGCTCTCCGCGTCGTGTGCGATCTTCTTCAGGCCGTTTTTCCGTCGCAGGATATCGAGCTTCTCTGCCTCCTCCACGGCCTCAATGAGGGTCTGCTTTTTGCCCCGCTTCAGCAGCGGGTCCCCGGCCAGGGTCCCGAAGCTGCACAGCTTGTGCTTCTTCGCCACGTCGGCGAAGTCTACCAGGAGGCAGTCTTCTTTCTCCGGCGCCAGACGCAGCCCGCGTCCGACGCACTGGATATAGAGTCCCCTGGACTTCGTGGGTCTGGCCATCATGACGATGCCGGTGTCCGGCACGTCCCAGCCCTCCGTCAGGACGCCGACGTTCGTCAGGACGCGCAGCTCCCCATCCTCGTACTGCCTCAGCACGGAGTGGCGTTCTTCCGTGGGCATGGCCCCGTAGACGGCGGCGCAGGGGACGCCCCGCTCCCGGAACGCCTCGGCAAGGGCCAGAGCGTGCTCCACCCCAACGCCGAAGACGACGCCCCGGCGGTTCTCCCCGTGTTCGAGGTAGGTGTCCGCCACGAGGGCATTGCGCTCCGGAGTGTCAATGATGACGGAGAGCTCGTCGAGGGCGAAGTCCCCGGTCCGGGTATGGACGCCGGAGATATCGGCTCCGGTCTTGATCTCCAGGCCCCGCACGTCGCAGAGATACCCGGCCTTCATCATGGCCAGGATGGAGCGCTCGAAGACAATCTCCTCGAACACGTTGCCCAGCCCCACATTGTCGCCCCGGTACGCCGTGGCCGTGACCCCCAGGAGCAGCTTGCTCCGATCGCCCTCCATGAAGCCGAGCGCCTCGAAGATTTTTGTGTAGGAGGCGGCTGCGGCATGATGGGCCTCGTCGCAGATCAGGAGCCGGAAGCCGCGCTCCCGGAGAGCGTCCGTGTTCCTCATGGCCGTCTGCACGGAGGCGACGCAGATATCCGTCCAGAGCCCGGAGCGCTCCTCTGCCTTGAGGATGCCGACGTCGGCCTCCGGGTAGACGAGGCGAATTTTCTGCCGTGCCTGGAGTAGCAGCTCCTCGCGGTGCGCCAGGACGAGTGTGCGGGTCTTCAGGGCTCCGGCGACCATGCCGAAGATCAAAGTTTTCCCACACCCGGTCGGAAGGCTAACGAGCTGCCGGGTAACGCCATCGTGCCAGCGTTTGAGTATTTTCTTTAGCGCCTCAGTCTGATAGGGGCGCGGTTGAATCATTGGGTATCACCTCTTAACAAAACTCTGTCACTCTTTGTCACATAGAAAACTCATGCCCAGTACTTCCCGCAGTATTCCATGAATTGCTCTCGCGTTTTTCATAAACACTTGTCAGTCTCTGTCAGTCTGTAGCAAAAGACTTGCTATAACCTACTTTGTTCAATGTGCTTTGTCAGCCTAAAGTGTCAGTCTTTGCGAAGAAACCCTTGTTATTACCGATTTCTCTTATACACAACTTTGTCAGTCTAAAGCATTAAGCTGACAGACTGACAAGGACTGACAAACGGACTGACAAGGACACTTATTAAGAACCCCTGTCATAACAACATCTTATACAAGACTGACACAGACTGACAGAGAGATATATAAAGAAATTCATGCCCAATACTTCCCACAATACCCATTGATTAATCCTTCTTTGCTCATGCGGAGCAGCTTTTGCTGTACTGTATTGAGTTTCAGCCCCAACGCTTCGGCAACCTCCTTCGGGGTTTGGGAGTCGTGCTTCTGCAGGTGCTCGACGATTTTTCGCTTCTCGTCGGACATCGTGTATTCTTCTGCCGGCCCCTCCAAGCGCCAGCCGAAGCCGTCCAGCGTCATGGCCAGATCAACCTCCTCCACATCGCGGCCGGTCCGGTGCAGTATGCCCGTGTTGCTGGACCGTGCGCGTTTCAGTGAAAGGAGAGTGTCCGCAGCTCCCGCGATCCCCTGGGTGCCGGATATCTCGTTCAGCCAGTCCTCCTCATCCTTCGCCTTCTTCAGGTGATGGACGATCAGCAACGGGACGGAATAGGCGTCGGCCACCTTTTTGATGGCCCCGATGGCATCGTAGTCGTCGCCGTATCGATCGCCCTTCCCGCTGTGTTGTTTTCTGAACTTCTGCAGCGTGTCGATGATGACCAGGCGCGCATCTTTGTGTGTTTCCAGCCACCACTCCAGCCACTCCAGGCCGCCCTCGTGCTGCCGGGGTATCTCCGTCACCAGGGTCAGTTTAGAGAGATCCGCGTCCGGCGATAGATTGGATCCCCGGATGCGTTCCTGCAGACGCCAAGGGCGATCCTCCAATGCCAGGTACGCCACGCTGCCGCGCTCCACGGGAATCTTTCCCAGGGCACAACCCCCAAGCGCTACGGACAGCGCCAGGTGCAGGGACAGAATGCTCTTGCCCACCTTCGGGCCGCCGCAGAGAATCGAGCAGCCCATAGGCAGGAACCCTTCGACCGCCCATCTGACGGGCGGAAAAACCATCTTCATGAGGTCCGAGGCGTTGATCTGCTCGACGCGCTCGCTCAGTTTCTTGCGGTCGAGTATCTTTTTCCGTTCCGCCTCGCTCATGCAGGCCCAGGCGATCCGTGCCCTCAAGACCCGCTCGGCAGCCTCGGCTCCGTAACGGGCTGCGAAGTCGTTCCAGTCCGTGCCGTCCTCCGGGGTCTTGAAGGGCGGGGACAGAAAACCGTCCAGCTTCCCCAGCTTCACGGCGGACTTCGCCGCCTCGATACCGGGGTTTCCCTCTGTCTTCGCGTCGTCGTCAGCCATCACAATGATCTTCCGGTCCGGGTACTTCTTTCGGAGAGCCGGGGCGCAGGTCACGAGGTTGTGGCAGTTCATGGCGCAGATCACCGCGTGCCCGGTCAGCTCGTGGAGCGTCGCACCCGTGGCGTATCCCTCGCAGAGCAGCACGGGCCCGTCCTTCACGTCCGCACCGATGGCGCAGAAGCCACCCCCGACCGGTGCGCCGGGGAAATATCGCTTCGTCCCGTCTGGAGCGATTGTCTGGAACGTCTTGAAGTGCCCCTCGATATCGCGCAGGGGAATCAGGAGCGCCCCTTCCCGGCACTTTAGGCCGTAGGCTGGTACATTCTTCCTTCGGAGGTACTCGTGGTCTTCTGGGGCCGTCTGCGCGGCTTCCCAACGTATGCGCGCATCCTCGGAGGCGACGGACTGTGTCTTCCGCCGATCCGCGTCCCGCTTCCGCTGCGCCGCCTCGGCTTGTTTTCGGAACTCCGGACTTCTGCAGCGCTTGTACAGGTCGGCGTCCAGAGCTTTGAGGTCGAATTTCCAGCGCACCTCGACCCCGTGCCGCCAACTCGAAATAAACCCTCCCGGCAGCCCGTCGGGGTGGATGACGTAGGCCCCGGCCGTCTCTCTTCCCTTGTCGCCCTCCACCGCGTAACGATGGAGGGCGCCGTCGATCACGAGGCGGGTGTCGCGAAGCGGGGGGATCCCCGCCTCGCGCATGGCCTCAAGTACTTGCGCCTCTATGAGTTCAATGGGGATAAAAGCATTCACATGCCCTCCCTCCCGGTGGTATGGATGGCTCAGGCTGCGCCTGGTTCAGTGGCGCCGTGGGCGGCCCCCTCCTCCAGGGCTGCGGGCGCGGCCTCCTCGGAGGTCTCGATGCCCTGAGCGTCCTCGGGAGGCAGGGCCAGGAGCGCCAGGAGCTCCTTCTTTGGGAGCCGGAGCCCGCCCCGCCAAGCGGCATACAGGGCGAAGCTGGCGCGTCCCTTGGGCAGGATGCTCCTCCACTCCTCGATGTCCGTCACGCGCGGATTGTCCGACGTGTCGACGGCCAGCCACACCGTCTCCGGATGCTTCATCGAGGTCAGGCGCGCCTCGTCGACGACGTCCTGGACCTGGGCGAAATGGGCCTCGCGGTCGCAGATTTTCGCAAGCATCGTGGCCTGCTTTTTCCGCTCGTCGGCGTACATCTTCTTCATCTCGGCCTGGGCTCGGGCGGCCTTGGCCTTCTTCCGCATCTCGTCCTCGAAGTCCTCGGGGATCCCTTCGGATGGTGGGAACAGAAGCCTCTGTCCGTTGGCGTCCACGAGGGGAGCGGCGTCTTTGTTCGTGGGGGCGTCCTCCTCATCCGGCGCATCGTCTCCGGAATTCAGAAGTCCGTTCTCTGCTTCGATCTTTTTCAGCCACTTTTCCAGGGTTTCGACCAGCTTTATTTCGCCAGGCGTATTTTGGGGGAAATCGCCCAGCCTGTCGCCAAACTCGGCGACGGCATCGCTCAGCGCCTCCTTCCGGGAGCGAAAGATGGTGCCGAACACGGAAGGAGCGGAGCTGGAGCTATGTTCGTACCCTGCCGTGCATACGGCGTTGAACCATAAGGCGCCGTCCAATGCCGACGATAAAACAATCTTGTTCCCGCGTGCCATAACGTTTTTGGCTTTTGACAGAACGCATTCCAGAATCTCGGGGGAGTAGGAGATTCCATACCCGTCGCCCTCGAGCCCGAACAGCCTCCTCAATTCGTTCCGGTTGTCTCCCTCGTCTCCCTGAAACTGCAGCCGTTTCGCTTCCTCGATGATCTTTTCTATGTCCTGCACGGTTTGTCCCTCACTTTCTCACCTTGCGTTTGCGCCCGCGCTGCGTGCGGCGCTTGTGCCATTTTGTTTTGAGGATGGGCTTCTTCATGGCGCGCCTCCTTCGGCGAAAAAGAGGCCGGAGAACCCGGCCCCTCCGCGAAAAAGAGGCCGGAGAACCC
>CAUPUB010000088.1:0-10043 GCA_963514535.1 uncultured Fretibacterium sp.
TCGCCCTCGATGTAGAGGTTCTCGCTGTCGAAGCCGCCGGGCGTACCGTCCCTGCCGACGCTGTCCGCCACCACCGGGCGCAGCGTGGCCGTGATGGGTGCGTTCGCCGCCAGTATGGCCTTCTTCTTGTCCGGCCAGGTGAACTGGTAACGTTCTTCCCGACCTTCCACGATAGAGGCCGAAAGCTCCTGCTTCAGCACGTCAAAATCAATGGCGTGCTCTACCTTGCCGCCCCGCATCACCTCCGTGATGGCGTTGGGAAACAGCTTGCCGATTCTCTCTATATTTCTCGCCACGCCGTCCAAGCTGTGCATTTTGAGTTTATCCATTATCTGCTTCCTCCTCAAGTTTCCTAAGCAAAAAACGCATGTCTGGAAAGACGTAAGCATTTTCTGACTAACTACTCTTACTCATAGCTTAATCACAGAATTTGCAAGTCTTTTTTCTCCACCTACCACTGTGGTGTAAAACCGCTGTTCTATTCCAAACAACACCATTTTCAAATTCTCTTCCGACTCAACCCTGAATTTCTGATCCTCCGTGACAATGTCTGGACAATAATCTCGTATGTATAAAAAAATTTTTTGTTTATCTTCTACTTGCATTTGGGATAAAGTGTCTACCGCTAACGCAAGTCGTTTTCGATTTGCTACCTTAACTTTTCCAGAATTAAAACCGCCTGAAAGAGCGATGAAGTCATTTTGAAGAAATTCAACAACTTCAGGCTCAGTAGCTTCCCTATATAGTTCTGAAATCCCAGTAAAGATGCTTGCTATTGGCTCCAATCGTTGAAAATACAGTGTATCTTCTGCTGGTATATAAATTGCATCCGGATTTTCATTTATGAAGAGGATCGATATATCGTTTTGATAACAATAACCTTCTCCGAATCCGAGTATCCCTTTTCTCTTTACAAGCCTTGACTTTCCGACATTTTGAAAGAAAAAATTATTCCCTACCTTGACAAATAGATAATCCACACGAGCATATTCGGACTTTTGAAGTGAATCATAGTCCACGGACTCATAATCTCTCTGTGTAATTTCAATGGAAAATTTCTCTTGAGAAAAATTGGAGATTTTGAACCATTCACCCACATCAAGAATTGTGCCGGGCGAATACGTGCAAGATAAGTTGAGCAGCTCTCCTGGAAAATGATAGACTTCCTCTTCTGTAGAAAGCACTTTTCTGTATTTATTAGCGTTGCCACGTAATCTGATCTTGACATACACTTGGTTCATGAATGTTTTCCTTTCATCGCTAAGTAGGTAGTATCGTTGAGCCTCTTCAAATGTTCAAAGGACATATCCTTTTTGTTCCGAATAACAGAACCAGGCAAAATCACAAAAATTCGTGTTCCTTGCTTTGTGAGGACATGGTAATAGTGGTAGCCGAACAGCAAATATAGCGGATTGAAATATTGTGTCTGAGACAACCAGGTAAAAACGAACACAACCGCATACATAAAAGTCATTGTTACGTTATCTGCCGTCGATAAAGAGACAAAGAAATATCCAAGATAAGTTGGAATAAATTCATTATCAGCCAAACTGCATTCCTGACAGCCACCTAACGAATCATTCCCCAGTCCCTTTGCTATTATTATCGAAAGCAAGGACAGGACTACGGGTATTAGCAGTAACAGAATTCCTGTTCCCCAGACGGGGAGCTTGGATACTGACCATTGCTTACTAATCCCGTAAATCACAATCATCCAAGATGTTGCATTCAATGTTAATACAAGCCTATACAAATACCCCATGTCCAGCACCTCCCATCACAAGTTTTTCTGTAGGCTCTTTAACTCTCTCACCAGCTCAAACTTTTTCTTCGGCTGTTTTTCCTTCCTGATTCTGGCCTCCAGCGCGGCAATCTGCTTTTCCAGCTGCTCCCGCTGCTTCTGCTGCTCGATGCGCTCTTTCAGCGTGGTATTTTCTCCAGCACTCAGGTTGTTTCCTGCAATCTGCCGGATAAAATGCTCGTATACCGCGTCCAGCGTCAGCCCTTCCAGATGCAGCGGCAACTCTGCCTCGTCCATCCACTCCGTGCGGTAGTAACGGTCAACCTTAAACGCCGTTTTGCCGGAACCCGCAGCTTCTTTGTAGCCCATGGCGGCCTGATACTTTCCGTCCTGCTCCAGCAGGAACAGGATATGATAGGGTATCTCCCGGTCAATCAGGCGCAGGATACCTTCATCAAGGTCAGGTGAGTTAAGCCTTACCTCGAACACCTCAATCTCCGTGACCTGTCCTCCAGTGGCAAGGGGCAGCGTGGTTGCCGCCAGCTTATTGCGCCAGTAGATTATCTTTATCTGCTCGGTGAACGCCTTCCTGATGGCAGGCGTGACCGACAAATTTTCATAGAACTTCTGCTTCGGAATTCTCTTGTTGAACTCCGTTGACCTTGGTAAGCCCAACACAGCGGACACCCCCTCGCCTCTATTTGACCACCAGGAAACAGATCAATTCAAAATCGTCCAGCCCGGACACCTGGCTCATCAGCGCGGAGGTTCCGCCGGCGGAGAACAGACTGTCGATGTCGCTTTCTTCCTTGACGTCGATGATGGAGTTGATCGCTTCGCTCAGCAGCTCTGATAGTTCCGTCATGTTGCGCCCGTCGTCCGTTTCCCGGTTGAAACGCTCATACCGTTCCGGTATGGGCTTTGTTTTTCCTCGGCACAGCAGACGAACATCGTCCAGCAGCTTCTTGGGATTCAGGTAATCGCAGATGATTTTGCCGTCCATGCGGATATAAACCATGTAGAACGGGTGAATCCGGTTGCGGTTATCCACGTTGACGCTGTTGTTGACGTTCTTGAGGACGAAGACGACGCCTTCCGGCAGCTCATCCGTGGCGGGCACAACGGCGTGCAGCCCGCGGGGCTTCTTGTCCATATCGCCATTGCGTTTCATGTAATCCAGCAGGTCAAGGCGGAACTCGTTAAGGCCCAAGTCCATGATGGAAATGCCGTCGGTCATATCCTCAATATCGACGACTTCCTCTTGCAAACGCTTGAGCTGCGCCTTGCGGTATTCAAGATCGCCCTGTTCCTCCGGATTAATCAGGTCGTCATCTCCGGTGGAGGTCATGACGGTTATCTTCATGCGGGTCTCCACGCGGGACTTCAGATTGATATAATCGTCCAGCGTCAGGTCAGGCCAGAAGTTCACCAGCTGTATGGTCTTATTCTTGCTCCCGATACGGTCGATACGCCCGAAGCGCTGGATAATGCGCACCGGGTTCCAGTGAATATCGTAGTTAACGAGATAGTCGCAGTCCTGAAGGTTCTGGCCTTCCGAAATACAGTCGGTCGCAATCAGGACGTCAATTTCCGTCCCGCTGTCCGGCATCAGCACATCGCGGTCCTTTGAAACCGGCGAAAAGCAGGTCAGTACGTTGTTCAAAGTTGCCTGAAATCCTTTGATTGTTGTGCGTCCGTCGATGGAGCCGGTAATGACCGCCGTATCCAAGCCATACTTGCTCTTGATATACCTGCTCACATGATCGTACAGGTACTCAGCCGTATCCGAGAATGCGGAAAATATGAGTACTTTCTTATTGCCGGGGTTGATGGGATGCGTCATCTTCTCGTCCAGCAGGCGGAACAGCTCCTGCAGCTTGCTGTCGTGCTCCGGAGTGATGTCGGCCACCATCAGCGTCAGCCGTTCAAGCACGTCGGCATCCTGCTTCAATTCTTTCCGCCAGCTCTTCCAGTCCATGTCGGCAAGGTCAATTTTGACTTTTTTGCCCACGGAGAAGAACTCCGTGTTTTCATCATCCATGTCCCAGTCGTCGCCGTTTGCCTCATACATGGAGATGTCCGTCGAACCGTATTTCTCGAACCGATTGATCGCGTCAATCGTCCCGTTGATCAGCTCCATGATGCGCTTCAGCGTCAGTTGAAAGGAGTTGACCGAGCTTTCCAGACGCTTGAGCAGGTTGATGCTCATCAGTCGCTGAATGCCGCGTTCCCGACCGCTCTGGGTCAGGTTCTCATCCTTGTTATGGATGAGGTCTTTGTACTTTTGCAGCTTGCTGGGGAATATGTAATGCGACGGCGTATAGATACATAGGGAAAGCTGCATCAGCTGGTCATAAATCTGGTTATAGTTAATGGCATCGTCCAAATCCGTCAGACGCAGACGGAGGGATACAGGCTTCCGCCTCTCCGGGAACTTACCAATTTCATTCGTGTCATAGTATTTTTCGATATGCTTGCGCGACCGCGCAAGGGTCACGCTGTCCAGCAGCTCGAAGAAATCGAAATCCAGAGTACGGAGCAGAGCATCCGTTGAGCGTTGCCCCTGGTCCAGCTTGCTCCAGGCATTGAAGGCTTTCTGCGCCTGCTTGAAGATGTCTTCAAGGCCCTTCGCGGTATTCAGCCGCTCGTCCAGATACTCGGAGTTGCCCTCATAGGCAATGGCAAGCTGATTCTTCAAATCCACAAAACGGTTGTTGACCGGCGTGGCGGAGAGCATCAGAACTTTCGTCTTGACGCCGGCGCGGATAACCTTTTCCATCAGCTTTTGATAGCGGTTCTCCTGCGTGTTGCTGTGTGTGCCGATACCGTTGCGGAAGTTATGGGACTCGTCAATGACGATCAGGTCATAGTTGCCCCAGTTGAGCCGGCTTAAATCCAGCCCGTTGGACATTCCGCCGTTACGGGAGAGGTCTGTGTGGAAGAGCACGTCGTAATTCAGGCGATCGGCGGCGATGGGGTTATTGACATAGTTGTCCTTATAGGTGTTCCAGTTCTCCGCCAGCTTTTTAGGGCAGAGCACCAGAACGGACCTGTTGCGGTTTTCATAGTATTTTACGACGGCTAACGCGGTGAAGGTCTTGCCCAGGCCAACGCTGTCCGCAAGGATGCAGCCGTTGTATTTTTCCAGCTTATTGATAATGGCCAGCACGGCGTCCCGCTGAAAATCGTAGAGCGTGCTCCAGATTTTGCTTTGCTTAAAGCCCGTGGCCTCGTTGGGAAGCACATCCTCGGATATGTCGTCTAGAAACTCGCTGAAGACATGGTACAGCGTCATGAAGTAAATGAACTCCGGAGAGTTTTCAGCATAGGCTGTGCTGATGTTTTCGATGACCACATCCGTCACGTCCTGCATTTTCTCGCGGTCGTTCCAAAGTTGGTCGAACAACTGCATATACCGATGCGAAAAAGGCGCCTCCATGCAGTTGACCATGTTGTATGTATTGTTGCCGCGCTCACAGCCGATATCCACCGTGGTGAATCCGGCGAGGGGCATATAGGCCGTCTGCGCACTTCCAGCATCGAGGGTCACAAAGCCCGTCATGTTCTCGCCGGTGGTGTTGGACTTGAATCTCGCTTTTCTGCGAATCCAGTCAGCGCACTCCTTCGCGATGGCGCGCTGGGTCATTTCATTGCGGAGCTTGATTTCAAATTCTGTGCCGTACAGGCTTGTTTCTCTGGACAGACGGGGGATATAAAACTCACGTTTTTGCTTTTCGGCTTTTTCTTTTACAAAGGTCGGAGACGTAAAGATAAAACGAAACGTCTCTACGGACTCCAGCTGCTTCTTTAACTCCTGATATGCGTACATGGAGAAACAGGCCGCTGCGACAGAAACCCTGCTCCCACGTTTTATCTCTGCCCGCAGATCATCACGGACGGTATTGTTGATGTTGTCGAGTATCCTCACGTCTTGCACCTGCCTCATATCTTTCTCCTACCATCATTTTACCTTCTCCATTTGCCTCAAACTCGGGGCATCTTGAGAGAACTTCAAAATATCATTTGTCGTGCAATCGAGAGCTACAGTGTGCCCCTTCGCGCTTGCCCCCGTCCTCCCGAGGGCCTACAATGTTTTGAGAGGTTCCTCGTGCGAATATGCGAGGGAGGGAGTGATGGGGGCCTGCGGAGCTCATGCTTCCGAGTCCGTTCCCACTTTTGGAAAAACATTGCAGGAAAAGGAGGTTTTTGCGGTATGATCGTGACGACGACGCCCAATGTCGAGGGGCGCACCATCAGGGAGTATCGGGGCATCGTGTTTGGCGAGGTGATCGCCGGGGTCAATTTCCTGAGGGATATCGGGGCGGCGTTGCGCAACTTCTTTGGAGGCCGTTCCAAGGGGTATGAGGAGGAGCTGACTCGTGCCCGTATGGAGAGCCTGGTCGAGATGAATCAGCGGGCGGCCGCGCTGGGAGCCGACGCGGTGGTGGGGGTCAAGCTGGACTACGAGGTGCTGGGAACGGGCAACGACATGTTGATGGTGACGTGTAGCGGAACGGCCGTGAAGCTGGACTGAGCCCGTCACTCGGTGGCCTGGCGCGGTAAGAACGGAAACGTCGATTCAATCAGCGCTTCCTTATTTATTAACGTTCTGGAGGGATGATGGACGATGAGGAAGGATTTGGGGCCTCAGCCGGCGCTGTTCCCGATGCCGGTGCTGATGGTGGCTGCCTACGATGGAAACGGCAAGCCGAACGTCATGAACGCTGCCTGGGGGCAGCTTGGCGAGATCGACCGGGTGGTGCTCTTCCTCGACGAGGACCACAAGACGATGAAGAACATCCGTGAGACGAGGGCCTTCACCGTCAGCATCGCGGACCTGGACCACATGGCGGAGGCTGACTTCTTCGGCATCGCGACGGGCAACACGATGGAGGACAAATTCGAGCGCACCGGACTGCATCAGTCCAGGAGCGCGCACGTCAACGCACCTGTCATCGAGGAGTTTCCCGTCGCGATGGAATGCGAGCTCCTGGAGATCGTGGAGCGCGAGCACATCCATTGCGTGGTAGGGAAGATCGTCAACGTCAGCGTTGACGAGAAGGTCCTCGACGAAAAGGGGAAGGTCGATCCGGCGAAGCTGGACGCCTTCGTCTTCGACCAGTTCCAGAACGGTTATTACAGGGTCGGGGAGAAGGTCGGTACCGCCTGGAACGGCGGTAAGGGCCTGATGAAGGGATAGAACGGGAGACAAGGCCCCGCTCCGAATCGGCAATGCAGTAATGACGCAATAAAAATTCGAGATGATGATCGGTGCGCGGCATGAAATCCAGAAAGGACAGGATGAACGGATATGGCGAAGCTCGTGGAATGCGTACCGAATTTCAGCGAGGGGCAGAGGGTCGAGGTCATCGAGGCCATCATCGACGAGGCGCGCGGGACGCCCGGAGTGACCGTCCTGGACCACTCCTCCGACCCCAATCACAATCGGACGGTGCTCACCTTCGTAGGCGAGCCTCAGGCCGCCAAGCAGGCGGCGTTCGCCTGCTGCGCCAAGGCCGCGGAGCTGATCGACATGGAGAAGCACAGGGGCGGACATCCCCGCATTGGCGCGACAGACGTCATTCCCTTCATTCCCGTATCGGACGTCACGATGGAGGAGTGCGTGGCCCTGGCCCACGAGCTGGGCAGGGAGATTGCCGACAAGCTCTCCATCCCCGTCTATTTCTACGAGGCCGCAGCGAAGCGTCCCTCGATGAAGGCGCTGCCCGACGTCCGCAAGGGCGAGTACGAGGGGATGAAGGAGGCCATCAAGACGCCGGAGCGCGCCCCCGACGAGGGGCCTCGGGCCATGCACCCCCGGGCCGGAGCTACGGTCGTCGGCGCGCGCCCCTTTCTGGTGGCCTTCAACATCAATCTGTCCACCCCCGACGTGGCCCTGGCCAAGCACATCGCCCAGACCATCCGCGCGGCCAGGGGCGGCTACGTGAACTGCCGTGCTATCGGTCTGGAGCTCGAGGAGAGGGGAATAACCCAGGTCTCCATCAACATGACGGACTACACTTCGACCCCGCTGCACCGCGTCTTCGAGACCGTCAAGTCCGAGGCCGCGCGCTACGGCGTCAGCGTCGTGGGCAGCGAGATCATCGGGCTCACCCCCATGCAGGCCCTCCTGGACGCCGCCGACTTCTACCTGCGCCTCGAGGGATTCAAGAGAGAGCAGGTCCTGGAGGCCCGCCTGCTGGGGGAATAGTGCGCCGGGAGGCTTGCGTCGCTTGAAACCCGAGGGGGGTACGGGGGGCGTCGGCCCCCTGTGCTTTGAATCGAGGGTTTCAAGAGAGAGCAGGTGTTGGAGGCCCGGTTGTTGGGGGAATAGCGCGCCGGGAGGCTCGCGTCGCTTGAAACCCGAGGGGGGGTACGGGGGGCGTCGGCCCCCCGTGCTTTGTCCCATGAGAATAGCGGTCCGTGGGGGCGGACAAATTTTGGAGGAGATATTTTCGTCATGGATGTTCTGGAGCTGATACTGCACAACGGTTACGTCCAGGCTATTCTGGGCTATGCGGTCCTGCTGATTTTGATCGGGTGGTTCGTGGGCAGAAGGGTCAGGAGCTCGTCGGGCTTCTTCGTCGCGGGGAGGAAGCTGGGGACGGGGCTTCTCTTCACCACCCTGATCGCGGCCAATATCGGCGCCGGCTCCACGGTCGGAGTCGCAGCCATCGCCTATAAGTCCGGCGTCTCCGCCTGGTGGTGGATCGGGAGCGCGGGCATCGGCTCCATGATCCTGGCGTTCTGCGTAGGGCCCAGGATCTGGCGCATCGCCTGCCGGCACGGACTCTACACGCTTGGGGATTACCTGGATATGCGCTACGGCAAGGTGTTTCGGGGTTTTTTCTCCGGGATGATGGCCGTCGGCACCCTGGCCCTGTTCTCCGGTCAGCTCCTGGGCATCGCCTGGATTCTGGAGGTCGTGGCGGGGGTGCCGAAGACGGCGGGCGTCATAGCGGGCGCGGTCGTCGCGACGCTCTATTTCGCGGCTGGCGGCCTGCTCTCCGCCGCGGTCGTCAATATCGTCGAGCTCGTGGTGATCCTCGCAGGGTTCCTCGTCGCCCTGCCCTGCATCTACGGGTTCGTCGGAGGATGGGAGGGGCTGACCGCCAGGGTGGCCCAGAATCTGCCTGACGCGGCGCGGCAGGCGTCCTTTTTCTCCCTGGATGGCATCGGCATTACGGTTATCGTTGGCTACCTGGTCATGCTCGTACCGTCCTTCTTCATCTCACCCGGGCTGATCGGCAAGGTCTTCGGGGCCAGGGACGAGCGCGCCATCCGCTGGGGGACGGCGCTCAACGGAGTTGTCCAGCTTTTGTTCGCGGTCATACCCGTCTTCATCGGCATGGCGGCCTTCGCGGCCTTTCCGGACCTTCCGCGCGCGGATCTGGCCCTGCCGACCGCGATGAAGGAGATGATGCCCTTCTCCATCGCCACGCTGGCGCTGGCGGCCATCTTCGCGGCGGAGGTCAGCACGGCGGACGCCGTGCTCTACATGTTAGCGACCTCCGTCTCCAACGATCTCTACAAGCGTTTTCTGAACCCCGGGGTGTCGGACGCCGCGCTGCTGAGGTTCTCCCGTGCCGTTACTCTCGCGTCGGGGGTGCTGGGCGTGCTCTTTGCCTTGAAACTCGGCAGTATCATCTCCGCGCTGACTATCTTCTATTCGCTGATGAGCGTCTCCCTGGCCGCGCCGCTCGTCTTCGGGCTCTTCACCCGCCGCGCCTCCAATGGCGGGGCCATCCTCGCCTCGGTCTGCGGCATCGCGCTCACGCTGTTCTGCACCTTCTATCGGGGGGCGGAGACCGTGAATCTGTGGGTCGGCGTGCTGGACACCCGGACGCATCTGGTGGACTTCGGCCTGACGAAGCTCAATGCCGCCACCTGCGGCATCCTGTTCACCTTCGCGGTGATGGCCGTCTCACTTCTGATCCTGCCGTCCCGCGGCCGCGGGGCGGAGTGAGCGCGGAGGCGGCCGGCAAAAGCTATCCTCAAAATCGGAACTTTTTGATATACTGTCCTCCGTGTTGTCAATCACACACATCCGGCGCGGGGCCGCAAAGGTGTTCCGCATGCCGCCCCCCGGGCGAGGCGCGGGATCGGGGAGTCCCAATAGAGGCGTCGGATGGAGGATTAACCTTTGGGAGGTTGAAAAAGTGGCAGTTGTGAGCATGAAGCAGTTGCTGGAGTGCGGCGTGCACTTCGGGCACCAGACGAGGCGCTGGAACCCCAAGATGAAGCCCTACATCTTCACGGAGCGCAACGGGGTCTACATCATCGACCTGCAGAAGACCGTGAG
>CAUPUB010000089.1:0-9645 GCA_963514535.1 uncultured Fretibacterium sp.
TCCTGCCCTGGACACGTTCAAATGCGGCCTGGGCCATCTGCTGTTCCTTCGTCCGAATACCCATGATCGGCCTCCTTACAGCGACTCGAAGAGGCAGCGCACCTGCCCCTTGCCGGTCGAGGCCTTGCCGCCAATCTGCAGTTCGAGGGGCTTGGAGCAGAAATTCTCCAGCAGCTTCTCCTTCGTCAGATCACCGTCTGGACCCTTCGCATCTTCTTTGTTACGGTACACGCGGTCGCACCAGACGGTCCCCGCCAACAGGGTCTCGACCGGCAGGGCCTCCTCATACCAGAGCGCGCCTTTGGCTACAACGCCCGTCTCCTCCGCAAGACGAATGTGTGCGCTGACCTCCGTCCCGGACTCGCACAGAAAGGTGAAGATATCGTCGCTCACGATCGCCAGCCTCTCGCGGAAGACATCCTGCCAGTCGGAATTGTCCGCAAAGACGGCCCTGGCAATGAGCTCCGCGCAGGCGTCCGCTTCCTTGCTCTTCTCGCAATCCAGGTCCAGGTCCTCCAGGTAGAGCTTCCTCCCGTCCCGAACGAGCCTGGTCTTATCCGTCACGATAGCGGATTTCACAGCCACCGACGGGACGGCCAGCCCCGTGTCCCGTTTGAGTCTCTCGAGACAGAAGGGCGAGGTCACCCAGGCGAACGTCCCGTAAAAGCTCCTGATGGGCAGACAGACGATGCGGGCATCCGTGAAGACCAAAGAACCCGCCGTGCTGTTCGCCTCGATGGTACTCGAGTCGTTCGCCCTCCCGAACGCGGCCCGGACAAGCCCGTCAATCGACCTTTTTTCCTCCGTGGCACTGAAATGGTCGGCCACCACGCCCTTCACGGCGGAGCCGGGGATGCAGGGCCAGTTCGTGACCTTCTCCCGAGCGATCGGCAGGTCGATGTACCCCACACCCCGTCCCGTCCCCACGTGGAGCGGCGTCACCGTATGAATCCAGTATCTTCTCTCGAACTTCGCGTTATCCATCACAGTTCTCTCCTTCCCGAAGCCCAAAAATCTCAGGCTGTTTCACGGCCACGCCAACAACCCCAGAGGGCCAGCCCAAATCCATCGCGCCCGTCCTGCTCGCAGTCGCAGACGGAATGGAGCCAGAGATCGGCAATACCCTCCCCGCCCTTCAACACCTCGAAGAAATACACGCTTCCCGCGGGAACCATCCGGCGCAGGGCCTTGGGGCCATTCCTGCCTTTTTCATAGCTCCACCCGGACAGGGGCTTCCAGCGCCCCACGACGGCGGAGATGAGTCGGACCGAAACCCCGCTTCCCGGAATCGTCCCGATCAAGTTGTCATCCTTCTCCCAAAGCCAGCCCGGAAGCCAGCCCTTCTCAAAGATCGCCGGGGTCGCCAGCACCATGCGAAGCCATTTCTTCCCCTCCCAGGACAGGCTCTGGGGAACCTCCCAGAACCCTTTGTCCGCTTCGACCGTTCTCACCTCCGCGAGGCGCCGCTCCCCGCCGAGGGGAACGAGCAAGCGCTCGGGCAAAGGGGTATGGTCACCGAAGTTCACCCGGACGCCGATCCGCATCTGGCTCAACCACCCCTTCGACGCGCCCTCCTTGGGCTTCCTCACGAAGTCCAGCCCCGTGGTCGTAAACAGCTTGCTATCCTCCGCCGCGCCGCTCTCCGGCAGGATCGTCACGTTCGTGCGGTCCTCCTTCGCGGGAGTGGGGAGCCCGTCGATCTTCATCGAGACCGACTGATCGTCATCGCACCCCAGCCACTGCGCCATCGTTGCCAAAGGCCAGAAGGCGTCGCCCGACTCCGGCTTGAAGTCCTCCTCCGGCATCCCCACCGGCGCGGACGGGACGAGGTCTGCATGGGGCATCTGGACGCCCGCGCTCCCGCTCATCGGACGGATACGAAGAACGTCCGTGGTGCCCGTTGCCTTATCTGTCTTACGAATCAGGGCGTCCAGCGGCCGGGGAAGATAAATCCTTTCGTTCAAGACAGGAAATCCACCGCACACCTCGATTGTCTTGAGCTGCTCCGGCGTGAGCGTATCGTTTGCCTTCCAGACGGCGGTACGCACGGCCCCCGCGATGACCGACGGGGAGATCCAGTCCATCGAGCGCACCCGGTTCCCCTGCCCCGCGCCGAAGGGCCTGGAGTCCCGCGCGATCAGCGGGCTCAGCGGAGTCAGTCGAAGATACTTCATACTCTCTCCCATGTTCACCGGTCCCCTCCCTTCACCTGTCGGATTCCAAACCCGATCCACTGAGCGATCAGCAGCTCGTCCGAGAGCCTCTCGATGTCCCGATGCCCGCACAGCCGCGAATCGATGTAGCCCTCCACCCTCTTTTTCTCCTCATCGCTCAGCGTCACATCTTTGCGGTGGAATATCCGTTTTACATCGTCCCGCACGGCGTCCCCCAGGATATTTCCGACCTCCCATCCCCTGTAAAATGCCGCATTCTCGCGCAATTCGTAGGGGAACTTGTTGGGTATGGCCCCATCAGCAAACAGACGCGCCCAATAGTGCAGGCGCTCGTCCAGGGAGACCTCGGCCAAGGGCTGCGTCTCGTCTCGCTTCTCTTCAGCCCTATTTCCCCACTGCTCCCGCACGACGACGGCTCCGGAGCCGCGCGACCGCACGACGACGGCAAGCCCGTTGCGATCCGTCTTCTCTTTGAGGCTCTCTTCTCCCACCCCTTCCTCTTCTCCAATGCCTTTCTTCGCAACCTTTTCGGCTTTGCGGCCGAACTCCAGGAGGTCCTCCAGGTCCTCCATCGCGTGCCCGATCGAGATCCCGACGGACAGGGTGGGAGACTTTTGATCTTTCGAGGACACGTAATCCTTCAAGAGCTCCCCAAACGCATCGTGCAGTTTCCGGGCACAGCAGAGGCACGTGTCGAGCGGCAGGAAGGCCAGCACGTCGTCCCCTCCCGTGTAGACACAGACCCCGTGGAAATTCCTGACAATATCCCGAGTCTCCCCCGCAAACTTCGAGAGGGTGGAGGAGAACTCCTGGTGCCCCTCCATGTCCCCGATCTCCGCGATCGCCGCCCCCATGCGGTCGCCGTCAGCAACCAGCAAGGCGAAATAGGGCTCCTGCGGCCTGTCACGCTCCTTCAAGCCGGACAGGATGGTGGCGATCCCCCTGCAGGCTGCCCTGACCTTTTCCCTGACCTCTTCTTTCTCCTCAGGCCTGCCCTCGGGCTCGCACTCCGCCAGCATCGAGGCGTGGCGGGAGAGCAACACGGCCGTACCCTCGTAGGGAAAGGTCGTGTACCCCTTCACTCGACTGATGGCCCCCGCTTTGACCAGTGCCTCACAGTGCGGCGTCAGCTCCCGGAGCGTCTCCTCCCTCGCGCCCCGCACCCACGGGTCCACGGCGACGCGCGACACGGACGGGAAACGTTCATCTCCGGCAATGCGCTTGATGAGCCCCACGGAGTCGAGCGCTTCTCCCTCCTTCAGACGCAGTCCCGGAATTGCCGGGACCTTTCCATCCCTGAACACGCTCTCCCGCAGTCCGTCCAGAGAGGACTTCGGAACCCCGGACTCCCCTTCATGCGGCAGAAAATCGCGCAGGTTCTTCCGAGCCGCCAGCAGACGGGCCACCTTTTGGCGGGCCACCTTATAGGCCGCCTCTCCCGCCTCAAGCTCCGTCCAGGCAGCATAGAACTCGATGACGTCTTTAACCTGTTTGTCCCAACGTTCCTTCACAATCCAGCGCTCCGCCTTCTTAAAGGCCTCGGCGGCAAACTCCTTAAAACGCGCAACGGCGGCCTCCCTTGCCCTCTCCGCCAGGGCGTTCATCGCTTCGGTATCGCCGCTCGCCCTGGCCAGGATCACGTTGGCGACGCTCAGGTCGGATTCCGGACTCAGGTCCCCATTCGGTTCAGGAAAAATCAGCTCGGCCTCGGCATCCTTCACGGCTTTCGCCGCGGCCTTGGATATCTCCGAGAGCATGAACGAGCCGAACCACAGGTCGCGCGTGCGCCGCGCCGCGGCGATGAACTCCTGGACCGGCCCGACGCTTATCTGCAACAGCCAGCTGGCCCCCTGGCTCATAGGCTCACCTCCTTGTACTTCATTTCCTTCAAAAGATAATTTCGGAACGCCTCAAGCGCATCGCCTTTTGACGACCTCTTCTCCTTCGACGAACCCTTCTCCGGTTTCCCCATAGGAGATTTGTCGTAGGAGGCGAATTTTGGGTTGACGATCTGCTCTACGGAAATTGGATACGCACCCTCTTTGTCGCTGCGTTCGAGCAGAAGGCTGCCGAGAGGCCTGGTCTTCAAGAAGATGATCACAGGGATGACTTTACCATTTTTCAATTTAACTGGAGAGAGAAGAACAGGACTTGCCATTCTGGAGCTGGATTCCGGCCGTAGACACGTGTCAATCGGATCCATATCCGGTTTGGATTTACCTCCAAAATCGCTGTCCTTAAAGTGAAAGATGATCGGCATACCAAACCTCGCACGGGGGAATCCCTCAACTTGCATGGCCGGCGCATGGCGCCCCAAATGAGCTTCAACCCGCCTTCGAATCGTATCAGGTTCCGGCCATCGGGAACGCCCCGGCGTTTTGTCTCCTTTGTTGCGCCCTATTTCTTCTCCCTGACGGAACTGCTTCATGAAGTCGACCATCTCGCGCCAGGCACTTTCCGCATCATCCTTCACATTCCCCATCAGGACAGTCTCAATACCTGGAGCTCCTGCTAAAAGGCTGGAAATATTTTTCGCTTCTTCCATCGCGCAGTCTTTAGAGTAAAGTGCTCCGCACCCACGCCGCGTCCTGGCCCCCAGCCCTCCGAAATTAATCCAGCCATGAAGGGAATTCAAAACCTGTTCCCTCTGAGCATCTGGAAGTTTCGGAGAAAAGGACAGCAGAAGTTTGAATCCCGCGTTTACGAGAGCCAAAGATGGAGTGACATCCGGTTCTCCTCTTTTTCCGATTTTTCCCTGAAAAGGAAAAATCGCGTACTGTAGCTTTTCTTTTCCCTTTTCAAAAACAATCCGTTTCTTTTTCTTTCCGTCTTGTTCTTGTCTTTCCTCAATGGAAGCCATAGGTCTTAAGCTCAAGCAGGTATCAGGCATCCCGACCTTGAGCGCTATCTTGCTGGATGATCGAGTGCTTCCGAAAATTTCGGCTTCTTTCTCTCTCATATCAGACAGTCCCAGCCCGTAGAGCAAACGCCACCAAAACCGCAGCTGTCCGCGAATAGAGGTCGCCCTCACCGGCATCTCCTCATCGACAACCCCCGCCTCCACCCCGCCGCCGTACATCGGGGTGATCAGCTCGATTTCATAGACCCGTTCTTCCGGGGAGCCGCCTGGTTTGGTATTTTCAATCCCGTCGATGCACACCGACTTCGGAATGCTTCGCCCCATATCCCATCACCCTCTCCATAATGAAAAAAATTGTAGTCACCCTCAGGAAGCGCTGATTAAAACAAAAACGCATGTTTTTTAAAGGGAAATATGCAAAACATCTATGGGCAAAAATCTCCAGCGCTTCCTTAAGAAATTAACATGGGGGCTTCGCCCCCAATCCCCCACGCCGCTATCTTGATAGCGGCGGCCCCGGCAAGCTTCTTACTCAAAACAGGCAAGCTGGGGTACCACAGGGGTGCTTCATGGATTAAATCAGTGTTTCCCTCAGAACTCCGCCAACACCTGTCCCATCCCCTGGGTCGTCTTGTAGCCGACGCCACAGAAAAAAGCGAAGGCGGTCAGACAGGCAAGAGCCTTTCTGACCGCCGTACTCTCGTTCTTCCAGACATAACGGACCCGTCCCACGCAGCCGCGGAAGACGAGATTTTCCTTCAGCACCACCGCCGCGCTTCGCAGGGAATAATCCGCGACAAACGTGTTCGCCAACGCGTTTTTAATCGGATTCTCCAGTTTCGGATGTCCCTGCTCCAGATTTTCCTGATCCAGATTTTCCAGCGGATTTTCCCCATAGGCCGTTTTCCATCGGGCAGCCAGGCTACGGAACCAGAGTTCGGGAGTGGGGAGGATGTTCTGGACCGCCCCGCTCTTGAACCCGGTAGGGGAAAGAAACGTCACGTCAGCCCCGCCGCAGGGAGAGAGCCCCCTGAGCGCCCCTTCGTCCGTCTGGCGGCTCATCGCGTTTTCCCCGGGACGCGAGACCCTCTTGACGCCGACAGGCGCCCCGCCGAGGGTGAGGGAAGAGCCCGTCACGGCCTCCGCAAAGGGCTCCAAAAGCGCGTCGTCCAGGAAGGAAACGCGAAAGGCCAGCTTGTCACCCTTTTGAAGTTGAAGAACCCCTTTTCCCCAGGAATAATGCAGCGTGCGCCAGAAGGATTCCGGCGTGAGCGCGCTCAAGGCCACCCCCTTGAACCCGGGCGCTCCATGCAGGGGCTCCGGCCCCCCAAACTCCGAGAGCCGACGCGTCAACGCGGAAAAAAGCAGGTAACCGTTCGAAACGGGAACGTGTCCATCCGACAGAGCCTCACACAGGACAAGAGAAGAGATCAAGATTCCTCCACCCTCTATTCCTCCATCCTCTCAGCAGATTGTATTTTGAAGAAGACGAGCTTCAAATAAGAACCTCCAGGGGTTCGGCCAGCCATGCCTTCTCATCTCCGGAGCTCAGCCGCAGCCGCCAATACAGGCCGGTGAGGAAATCGTCCGGGACGGATTGTCCCGTCTGCCGGGCCAGCCTGCGGGCCTCAGGGAGCGGGACCAGGATCCGTCGATGTCCCGGCGCCGGAAAGACCAGATGCCCTTCCCCCGTGCATCCTCCCTCCGAGCACCCTCCCTGGTCTATATCCATGGCCAGGGCATGGACCTCGATTCCCGGAGCCAGGCGATACAACCCCTTTTTTACCAAGTCCCAGGCGGGCTTGGCATCGACGATAACGGTACCGGCCCGAGAGCCATTGGGATACACGCTTTCAATTCTAACAGCGATACAGCGTTTTGCGGCATCTTTTTTCTCGTCGTAGAAATAAAAACTCTTGCTGCGCGGCAAAAAGACAGAGAGCCCATCCAGACTCAGGACGTATCCGGAGAATTCATTTTGACGGCTTGTCCTTCGGAATGCAACGCGCGCACGGAGCAACTCGCCTTTTTCATAGGCGTCCAGGACGCGCGTCCAGACGGGACCATAGAACGGCCCCTTCGCTCCCGTATCGACCATGAAGAGCTCCCCCTCCGGATTGAGGACATGAAAGGGGCGCAGGCGATAATCCTTCTCCTCGGGCTCCTTCATCTCCCGAACGATCCTCGACGAAAAGGACATCCCGAACGGCCGAGAGGGAGCGACAGGACTATGCCGCGTCGGGCAGCGTTCCGGCACATCCTCCCGCACAGCCTCGTCAGGCTGCCTGTTTTCCACCAAAACCGCTCCGCCCTCCTGGAGACACAACAGGACAACCGCAACCGTCGTCAATAAAGAGAACCCCAGCACCGCCATCTTCGTCATTCCCCCCCACATACCGGACAGCCGTGGACCCTCTCGAGCTCCAGCCGGCATATTCTGAGCTGCAACTCCCTGCTCCCCACTTCCCCGTCCTCCACTTCCTCGTTCTCCATCTCCGGGACATCCCCTCTTCTATCGACGTAAACGAGGGTCAGGTTCTCATGTGAATCCCTGTCCATGAGGGCTTCTATGGCCCTCAACGCACCGACCTCAGCCACCAGGTTGATTTGAGCCGAAAGCCCGGGCTGGATGTAAAGGTCCCGAGGGTCCTCCGCCTCGCTGTAGGAGACGTTCTCCGAGCGCAGCGCACTCTCGCTCAGGATACGCCGCCGATGGCACGAAAAGCACGCTTCCCCGGGGCGAACCAGCTGGACGATCCCCGATGCCGCCCTCTCGTGGAGCCCCACCTGGAGGCTCTTGACCCCGTGCTCTACGGATATGGAGTTGACGAGCACACGAGAATCGTCCGTATCGGTCGTGCAGATCAGCAAATGGCTCTGCTTCGCCGCCTCCTCCAGGGCGGCCATCCCACCGGGATCGTCCACCACATTCCTCGTGCAGCAGCTTATCTGAATGTTGGGATTGACGGATCGGATCCTCCGCTCCACGACATATGCCTTATTGCACCCAAGCTCGTCAACGCCGGCGACATGTCTGGAAAGGTTGGGCGGCTCCAGCGTATCCATATCGAACAGAAAGAATCTTCCCACCCCGGCCCTGGCCAGTTCCAGAGCCATCGTCCCCCCAAGGCTGCCGCACCCGACGAGGCACACGCACTTTCCGGCCAGCTCCATCGTCTCCAGCAGGCCAGCGTTTCTCTCGTAGACCGCCGCTCCCGTGTCGATGACCTCGGGGACGAGAGGCGCCATCTCCCCCTCGTAAAACATCCAGAACCGACCGCCATCCTCGCCGATCACCCCCAAGACCCCATTGGGCAAAAGATTGACCGCCGCCTCGCAGCCCTCCCGAACAAGACGGAGCCGGGCATTTTTCACGCCGGGGCCGGGGATGAAGACAAAGCTCTCGCCTTTGTTCCATACCCCCGGATGCTCGGCCTCGGATGCGGAGGAAGCCCGAAAATCCTGAATCAGCCTCTGATCGATGTACAGCTTCATATCGGACGCTCCTTCCCTTCCCCTCAGAATATCCGCGACAGAGCCCTCATAGACGCCCGCATGGCGAATTTCTCCCTTTTCTCCATCCCCCTTGCGTATCCAGACGTGACAGTCGATGCGGTAATTATCATCATGAAGGGTAACGACAGGCAGGAACAAGAATGGCCATCCCTCCGCCTCACAGATTTCCCGTGCCGTCAGGACATCCAGACGGCTCAAAGCGCCAAAATTTCCGGGGTGCTTATGCCACTCTCCAAGATAATCCCAGTTCTTCGTCCTCCGGTAGTAAGCGACCCGGTCACGATAATGCGGCATCTCAGGACGAAAAACCCCGCTGCCGAGGAGGGCCTGTCCGCCAGGCCCGCTGGCGCGTTCCACATGGATCTCGAGTTTTCCCTCTTCGCCGTCGCGGAAACTGCCGACCAGGACGCCGCCGGTTTCACGTCCGGGAACCGCCAGGGCCTCCCGTACGATGCGCCGCAATGCGTCCCGGGACAAGCGCGTCGTTACCTCCCGGCTGGCACTCATCCCCAAACACGCTCCTTGACAAGCTCAATCCCATCCTTGACCCCGGAGTGAAATGCCTCGTTGCGCGGCATGACCCTGCCGTCCGACGTCACGTAACCCTTACAGCAATCGTCATTGAGCACGCGCTCCGTAAGTTCCAGAATATCCATCTCAGCGGCCCCGTCGAAGGGGTTGGAGGTCTTCTGCATTTTTTCGGTCTTTCCAGCTCCAGGCATCTTCATATCGAAATCTCCTCCTCATTCAAAACGTAAGTATGAATGCCTCAGGTTTGTCTCCGGTTCGTGCAGTTTATCTACGATATTGAGGAACGGCTCCTCAGTCTCCTTTCGGTTTCGATTCGCGCCCATCGGGAACAGGCATCGGCAATTTCATTGAAGCGATTGCCTCGATGGGCCTCGACCTTACTGAGGATGATCCTACGCTGCCTCCATAGACGCTGTATGTTCTCCAGGAAGGGCAGGCCTCCTCTGTCCCCCATAACCTCACGGATCGCGGAAAGGCTGTCGCTGACAATCTCAGATCTCCGTTCCCCCCTTACCCTCATCAGCTCGCAGGCGACGATAAAAGCCATGCCCATGGCCCTCAATT
>CAUPUB010000090.1:0-9603 GCA_963514535.1 uncultured Fretibacterium sp.
ATCGTTTCGGCCGTTATTCGCTTTTCTCGTTTTCGCCCTGTTTCGAGTGGCGGGTTTTCCACCAAATGAGGTATCCGGCAATGCATGCCGAGAAGACGAACCCTTCCTTTGCCAGTTCCGGTTTCAGGAAGGCAAAAATAAAGCCCGACAGTGCTATGCCGGCTGTCCCGATCTGCCCTAGGAGCCCGAAGATGAAGAGTATCCGCAGCTGCATCCTTGCCGTCTTCAGGCCCTCCCGATCCATCCAGATGATGTGGTCTTGGTTGGCTTTTGCGAAGTCTATAATGTCGCGTGCCGCGCCGGGGCATATTTTTTCATACTTCGCCATATCCTCGGGGCGAGGCAAGGGCCCTTCGTAAAGGGAGGCTGCACCGGCAATCCCTATGGAAGTCATCTGCTTCTGTTGATCCTGCTGCTTGCTCATCCCGCTCTCCGGCATCCCAGCCGGTCCCGCTCGTAACGCATCATGGAATCCCGAAGAAGGGCGCCCACGTTGCGGAAGCACGAGCCTAAGTCGGCCTGAGAATATCGGACAATGCTTGTTTTGGGGTCAATAACCCTTTCGTCCACAATCTTTTGCATGCGTTCTTTCATTGCTGCAGCGTCCAGGTCAAAAAAGGTCTCGGGGATGACGTCTGCGATTCGCATTTCTCTGATTCGCATTTCTCTTCACCTCCTAGACCATTTTATCACCCTGGATCAGAACGCATACCCCCCGCGCCCCATCTGCTTGTTTCCCATCTGCTCCTCTGCCCTCTTTGGCATTCTCTTGACGGTTCCCCGAGGACGGCATAAATCAGAAGATGCTATAATAGCCTTGTTGCTGTTTTTTTTCTTGTTTATTTTTAGAAATTTCAGCTCTGGAGAAGGGGGGAATGATTGCGGCGGAGCACCCGAACCTTTTATTGCGGCGTCTTGTGGGAGCAAAGTGTATTCCTGGATCGGACTGCGGTGGGAGAGAGGGGAAAATGTCATGGCGGAACCTACAACATTGATGGAAAAGATCATGCACTACAACAGCATCGTCAACGGGTTTGTCTGGGGAACCCCTATGCTCTGTCTTCTGGTGGGAACGGGCGTATACCTGACAATCATTCTGGGGATGCCCCAGCTGCGCTATTTTTTCCTTTCTTTGAAAGAGGTGTTCGGGAGGAGGGCCGCTCAGAAGGCCGAGGGGGACAAGTCCATCTCCTCCTTCGCGGCTCTGGCGACAGCGATGGCCGCCACCGTGGGCACGGGCAACATCGCCGGCGTGGCCACCGCGCTCCACCTGGGGGGCCCAGGGGCCCTGTTCTGGATGCTGGTATCGGCGTTCTTCGGCATGTGCACCAAGTTCTCCGAGGTGGCCCTGGCCGTCCATTTCCGCAAGAAGGACGAGCACGGCGACTGGCGCGGCGGGACGATGTACATCCTCGAGCATGGCGCAGGGCAAAAGTGGCTTGCGATACTCTTCGCCCTGTTCGCCTTCCTGGCCTCCTTCGGCATCGGAGCGGCGGTCCAGGCCAACTCCACGGCTGAGGGGCTCTCGTTGGGATTTGGAGTGGACCCGCTCTACAGCGGCCTCGTTCTGGCCGCCCTGGTCGCCATGGTTATCATCGGAGGCCTGAAGAGCCTCTCCACCGTGACCACCTACCTGGTTCCCTTCATGGCCGTCTTTTACGTTATATGCTCCATCTTTGTCCTGGGAAAGAACGCGCAGCATATCCCGGGCGCCATCGCATCCACACTGAAGTACGCCTTCAGTGATCCCATGGCACTGCCGGGCGCCCTGGCCGGATGGTCCGTAAGGCTGGCCGTGACCAAGGGCATCGCCCGGGGCGTGTTCTCCAACGAGACCGGGCTCGGCTCCGCCCCCATGGTGCACGCCACGGCCAACGTCGACCACCCCGCGCGCCAGGGGCTTTACGGCATCTTCGAGGTCTTCATGGATACGATCGTGATCTGCTCCATGACGGCGCTGGTCATCATGACGACGGAGAGTCTTACGGGACAGCCGGATCTAACGGGATCCCAGCTGACGCTCTATGCCTTCGAGGCGGGACTTGGGCCGGTGGTCGGAAAGTACGTGCTTTCGATCGGCCTCGCGCTCTTCGCCTTCACGACCATCCTGGGATGGTACTGGTACGCCGAGACCGCGGCGACCTACCTCTTCGGCATCCGGTTCAAGCCCGTCATGAAGGTCATCTGGATCGGGCTGATACTGATCGGCGCCGCGGGAGGACAGATCCTGGGGACGGGAGCGCAGGCGTTCCTGACGGAGTTGTGGGACCTTGCGGACACCCTGAACGGGCTGATGGCCATTCCCAACCTCCTGGGGCTCCTGCTCCTGTCGGGCGTCTTACGCAAGGTCATCAAGGATTTCGACCTCAAGAGGAAGAACGGGGAGTTATAATAGCGATCGACGGAGCTTTTTTCCGAACCGGGGGAGCGTTCCGCGCTCCCCCTTTCGTATAAGTTTCAGGAGGCGATTCATGTGGCTGCTTTGTATTCGGGTTCACCAACGCGCATGGAGGTTTTTACGGATGCCCTCCGTCACAACTTCGAGGTCGTCCGCTTCCTCGTCGGGCGGAAGCGGGACATCCTCGCGGTGATCAAGGCCGACGCCTATGGCCATGGAGCCGTGAGGGCCGCCGAGATCTATCGCGAGCTCGGGTGCCGGCACTTCGCCGTCGCCCGCCTGTGCGAGGCCCTCGAGCTCCGCGAGGCGGGGATAACCGAGGACATCCTGATCCTGGGTCAGGAACCCGAGAGCTCCGCCAAGGCGGTAGTCGAGCATGGCCTGACCTGCGCCTGCGCGGAGCTCTCCTTTGCCCGGGAGTTGAGCCGTGAGGCCGCCTCGAGGGGCAGGCGGGCAAAGGTGCATATCAAGGTGAACACAGGCATGGGGCGGCTGGGTTTCCTGCCCGAGGACGTGGGACGGGCCGCGGAAGAGCTGTTCTCCCTTCCGGAGCTGGACGTCGAGGGTGCGTTCACCCATTTCGCCGTCGCCGACGAGGAGAGGCGCGATTATACCGACATGCAGTTCGAGCGGCTCGGGAAGGCCCTGTCGCTCCTGGAGGAGAAAGGACGGATCCTACGTATGCGCCACGCCTGCAACAGCGCGGGAATCCTGAGCCACCCCGACAAGTACCTCGACGCCGTCCGGCCCGGGATCATGCTCTACGGCGCCTCGCCCGTCAAGCGGCTTCCCGAGGCGGTGACGCTCCGTCCCACCTTCGCCTTCAAGAGCGCGGTCGTGTCCCTTCACGACGCAGCGCCCTCCAGCGGCATCGGCTACGGACTGCGCTACATCACGAGAGGACACGAGCGCATCGCCATCGTCCCGGTGGGCTACGCCGACGGATGGAGCCGGACCCTCTCCGGGAAGGTCTCCGTCCTGATCCGCGGGCAAAGATGTCCCGTGGTTGGGACTATTTGCATGGACCAGATGATGGTGGATGTCACGGACCTGGACCATGTGGAGCTGGGGGACGAGGTCGTCCTGATCGGACGCCAGGGCGAGGCCGAGATCACCCTGCAGGAGATCGCCGAGCTCCGGGGGACGATCCCCTACGAGATCCCTCTGTCCTTTTCACGGCGGGTTCCCCGAGTGTACCTCCAGGGTTAGCCAAAAATCGAGACAGAGACGACGGAGTGAGTATCATGGCACGGTCATCCTCGAAAATAAAACCTCATGCCCAGGCCATGAGCGGTACGGGAAGCCTCCTCAATCCCCGTACCCGTCCGGGTGGCTGCGGTGCCAGTTCCACGCCGTCGCGACGATATCCTCCATCCTGGTGACGCGCGGGGTCCAGCCCAGGACCTTCTTTGCCCTCGTGCTGTCGGCCACCAGCCGCGCCGGGTCGCCCGCACGGCGCGGCCCCACCTCCACGGGAATCGCATGGCCCGTCGCGGTGCGGGCCGCCTCGACCATCGCCCTCACCGAGTACCCGTCGCCGCTGCCCAGATTGAAGATTCCACCCTCCCCGCCGCTGCGAAGGTGATCCAGAGCCCGGAGGTGCGCGTCGGCCAGGTCGGAGATATGGATGTAGTCCCGGATGCAGGTTCCGTCTGGCGTGGGGTAATCGTCCCCGTAGATCGTGACGTGCGTCCGCCGTCCCAGGGGAACCTGGAGGATGATGGGTACCAGGTGCGTCTCGCACCGGTGATCCTCGCCGATGCTGCCGTCCTCGCGCGCACCCGCCACGTTGAAGTAGCGCAGCGAGACGTACCGGATGCCGTGCCGCAACCCCACCCAGTGCATCATGCGCTCCATCATCCGCTTGGTCTCGCCGTAGGGGTTGGTGGGCAGGGTCTCGTCGTCCTCCAGGATGGGGACGCGTTTCGGCTCACCGTAGACCGACGCGGAGGAGGAGAACACGATCCTGTCCAGACCGTGCCGCTCCATCGCCTCCAGCAGGATCTGCATCCCGTACACGTTGTTGTTGAAGTACCGGAGCGGCCGCTCGACGCTCTCACCCACCAGGGAGCAGGCACAGAAGTGAACGACCGCCTCCAGGGAATGTGCGTCCATGATCCTGTCCAGCAGCGCCGCGTCACGGACGTCGCCCTCGTAGAAGGGCACGGACCCCGGCAGCGCCGCCCGGTGTCCGGTCCAGAGGTTGTCCAGCACCACCACGCTCTCGCCCCGGTCCAGCAGGGCCCGCACGTTATGGGAGCCGATGTAGCCGGCCCCACCGCAGATCAGAACGGACATGAATGGCCTCCCAGAAGTCCAGCGGGCATCGGGCTGCCCACCTACATAAACCTTTTGTAATTCTCGGCCGTGACCTTCATATAGGGAATCCAGATGTACTTCCCGTCGGTCACCTCGTAGCCGACGTTCTCCTTGTTGACCGCCCTGCCCTGCGCAGCCGCGAAGGCAACCTGGACCGCGGCGGCCCCAAGGTTTCGGGCGTCGTTCAGCACCGTGCCCAGCAGGGTGCCCTTGCCCATGGCCTCCAGAGCCAGCGCTATGGCGTCCACGCCCACCACGGGGATGTACTTCGAGGCATCGCCCAGGTTATAGCCCTCGGCCCTCAGCGCGTTGATGGCGCCCAGCGCCATGTTGTCGTTGTTCGCCAATATGGCCTCGACCCGGTCCAGCCCTACGGAGGTGATGAAGCCCTTCATCCTCTCGGCGCCCTGGGTCCTGTCCCAGTTGGCCGTGTCGCAGCCCAGCTCCTCGACCTCAAACCCGCCGTCCTTCATCGCCCTGACGGAGAACTCCGTGCGCAGGCTGGCGTCCTGGTGCCCCTCCTCGCCGCACAGCATGACGTACTGGATTTTGCCATCCCTGTTCCTGTCCGCCTCGGGGTGATTCTTGAAATACTCCACAATCAGCTCGCCCGACAGCCTCCCGGAATCCTCGGCGTGGGCGCCCACGTACCAGGCCTTATCGTAGGACTCCAGGACCTCCGCACTCGGTTCGCGATTGATGAAGACGATCGGCAGGCCTACAGCCCTGGCCTTCTCCACGGCTGACGCAGCCATCATGCGATCCACGGGGTTGACGATCAGCACCTTGACGCCCTTGTTGATGAGGGTGCTCACCTGGTCGTCCTGGATCGACTGCCGGTTTTGCGAGTCCAGCACCTCCAGCTCGCCCCCCAGCTTCTTCATCTCCAGAACCATGCTCCTGCGCACACCCTTCATGAAGGTGTCCTCGAACCTGTAGATACAGACACCGGCCAGTACGTCCGCCGCCATGGCTGTGCCCGCCGCGCAAAACACACAAAACACACAAAAAACGAGCAGCCCCGCCGCCGAAAACAGCCAACCTCTCCCCTTCATTTTCATTACAAAATCCCTCCTGACAATCGTCTGCAGCCCTTGCCGAACCGCAAAAAATACAAAGTACCGATCCGGGCAGCCCACGGCCCGGAGAAAATCTGGAAAATCAGGGGATCAGGAAATCAGTTGCTCCTCGGCCGCGGAATGGGGTTGAAGATCACGTCGCCCATCTCCACCGAGGAGCCGGGCTCCTGATCGGAGCTGACGCCGAACTCCTCCGGCAGCCCCACGGGCGTGGCGCGGAACTCCTCCTTGACCGAGGCCCGTTCCCTCGGGACCATCAGCGCGAACCCCTCCGCAGCACGTCCCCACCGACCTAGGACCGAGGCCCGAGCGGAGTCCGAGAAACGCAGGGGACCCCACCAATACCGGTCCGTCCCCGGCGTCCGGAAGAACAGCTCGTTTCGGTCCTCCCCGGATCCCTCGGTGACCTCCGCCGCTGGGGACGCGGAGCCCTTCCCGGCCCCGGACGCCTTCATCCAGGCGAAGGACGCGCCCATCCAGGGGGCCCCGCCCGGAGCGTCCAGGATGCTCAGCTCGGGGGCGTTCGCCCTCAGAAACTTGCGGGCGGGCGAGTAGGGGTCCACGGCCACCCCCACCCACCAGGTCCCCTCAAACGACGCGATGTGGACGGACTCGGGCCAGCCGGATGGCAGGGTATCCCTCCGGAAGTAGCGCCCCAGCTGTTCGGGCGACGGGATGGCCTCGGACTCCGCGTGATAGAGGTTCATGGCCGCGGACAGTGCATAGAGCGCCCCCACCACACGATGCACCTCCACGTCCGGCTCAACCGTGACGGCGTAGGCCGGGGCGGAGGGGACGCAGGGGGCGAAGGGAAACAAAAGCAGCAGGAAACCCAGGACTGCGGAATAAAGATATCGCATCTCGAAAAAGCTCTCCCTTCCAATCCAAATTCCAGGTCAGGATCCCAGGTCAAGATTCCGGATCAGGATTCCAGGTCAAAATTCCAGTTCAAGACTCCGGAATCAAACTCCGGCTCCAAACTCCAGGTCAAGGCTCAGGAACGGCGTCCCGCGCCGAACACATCCCGCCTTTATTTTATCAGCACAGTCAAACTTTCAAGCCGCATCTCCGCGAAGGCCGCGGGGCCCCCGGCTTCCGCTCCCCAAACGGCTCAGGCGCCGCAAAGCACCAGCGCCAGGTCGTTAACGTTCGTCCCCGTCGGGCCCGTAATCACGAGGAAGTCCACGGCCGACAGCGCCGTGTACGAATCGTTGTCCGCCAGGGCCCTCTCGATGTCGATCCTGCGCCCCCGCAGCAGACCCACCGTGCCCCCGTCCACGATCCCACCGGCCGCGTCGGTGGGCCCGTCCGTGCCGTCCGAACCGACGGAGACGACGACCGTACCGTCCAACCCCGCAATACCCCGAGCGGCCGACAGCGCCAGCTCCTGATTGCGGCCCCCCCTACCCCTTCCGCTGCTTTCGGTGAGGCGGACCACCGTCTCACCGCCCAGGATCAGCGCGCAGGGAGCCTCTATGGGACGTCCCGAGGTCCGCACCTCGCGCGCCAGAGCGGCCAGGAACGCGCCCGCCCCGCGCGCCTCGCAGTCCAGGGTTGTGGTCAGCACTAGCGGCGCGTAGCCCAAGCCTCGGGCCGCATCCTCAGCGGCCGAGCAAAGCGCGCCCACGCTCCCCGTGACCACGGCCGTGACGTTGCTGAGGCTCTTCGGGGTCTCCAGCCTCAGGAGCCCCTCCAAGCCGGGCCGGAGCGAGATGCCGTACTTCCGCACGGTCGCCAGAGCCTCCTCCGCCGTGGTTGCATCCGGCCAGGCCGGACCGGACGCGATGCTATCCAGCCGATCGCCCAGCACGTCGGAGAGCACCACGGCATAGACGTGCGCGGGCGCGGCCATCCGAGCGAAACGTCCGCCCTTGACCGAGGAGAGGCGCTTGCGGATCCGGTTGACCTCCACGATGTCGGCCCCGCAGGCCAAGAGCTGATCCGTAACGGCGACGAGGTCGTCCAGCGTCACGCCATCCATCGGACGCTCGAAGAGCGCCGAGCCGCCCCCCGAGATGAGGAAGAGCACGGTATCGTCGGGGCCAAGCCCCCGGACCTTCCACAGGAGCGCCTCCGTCCCCCTCAGGGTGTTCCCGTCCGGGAGGGGGTGTCCCGCCTCGAAGATCTCCAGCCCATCGATCGGGCCCATCGAGTGCCCATACTTCGTGACGACCGCCCCACCCGAGAGGTCCGGCCCCAGGAAGTCCGCCGCGGCCCTCGCCATGCGCCACGCGGCCTTGCCGATCGCGGCGACGACGACCCTGCCCTTCCTCCGGCGCGCGGAGAACGCCTCGTCCGCCAGGGCCTCCTTCACGGCACTCTCCGGCAACACCCTTTGGATAGCCTCGTGAACGATCTTCAACGCATCCTGGCGCAGGGACCGCATCGTGTTCCCCTCCTTTTTAATTTAAGAGGACATTCTCCTTCGGATGCCCTTTCGGATTTCGGAAAAAAATTCCCGGGCAACACACTCTCAGGCCCGGCCTTTTCCGTTATTCTACTCCTCCGCATCCGGTTGCGACATCCGGCTATGTAGGCTGCAAAGGACAAAGCGAAGGATTTTTGTGATATTATCTATAGGGCCCCTCATGAAATTTTAAATTTTACCGGCCTGCGGACATGTGAGCCAGAACATCCTCCGACGCCCTCCATATTCGGGAGGGCGCACCGGCGAAGGAGGTAAGCGCCATACTTAGGAACGACTCCATCAAAGAGCAGGATCCCTCGGAGCTCGACGAAGTCCTCGACTATTTTCATGGGCTGGTGTTCCAGGCCGACCCCAGGAGGCCCCTTCCAGCCGCTCTGGAGGGGGACGACAGGGGGATTGCCCTCAGGGACGCCCTGCTCCAGGTCCGTACTACGCTCATGAGGCTGCACAATGGCGACCTCGACGGCACGATCGACGCCGGGGGATTCTTCGGCGTGCTGCTCGATATGCTCCGTATGGACCTGGGACATGTACTGGAGCTGATGGGCCGCATTGCGGAGGGGGACGTCCCCCCGCGCACGGAGCTTTCGGGTGGGCTTGCGGAGGCACTCAACCGGATGACGGAGAAGTTCTCCCGGACGGTCTCGCGGCTGAAGGCCGATGAGGAGCGGTGGCGTCTTGCCCTACAATGCAGCAGGGATGGGGTGTTCGAGGTTTTTCCGGGCGCGTGGGAGAGGACCTTCTGCTCCCCGAACATGGCCGGGATGCAGCATCTTGCCTTTAAGGACCTGCCCCCCGTGAACCGCTGGGTCAAGTACATCCATCCTGAGGACGTCAAGGCCCGACATATCCTGAAGGACGTTCTGGCTGGAACCTACATCAAGGGTTCTTATGATGTCGTCTTCCGCCTGCTCTGTGTGGACGGCGTCTACCGCTGGAGGCAGAGCCGCGGGCAGGTTTTCCGGGACGCGGAGGGAAGGGTTACCCGCACCATAGGCATCCTCAGGGATATTCACAGCCGCAAGGAGCGGGAGGACGATTTCAAGTACCGCGCCACCCATGACGTCCTGACCGGGCTTCCCAGCAGGTCGCTCTTTCACCAACACCTTCTCCAGATGATGGCCAGCGCCAAGCGCACGGGCAAGTCCGTCTTGGTCGTCATGGCGGACCTGGATCACTTCAAGGACGTCAACGACACCCTGGGACACCACGCGGGGGACCTGCTGCTCCAGGAGTTCGCCGCACGCCTTCGCTCGAGCATCCGCACCAGCGACGTCGCTGCCCGCGTGGGCGGGGACGAGTTTGCGCTGCTCCTGACCTGCGACCCCGAGCCCCACAAATATGCCGCCGCCATCCAGAGGAGACGGGCCTCCCTGGAG
>CAUPUB010000091.1:0-9588 GCA_963514535.1 uncultured Fretibacterium sp.
CCCGCACGGGCCGCCTCGATCGCCGCGTTCAGCGCCAGCAGGTTCGTCTGGTCGGCGATGGAGGTGATGGTTGACACGAAACCCGCGATGGACTCCACGGAGTGTTCCAGTTCGCGCAGCCACCGGATGCTCTGGGTGGAGACCTCCTCGGCACTGCGGATGTTCTCCAGGGCCTCGTTCAGTTCCTTGAAGGAGCTCTCGGACTTCTCCGTGACCTGCGCCGCCCCCTCAGCCCCGTTCGTGGCGGCCTGAGCGGACGCCTGGGCCCCCGAGGCGATCTCCTCGATGGAGTTGTTCGCGGTCTGGAGCGCCGAGGCGTTGTCCTCCATCATGTGCAGGATGCGCTCCATCGAGGCGGAGACCTCCTCCATGGAGGCGAGCGTCTCCTCCGACAGGGCCGCGAGCGTCTCGGACTGGCGGCTCGTGTCGTCCGCCGCGGAGCGGATGTCCGCCATGCTGTCCCGCAGGGAGACGACGGTGGCATTCAGCTTTTTGGCGACGTGGGCCAGCTCGTCCCTACCGGAGTCGTCGTAGTGGACGGTGAGGTCCCCGGCGCCCAGGCGTTCTGTGGAGTCCTGGATACCGCGTACGCTGCGGGTCAGGCCGCGGTTGACGAGCAGGATGACGAGGCCGATGACGACGAGGGCCACGGCGGCGATGACGATAAGAAGGAGCGTGAGGTTGTTGACACGGGCCCATACCTCGCTCATGGGAAAGGAGATGGCGAGGAAGAAGCCCGTCCCGGTGGGTGCGAAGAACGCCTTGGTCTCCCTGCCGCCGTAGGTGTACGTCTGCGTACCCGTCTCCCCGCGGAGCATCCTCTGCGCCACCGACCTGAGGGCCTCGGGGATCCGGGAGTCGGAGAGCATGTTGATCTTCAGGATATCCTCCGGGCGTGGGCTGGAGAGGACCAGACCGCTTTTCAACAGAAGGAACCCATACCCCTTGTCGAACACCTGAATGTGGTTCACGAGCTCGTGAAGTTCCTTCAGAAGAACGTCGCCGCCCATGACGCCCAGCAGCTTGCCGCTGTCGTCGTAAACGGCCTTTGTTACCGCGATAGCCGTATCCCGAGTCACCTCGTCGATATAGGGATCGGAGAGCACGACCTTGCCCTTGTTCTCGACGGCCTTTCGGTACCAGTCCTGGGTTCGGGCGTCGTAGCCCTCGGGCTCCGGCCAGCCGTTGGCGTCCGATATCCTTCCCGTGGACTCCAGTCCGAAATAAATCGTTCTGAGTCCATGCGATCGAGTGCCCTGCTGGATCCCCTTCAGGAAGTCCTCGATGCTCCCCTCCTCGTTGACGTCTCTTTGCGTCCAGTTCTGCCGCACGGCCTCGGCACAGGTGTCGAGGACGGAGACGGCGGTGTCGAAGCGTTCGTCGATGGCCTTGGCGGACGCCCTGACGGTATCCATCCCCGCGGAGTCCACCAGGTCCACGATGGCCGCTCTGCTTCGGATGTAGGTGACGGCCGTCATGGCCACGATCACGAACAGGACGAAGAACAGCATCAGGTAGAGCTTCTTGCGAATCGTCATTTTGAAACCACCAATCCTTTCAGTTTCCCTTATCTGCTATCTATGGTGAACGCCTCGGGCGTGGTGTTCCCTTTAGTATATGGACGAGAGGACATCAGGCCCTCACCAGGTTTGGCGGTTCCCTGCCCTCGAGCGCCGCTGCGATGTTCCTCACGACGATGAAACCCATGTTGGTGCGCGTCTCCACGGTGGCGCTGCCGATATGGGGCGTCATAACCACGTTGTCCAGAGCCTTCAGCCCCGGCTCGGGGTCCGGCTCGTTCTCGAACACGTCGAGGCCCGCGCCTCGGATCGTGCGGGCCTCCAGTGCCCTGGCGAGGGCCTTCTCGTCGACGACCGGGCCGCGCGACGTGTTTATCAGGATAGAACTGGGCTTCATGAGCCCCAACTCGCGTTCCCCGATCAGGTGATGAGTCTCGGGCGTCAGGGGAACGTGAAGGGAGACGAAGTCCGAATCCCTCAGGAGCTCGTCCAGCGCGGCGAAGCGTCCGCCCGTCTCCACCTCGAACTCCGGGGAGGGGCGGCGCCCCGAGTACAGGACCTTCATGCCGAAGCCGCGGCTCTTGAGCGCGAAGTTCCGTCCGATGCGTCCCGCGCCGACCACGCCCAGGGTCCGGCCCGTGATGTCGGCGCCCAGCATGAACTCGGGCTGCCAGCTGAAGGTCCCGGAGCGCATCAGCCGGTCCCCCTCCGCCACGCGTCGCGCCGTCGCGAAGAGGAGCGCCCAGGCCATGTCCGCCGTCGCATCGTCCAGGACGTCCGGCGTGTTCGTCACCCAGATCCCCCGTTTTTGCGCCTCGGGAACGTCGATGTTGTTGTACCCCACCCCGTAGTTTGCGAACAGGCGGCACTGCGGTCCCGCCGCGTCGAGGACCGCCGCGTCGATGCGGTCGTTCAGAAGACACAGCACGGCGTCCCGCCCATGCACCCCCCGGAGCAGCTCCTCCCGCGTCGCCGGGCGCGGCTCGGTGTTGGCCTCGAAGTCGCAGACCTCCCCCAGTTTCTCCATGACCGGGCGCGGCAACAGCCGCGTGACGTAAACGTTGCCCTTCCGATTCATGACCGCCCCTCCATCTCCATACCTACTATACTTAATGCTTCTGTGCTTCTCGAAAAACGGCCTCCGGCGGAACACGGGCCACCCCTGCGACCCCGTACCGTTTAGTATTATAGCCTGTTCGTGCCCGAAAGATCGCTTTCGACCCCTTTGTATTTTAAGTCAAAGTACCCTCCTTTGTTCAATTCGCACATCTATAATGGGTTCATGCCGTCGGCCCGCCTGGGGATTTCCCGGCGGCAAAAACGATTTTGGAGACGTACAACGACATGAAATTTCTGACTGCGGGGTTCCGGCGCGAGGACCTTCTGCGCATCGCGCCCGAGGACCTTCCCCATCTGGCCGGGGAGGTCCGTGAGCGCATCATTGAGACCGTGAGGGAGAACGGCGGGCACCTGGGCTCCTCCCTGGGGGCCGTGGAGCTGACCATGGCACTGCTGCGGAGGTTCGACCCGCTCCACGACCGCATCATCTTCGACGTGGGCCACCAGGTCTACCCCTACAAGCTCCTCACGGACCGGGCGGACCGCTTCGACACGCTCCGCCTGAAGGACGGGATCTGCGGTTTTCCCCGCCGCTCCGAGAGCCCCTGCGACCACTTCAACACGGGGCACAGCAGCACGTCCGTCTCCGCGGCCCTCGGCTACGCCAAGGCGCGCGACCTGCTGGGGCAGGACCACCACGTCGTGGCCTTTACCGGCGACGCTGCACTCATCAACGGCCTGGCCTTCGAGGCCCTGAACCACATCAAGGAGACCAAGACCCGCCTCATCATCGTCCTGAACGACAACAAGCACTCCATCAGCCCCCGCGTCGGCGGGTTCGCCACCATGCTGGCGCGCCTCTCGGCCAGCACGTCCTACAACCGGATCAAGGCGGCCATCAAGGAGTGCTGCCGTGCCCTGCCCGCCGGGGAGGCCCTCCAGCGCAGTCTCGAGGGCCTCCACGGCCAGATCAAGGCCCTGGTGAAGCCGGCCAACATCTTCGACGACCTGGACATCAACTACTGGGGCCCCTTCGACGGGCACGACGTCCAGGCCTGCGAGATGATATTCGAGCTGGCCAAGGGCTACGACCGGCCTGTCCTCCTCCACTTCAACACAGTCAAGGGCAGGGGGATGCCCGAGGCCGAGGAGAACCCCACGAAGTACCATCAGATGTCGCCCCGTTCCGAGGCGGAGCGTCCCAAGGCACGGACCTGGAGCGAGGCCGCGTCCGCCGTGACGGAGCAGCTGGCGAAGGCCGACCCGCGCATCGTCTGCCTCACCGCCGCCATGGCGACGGGCGTGAAGCTGGAGCACTTCCGCTCCGAGTTCCCCGACCGGTTCTTCGACGTCGGGATCGCCGAGAGCCACATGCTGACCCTGGCCGCGGGGATGGCCGCCGGGGGGATGAGGCCCTGGGTCTTCATCTACTCCACCTTCCTCCAGCGCGCCATGGACCAGCTGACCCACGACATCGCCCTCCAGGACCTGCCGGTCGTCCTCATGGTCGACCGCGCCGGGCTGGTGGGGGCGGATGGGGACACGCACCAGGGGCTGCTCGACGTTTCCTGGTCCCGCGCCATTCCGAACCTGGAGGTATACGCCCCCTCCGACGAGGCCTCCCTGCGTCAGATGATGGCCCACGCCGCGAGCCGGAGCGGCCCCACCCTCATCCGCTACCCGCGCGGTTCCCTGCCCATCCGGAACGACCTCTTCTCCGGACGGGAGCCGCTGGGGACGGCGCCGCTTCGCGAGGGAACGGGCTGGGCGCTCATGGGACACGGCGTAGCCGTTCACATTCTTCTGGACGTCCATGAGCGGGCCCGGGCCTCGGGGCTCCCCGAGCCCGCCGTGTTCGATATCCGGCGGCTCAAGCCGCTGGACGCGGAGTTCCTGGACGAGGTTCTGCGGCGCTATCCGCTTGTGGCGGTGGCGGAGGAGAACTACCTTGGCGGAGGGGTTGGCGAGGCGGTAGCAGCGAGGATCGCGGAGGGCGGGTACCCGACGCTCCTGCGGCGCTTCGGGGTCCCCGACGTCTGCGTCCCGCACGCGACGATCCCGGAACAGAGGGAGCTCTACGGCCTGACAGCGGAGAACATCCTGTCGGAGTGCCGGGTCGTCCTGCCCGTGCGGGCCCACACGGCCTGAGGGCGCGGCACGATAGGATGCCCCGAAGGGAACGTCTGGACAAGCTGCTGGTGGACCGCGGCCTGGCCGAGACCCGAAGCCGCGCCCAGGCGCTGATCATGGCGGGGAAAGTTCGGGCCGACGGGGCGGTCGTGACCAAGGCGGGGACCCCCCTGTCCCCGGAGTGCCGTCTGGAGGTGGAGGAGGGGCGACGCTGGGCCAGCCGCGGCGCCCACAAGCTGCTGAGGGCCTTCGAGGCCTTTCCTCTGGATGCGGACGGCCGCGTCTGCGCCGACATCGGCGCCTCCACCGGGGGGTTCACGGACGTCCTGCTGGATCGTGGAGCACGAAGGGTCTACGCCGTGGACGTCGGGTACGGCCAGCTGCTTTGGCGCCTGGCCTCCGACCCGCGTGTCGCCGTCATGGACCGGACGAACGCCCGGAACCTGACCTCCGCCGACTTCGACGAGCCGGTCAGCCTCGCCGTCTGCGACGCCTCCTTCATCTCTCTGACCCTCATTCTTCCGGCGATCGACGCGTTCCTGTCCGCGGACGGGTCGGCCCTGGTCCTCGTCAAGCCTCAGTTCGAGGCGGGCCGCGAGCGTCTGGGGCGGGGCGGCGTGGTGCGGGACCCCGCGATCCATGCCGCGGTCCTGAACGAGGTGACGGACTTCGCCGCACGGCGTACTCGTTTTTTTGTCGCGGGCCTGACCTGGTCCCCTATCCTGGGCCCCGAGGGAAACATGGAGTTTCTCTGCTGGCTGACGCGGGAGGCCCGGGAGTTTTCCGTCGATATCGGGACGCTGGTCGGGGAGGCCCACCTGGTCCTTCACCCGGGCCGGGCGTCCGCAGGGTGAGGACGCGTTCTTCGGATGGGATTCCAAAGGGACGAGTCCCTTTGGTGGGGTTCGGGGCGATGCCCCGAGTCTTATCGTTTTCGTTTTTACGGCGAGGGGTTTTCTGTATGGATGAGCATCGGAACGGCGGGGAGTGCAATCGGGTGGTTGGGGACGACGGCTCTTTTCGGGCGGCGGCGGAACGGTCCTTCAGCAGGCTGGGGGAGGAGGTCAAGCTGGACACAGACCGTCCGGCGCGCACCGGATTCTCCGAGATCGTCTACTGTCCCGGCAAGAGCGACGAGCAGCTTCGGACCATCGCCCGCGCGTTTGCGGGGAGCTCCGAGAACGTGCTGTTCTCGCGCATCACACCCGAGCAGCACGCCGTGATCGCCGCGGAGCTTCCGGATGCCGTTCATCACGGCGTGGCACGTCTCTCCGGGCTGAGGCGCAGGCCGTCCGACCATTGCCGGGGTGTCGCCGTCGTCACCGCGGGCAGTAGCGACGTACCCGTGGCGGAGGAGGCGGCGCTGACCGCCGAGTACATGGGCTGCGACGTGACGCGTCTCTACGACGTGGGGGTCGCGGGCCTGCACCGTCTGCTGGCCCACCTGGATACGTTGCGGTCGGCCCGCGCCATCGTCGCCGTAGCTGGGATGGAGGGGGCGCTTCCGACTGTCGTCGCGGGGCTGGTGAGCTGTCCGGTGGTCGCCGTGCCAACCAGCACGGGCTACGGGGCCAACCTGGGCGGAATCGCGCCGCTGCTGACCATGCTGAACTCCTGCGCCATGGGCGTGAGCGTCGTGAATATCGACAACGGGCTGAGCGCCGGCTATCTGGCGGCCCGCATCATCCGCCAGATCCACGATGCGGGGGCGGAGGCGCGGGCATGATCACGCGTCCGCTTCTGGAGCATATCTTTGCGGCGGCGAGCATCGAGCGGTGGAACGACCATCCGCATCCGGCCGTCTTCACCGAGCTGGGCAAGCAGGCCCACAAGATGGTTGTCGCCTGGGTTCTGGGCAGGGCCGAGGAGGATGCGGGCCGCGCCCTGGACTGGAACGCCCTGATCGAGGGGGGAATCTTCGAGTTTCTGTACCGCGTCGTCGTCACGGACATCCGTCCTCCCGTGTTTCACAAGCTGATGCAGGACCGCGCCACGCGCGAGCAGATGGGGGAGTGGGTCTACAAGAGGCTGGAGCCCGACCTGACGGCCTTCTCGCCCGAGGTGGCCCGGCGTTTCCGCGCCTATCACCGTGCCGAGCCCATGGGGCTGGAGCGGAGCATCCTGCGCGCGGCGCATTACATCGCCACCAAATGGGAGTTCGCCTTCATCCTGCCCTGGAGCGCCGACATGTACGGCGTGGACCAGACGCGGCGGGAGATCGACGAGCAGATCTCCCGGATAGACCTGCCCGCCGCGCGGGAGATCCTGGCGAGCCCCGCGGACTCCAGGCTCTGGGGCTTCATATCGCTGGTAGGGCAGTTGACCTTCCAGCGGCGCTGGGCTCAGACCCCGCGGACCCCGCAGACCTCGGTCCTGGGGCATCTCCTCTTCGTCGCCCTCGCGTCCTGGATGGTCTCGCACGAGATCCGGGTCTGTCCCAGGCGTCTCTACAACAACTTCTTCGGGGGGCTCTTCCACGATATTCCCGAGGTGCTGACGCGGGACATCATCTCGCCCGTCAAGGCGTCCGTCGAGGGCCTTGACGAGATGATCCGGCGCTACGAGAGGGAGGCGATGGAGGAGCGCATCCTCCCCCTCCTGCCCGAGGGGTGGCACCGGGAGCTGCGCTGGTACACGGAGGAGGAGTTCACGAACAAGACCTGGCAGGAGGGGCAGATCGACCCCGTGCAGCGGTACGCCGGGGACATCCCCCGGGAGCTGGACCGGGACTGCTACAACCCCATGGATGGACACATCATCGAGATATGCGACAAACTGGCCGCCTACATCGAGGCCTCCGTCTCCATCAGCACGGGCATCCGTTCCCCCGCGCTCGAGGAGGGAAAACGGCGCCTCTACGACCGCTTCCACCAGGCCCGGGTAGAGGACATCTCCCTGGGCTATCTGTTCGAGTACTTTCGGTGAAGGGGCCTCGGGTTGAAGCCGATTTGGAGGTGAGAACATGAGTTGGAGGAGAAAGCTTTTCTGGACGTTCCTTTTCCTTTGCGTGTTGGCGTTCGGTACGTTCCGGCTTCATGAAGGCGGGTATCTGGAGAGTTTCCCTCGGGTTCAAAATTGTGTTCTGCAATGTCGTCTGTTTTTCGGGGACCAAAAGGCTGCGCTTGATGAGGCGTATCATCTGGCCTTGGAGGTACGCTCGGTTCTGAAAGACAGGGGAATCGAGGCGGCAGAGGAATGTTACGGAAAGCTGGCGGAGCTCAACAGAAGATTTTCCATGGACATCGCCTTGACGGACAAGCAGATGGATGTTGCACTGGATCTGTTGATTGCCCAGGGGAAAAGCGGGGATATCGATGGAGCCCAGGAGACGTATCGTACGGCGCTGGAAATCGCCGAGCCCCTCTCCGGACAACACAGAATAGAGAGAAGGAAGCTCCAGGGCGCTTACCTTATGCTCTACTACTTACAGGAACCGAACAGGCTTGACGATGCGCTTGCGTACATCGAGCAGGCGGATGTCCTGAGGCGTGATTTTAAGATGGATATCCATACCTTCCGCATCGGTGTCGCTGGACTGCGGGAGGCGACCTTGGGTTTTCTGGAGCATACACGCTTCGACGAAGGGGAACGAATTTATCGGCGCCTTCAGGATCTGCGGACGGCATATCCGGACGATCCGAAATCGGCTCAGGAACACCTGATCGCAGCGGTGTGGGGGGCCTGGTACTGCGTAAGGTCGGATAGTTTTTTATTGGCGGATACTCTGCTTCGCGATGCCGCAGACTTGGTCAGGTCCTTCCCCACCATTGAGGATTATCTTAAAATGCGGGCCGAGACCCTGGCCAAGCTGGTTTCCATGTATTTATATACAGGTGAGGATTGGGATAAGGCCAAAGAGACTTGCAGCAGACTGCTCGCCCTTTCGTCGGAGTCGGACGGCACGGAGAAGGGGGAAGAACGTCTGTGGGAGGACTTGGCACGTTGGCAGCTCTCCGCGCTCAAAACATTGGTGACCGCCCGAGTCGAAGCCTTGGATATGCCGGGGGCCCTGCAGTTTTTCGACAAATTCTATTCCCTGTCCGAGCGTTTTGTCCGGCCCTCCCAAAGCAAAAAAATCCGTTCCCTGGTGACTAAGGATCGGGAGGATGGGCTACTCCTCATGATCTCCGGCGACGTCGATGTGGGGGACCTCGATGCGGCGAAAGAGCTCTATGAACGGAGGATAAGGGAGGGGCTTTCGGCAACTTCGCTGGAGGAGCCGACGGCGATGAAGCATGCCATGACAGCGGCGCGGCAGATCCTGAGAGGATATCTTGCGTCTGGGGACTTGAATGGTGCTCAGAATTGGTACGACGAGCTGCGGTGGCTTCAGGACCGAAGTGGTTCGACGCGAGATTGGCGGGGAGACCCGATGCTGCATAAGATCGAACTGCTGGGAATCGAGGCCGAGGCTGCCGGGGATTTGCTCGCCGCTTATGGAAGGGCTGGCCGGATGGAGACCGCAACCAAGCTCTATCGACGCATTGAGGACTTAATCAAAGAGTCCGGTTTTTTTGGAATGTATTCCATGCCCACTTGGATCGACGCCGCAATGCGGATGACCTTTTTCTGCGCCTGTAAGGGGGATAAGGCATCCGCAAAACGTTACGGCGAAGCCTACACGAAAACGAGCCGGATCTGGAAAGAAGTCCTTGATGGAACAAGCGGAAACCTTCTGCCCTCCTGGGAGTCGGAGGAACAGCGCCAGATCCGAATTGCCCGGGGGCTGGCCGAGCATTACGATGCACGCGGTCGAAAAGAATTGCAGAGGCTTTACAACGGGATTGCCGCGCTGAGTGCGCTCTCTCCTCATTTAAAAAAGGACTTGGATTTACAATCTAAACGCAACAGTGGGGGGGTGAGAGAAGATAAAAAAAGG
>CAUPUB010000092.1:0-9582 GCA_963514535.1 uncultured Fretibacterium sp.
TGATGGTGCGGGGCGACGTCGGGGCCGTGAAGGCGGCTACGGATGCGGGGGCCGCGGCGGCCGGCAAGGTCGGGGAGCTCGTTTCCGTGCACGTGATCCCGCGCCCGCACGGCGAGGTGGAGTTCATCCTGCCCAGGCTCGAGGGGTAGCGTGGCCGGGGCTTCGATTTCTGCATTTGATTTCTGCATTGGCTGACCGGGAGGTAAAGGGGAATGAACAACAACATGCAGGCGTTGGGAATGATCGAGACGAAGGGTCTCGTGGGCTCTATCGAGGCGGCGGACGCGATGGTCAAGGCGGCGAACGTGAACCTTATCGGAAAGGTGCACGTGGGCGGTGGCCTGGTGACCGTGATGGTGCGGGGCGACGTCGGGGCCGTGAAGGCGGCTACGGATGCGGGGGCCGCAGCGGCCGGCAAGGTTGGGGAGCTCGTTTCCGTGCACGTGATCCCGCGTCCGCACGGCGAGGTGGAGTTCATCCTGCCCAGGCTCGAGACGGAGGACAGGGCGGCGGGCGGCGGCTCGGGCAGCTGCGAGGGAACGTCCGTCTGAGCGGGGCCGATGATTTCCGCAAGGAGAGGATGAGCCCGTGGGTGCCGGGATTTCCGAGGGGGCGAATGCGTTTCTGGAGGCCCTGATGGGGCGCCGCGCGTGTCCCGTCCCCGTCGGAGGCGAGGTTCCCCTTCGGGTGGGGCTGGACCTGGGGACGGCCTCCATCGTCCTGGTGGTCCTGGATGGAGAGGGCCGCCCGCTGACGTGGGATATGGAGGAGTGTGCCGTCGTCCGGGATGGCCTGGTGGTTGACTTCGCGGGGGCGCGCGTCATCGTGGCCCGCCTGAAGGAGCGCCTGGAGGGGCTTCTGGGCCGCGAGCTCACCCGGACGGCCATCGCGGTGCCGCCGGGGACCGGGACTCGCGACTGCGCGGCCCATGGCTACGTTGCGGAGGGCGCGGGGCTGGAGGTCGTGTCGGTGCTGGACGAGCCCACCGCGGCCAACGCCGTGCTCGGCGTCCGAGACGGGGCCATCGTCGATATCGGTGGGGGGACGACGGGGGTGTCCATCCTGAGGGATGGGGCCGTCGTCTCGACCACGGACGAACCCACGGGGGGCACGCACGTCTCCCTCGTCATCGCGGGAAACCGCGGGATATCCGTCGAGGATGCGGAGGTGCTCAAGAGGAACCCGGGGGAACAGAAGGGCCTTCTGCCGATCGTCAAGCCCGTGCTGCAGAAGATGGCCACCATCGTCGGCTGCGCTGTGAGGGGACATGACGTCGAGGTGCTCTATCTCGTGGGGGGGACCTGCGCTCTGGCGGGAATCGAGCGGGTCATCGAGCAGGAGACGGGTATTCCGTCCTTCGTCCCCCCGCATCCGTTCCTCGTCACCCCCGCGGGCATCGCGAGGAGTATGACTCCATGAGCTGACGGCGGGAGGGGGGGCCGTCTCTAGGCGGCGGATTTTTGATTGGGCTGATTGGAGTGTGATTCATGCCATGAATCAGGAACTCTTGGTGAATCAGGAACTCTTGATCGAAAAGGTCACGCAGGAGTTGATGCGGCGCCTCGAGGCCCAGGAGGCCTCGAGGGCGTCCGGCACGGAGAGCTCCGGTCCCGGGAAGGGGAAGCCCTGGCTGGCTGCCGGGCCGGGGCGGCTCTCCTGTCAGTGGCCGGAATTGGAGTATTGGGATAACTTCGACAAGGGGCTTCCACGCTATTCGAACTACGAGGGGGTCGTCATACCCTCCCTCCCGTCGAACCAGCTGGTGCTGGCGTCGCTGGGGATGCAGTATGGGATGGAGTCCAACCTTATTGTTGGCGCTCTGCTGGTCGGGGTCCCCGTCTATGCGTCCGAGCGCGGGCTCGATTGGCTGGACGCACTGGAGCCCGGTTCCCCCCTGAGGCAGCACTATGAGGAGTGCCGGAGGAAATTGGAGTCCTTCGGCGTCTCCTTCTTCTCCGAGGAGCCGGCGGCCGCGACGGCAGGTCCGGGGGCATCCCTGGCAGTGGAAGAGGCAAGAATGGTGAAGGAGAGCGCAGCGGCCGTGGACCTCTCGGACAGGAAGCTGCTCACCGAGATGGACGTGAAGGCGGCCTGCAAGGATGGCTGTTCGGAGGTGCTCGTTGCGGTCCGTGCGCTGATCACTCCGCTGGCCCTGGACCACCTGCGCCTGATTGGGGCCCGGGTGACCCGCGTTTCGGGGGCGGGGTCGTGATCATCGCCAGGGTCATCGGGCACGTCTGGGCGACCAAGAAGGACGAGAGCCTGAATGGGATGAAGTTCTTCGTCGTCCATCCCGTTCGAGGCTCCAAGGACGAGACCTTCGTCGCGGTGGACGCGGCGGGGGCCGGAATTGGCGACAACGTCCTGATCAGCCAGGGCAGCTCTGCCCGTATGCTTTTCGACCAGAAGAATCTGCCGGTGGACGCCGTGATCGTGGGGATCATCGATACGGTGGAGGTCGACGCCAGCCTGCTGGAGTTCGAGCCGTAGGGCGTTGTCAAGGACACCGGGGCCTGCCCATCGACAGGCAGGATGGGGTCCCACAAGGAGGCCTCATGGCTTAAAATTCGTGGGCTTCATGGCTCAAATCAGCGTTTCCCTATATCTTTTCTGGAGGTAAGCCGTATCATGGGGATCAACGACATCATTCTGTACATCATGACGGGATTCATGGTCCTGGGCGCTCTGGACAAGGCTTTTCTGGAGAACCGCCTCGGCTTTGGGGAGAAGTTCGAGGAGGGGTTCATGGCCATGGGGTCGCTCATGCTTGCCATGGGCGGCGTCATCACCCTGGCCCCCTTCCTCGCCGAGGTGCTCAAGCCGGTTATCGTGCCGCTTTATCAGGCTGTGGGGGCGGACCCCTCGATGTTCGCGACGACGCTCCTGGCCTGCGACATGGGGGGATACCCGCTGGCGATGCAGATGGCGGCCAACCCGCAGATCGGCCGGTTCGCCGGTATCATCCTCGGGGGGATGATGGGGCCCACCATCGTCTTCTCGATCCCCGTTGCCCTGGGGATCATCGAGAAGAAGGACCATCCGGCGCTCGCCAAGGGAATCCTCATCGGGATGGTCACGATACCGCTGGGCTGCCTGGCGGGCGGGCTGATGATGCTGGGCGAGGGGTTCACCCTCCTCACGCTCATCCTGAACATCGTCCCCGTCCTGATTGTATCCATTTTGATCGCGGCGGGGCTCAAGTTCGTGCCGTCGGCCATGATCAAGGGGTTCTCGGCCTTCGGCAAGGTCGTGGTCGCCCTGATCACCGTGGGATTGGCCATGGGCATCGTCGAGGCGCTCTCCCCCTACCGGTTCTTCCCCGAGGGGACACCCTACGCCCTGGCGCCCCTGACCGAGTCCTATGCGGTCATCGGCAGCATTGCCATCGTCCTGGCCGGGGCGTTCCCCATGGTGACCTTCATCACCAAGGTCTTCAAGGCGCCCCTGCTGGTCTTCGGGAGGAAGCTCGGGATGGGCGATATCGCGGCCGCGGGCATGGTCGCGACCCTGGCGAACAACATCCCCACCTTCACGATGATGAAGGACATGGATGAGCGTGGAAAGATCATCAACGTGGCCTTCGCGGTCAGCGCCGCCTTCGTCTTCGGCGACCACCTCGGCTTTACGGCCGGCGTGGAGCGCGGCCTGATCCTGGCCATGATCGTCGGCAAGCTGGTGGCGGGTATCGCGGCCGTGGTCCTGGCGTGCAGGGTAACGCCCCAGAACGCCTCGCCGGACGCGTGAACTCGAGGCGCCGAAAGGACGGAGGATTATGGACAAGAAGGACCTGGAACAGATGGTGCGCAAGGCCGTCCAGGACATCCTGGGCGGTGTACGGAAGGACCCTGCGCCATGTGGGGCGCCCTTTGAAAAACGCAGGGTGCCCGCTGGCGCCGTATCGGTGAAGCTTCCCACCGTCAGGCCGGAGAAGTTCGACACGGGCAAGCCGGGCGACAAGGTGCGCCTCATAGACGTCCTGACCCTGGAGGAGAGTCCCAGGCTGGGCTGCGGGATAATGGAGATGGAGGCGACGGCGTTCGACTGGACGCTCCGTTACGACGAGGTGGATTACATCATCGAGGGGACGCTCGAGATCCTCATCGACGGACAGACCGTCACGGGGAACAAGGGCGACGCCCTCTACATCCCGGCCGACTCCTCGATCACGTTCCGTGCCCCGGCCTTCGCGCGGTTCCTGTACGTCACCTATCCCGCGAACTGGGCCGCCCAGTAGGCCCGATACACCGAATTTTTTTGACGTTGCGGCAATGCGGTGCGTCCGCCGTTCCCGAGCGGGCACGCCGTGTTGCCGGGAAAGGAGGACCGTTCCCATGAAAGCGCTGACGGAACGGGATCTTCGGGAAGAGCTGGGTTGGAAGCAGGTCGAAAGCTACACGATCGAGCCGGGTACCCTCGTGACGCCCTCGGCGCGTCAGTTCCTGAACGAGCGTAAAATCGAGCTGATCGTGAAGGGGAAGCAGGGGGCGGAACACGGCCCTGGGCCCGACTCGAAGCCCATGGCGGAGGACCCCGGCCGGAGGGGGACGGAGGAGCCGGCCCCATTCAAGCCGCGCTTCGTCGGCCCGGACGGCGGGATGTTCGCCGTCAAGCCGGAACACCTGACGCACCTGCACTCCAATGTCCTGGTGACCAAGGGGCACCCGCGCATCGCCTTCCGGGGAAAGATGGACAGCCTCCAGGCGGCCATCCTCGAGGTCCAGGGGCTGGCAGCGGAGCAGGGTAACATGGCCCTGGCGGAGGAGTTGGAGGAGATCCTGGAGTTCGTCCGACGCATCCTCACCTTCGAGGTGATGGAGAAGCCGCTTCCGGACGAAAACCTTCTGGGCCTGTCGCTCGACGAACTGCGCTCCATGTCCCACAACCCGAAGAGGCATTTCGGGCTGGGGCACATCCGCACCCACTACTCGATGGGCCGCTGCTGCATCGGCCTGAACCGCCTGCGGGCGCAGGTTCGGGAGGTCGAGCTGGCCGCGTTCCGGGCCTTCGAGCGGCCGGGGGGCGTGGACCGGGAGGATGTCATCCGCGCGCTCAATCGCCTGAGCAGCACGATTTATGTTCTGATGTACCGGCATCTGCCCAGGGGGTACGACCGGCAGTATGGAGTGACCGTGGGCAAGGACTGAGCGGGCAGAAATTGAGCGGCAAAAATTGAGGAGGTCTTATCCGTGGCGGAAACCGTGCTCAGCGTTGGAATCGATATCGGGACATCCACGACGCAGCTTGTTTTCAGCTCCCTCACGATCGAGAACGTGGCGAGCGTCGCCGCGATCCCCCGCATCACGGTCGTGGACAAGAGGGTGGTTTACCGGAGCGACATCCACTTCACGCCGCTTCTTTCCCCGACGACCATCGATGCCGACGGGGTGCGGAGGATCGTGGAGCAGGAGTACGCGCGGGCGGGGGTGGACCGGAACGCAATTTCGGCAGGAGCGGTCATCATCACCGGGGAGACGGCCCGCAAGGAGAACGCGGAGACGGTGCTTCGGAGCCTCAGCGGCCTGGCGGGCAACTTCGTGGTGGCGACGGCGGGCTCCGACCTGGAGTCCATCCTCGCGGGCAAGGGGGCCGGGGCCGGGAGCTTCTCGAGGCGGGAGCACATGGCCGTGGCCAACTTCGACATCGGCGGCGGGACGACGAACGTCGTCCTCTTCCGGGACGGCGACGTCGTCGACACGACCTGCCTGGACATCGGGGGGCGCCTCGTGAAGCTGGACCCCCGGACGCGCGTCGTCCAGTATGTCGCGCCCGGGATTGCGGCGCTGGTCGAGTCCATGGGCCTGCCCGTCGCCGTGGGGCGCGCGGCCTCGGTGGAGGACCTCACGCGGCTGACCGACCGCATGGCGGAGTTCTTCGACGAGCTCATGGGCCTGCGGGACCGGACGCCGCTCTTCGAGCGGATGCTGACGGCCCACGACTTCCGAGCCGCCCCCGAGGCGAAGGGCGTCTCCTTCTCCGGCGGCGTGGCGGACTGCATCGACTCCGTCCCGGAGGCCGGCCTCTTCACCTACGGAGACATCGGCGTCCTGCTGGGGCAGTCCGTCGCCCGGACGCGGCTGTTTCGGACGCTGGTCCGTGTCCCGGCCGAGGAGACCATACGGGCCACCGTGGTCGGGGCGGGAAGCCACTCCATGGAGATCAGCGGGAGCACCATCGGCTTCTCCGACCCCGCCCTGTTCCCGCTGCAGAACGTCCCCGTCCTCAAGCTGACCCTGGAGGACGAGACGGGGGGCCTCTCCGAGGCGCTGGCCCGAAAGCTTCGATGGTACACGGAAGGCAATCCCGCCCAGCCCGTGGGCATCTCCTTCCGCGGCGTGCACAGCCCGTCGTTCGACCAGGTCCAGGGGTACGCCTCCCAGCTCGTTGCAGGGCTCTCGGAGTACCTCCAGCATCAGGACCTGGTCATCGTGGTCGTGGAGAAGGACATGGCCAAGGCGCTGGGATTCGCCCTGGGAAGCCGCCTCGGAGATTCAAAGAAGCTGGTCTGCATCGATGGGGTCTCCGTGGACAACGGGGATTATATCGATATGGGCTGTCCGCTCTCCGGGGGGCGCGTGATCCCCGTGGTGATCAAGACCCTGGTGTTTGGTGGATGATGAGCTTTAGTGGATGATGGAGCCTGGGCGATGATGGAGGGAGAGGGGGACGTTATGGGGGACGTTCTTGACAGGATTAGGGAGGCGGGGATCATCGGCGCGGGAGGGGCGGGATTTCCCACCCACGTCAAATTCTCCCGTCCCTGCGAATACATCGTCCTGAACGGGGCGGAATGCGAGCCCCTGCTCCAGGTCGATCAGCAGCTGGCCGCGGTCCACGCGGAGGCCCTGCTGCACGGGATGGAGGCGCTACTTGAGCTGACGGGGGCGAAGAAGGCCGTGTTCGCCTTCAAGGGGAAGTATCACGATGCCCGTACCCGCATCGAGCCCCTACTGTCCGGGAACCCCCGTATGGTGTTTCATGTCCTGCCCAACATCTACCCCGCGGGCGACGAGCAGGTCCTGGTCTACGAGGCCCTGCGCCGCATCGTCCCGGAGGGCGGCATCCCGATGGCCGTGGAGACGGTCGTCCTGAACGTGGAGACGCTGCTGAACGTCGAGAGGGCGCTCTCCGGCACCCCGGTGACGGAGAAGTACCTGACGGTATGCGGCGCAGTGCGGGAGCCGAGGACGCTCAAGGTCCCCATCGGGGTCCCCTTTTCTGCGGTCGTTGCGGCCTGCGGAGGGGTCACGGAGCCCGATGCGGCGTTTATCGAGGGAGGCCCCATGATGGGCAAGCCGGTTCCGTCCTGGGAAAAGCCCGTAACCAAGACCACGAAGGGGCTGCTGGTGCTTCCCCGTGACCACCGTCTGGTCGTCTCGAAGGAGCGCTCCATGAAGGAGATGCTGCGTTTGGCCCGGACGGCCTGCTGCCATTGCATGCTGTGCACGGAGCTCTGCCCACGCTACCTCCTGGGGCATTCCCTGCACCCCGACAAGTTGATGCGCCTGGCGTCCTTCAACAGCACCTGCGAGCGCGACGCTTCGGCCACGGAGGCCTTCCTGTGCTGCGAGTGCGGCATGTGCGAGGTCGCCTGCGTCATGGGGCTCCAGCCCTGGAGGCTGAACCGGGAGCTGAAGGGCCGCATGGCGTCCGCGGGGATCAAGAACCCGCATGCCAACCGCCCGGCGGCGGCCCATCCCTTCCGCGAGCTCCGGACGTTTTCGGCCGCCAGGCTCCTGCATCGGCTGGGGCTCGCGCCTTACGCGAAACGAGCCCCCCTCGACGAGGGCCCTTCCTTTAAATTTCAAAGCGTGACCCGGCCCCAAAGCGTGACCCTGATGCTGAAACAGCACATCGGGGCCCCGTCGGTTCCGTTGGTTGCCGTTGGGGACAGGGTGGAGCGGGAGCAGCTCGTCGCGAGGGGGGAGGGGCCCGTCTCGGCCAATCTGCACAGCCCCATTTCGGGCGTGGTGGCGGGGTTGGAGGAGGATCGCATTCTGATCCGGGCCGAGGGCGCGAACGTCGAGGAACGGGGGAACGTGACATGAGCAAGGCGATAGGACTGATCGAGTTCAACACGACGCCCAAGGGGATGGAGGCGGCGGATGCCATGCTGAAGGCCTCCGAGGTGCAGCTTGTCTTCTCGTCCCCCATCTGTCCGGGGAAATACATCACCATCCTCGCGGGGGAGGTGGATGCCGTCAGGACGGCAATCTCGAAGGGAGAGGAGACGGGCGGGCCCTTCGTGCTGGACTCCCACGTCCTGCCCAACGTGCACCCGTCGGTCATCCCCGCCCTCACGGGCACGGGAGAGATGGGAGAGGTGGGGGCCCTGGGGGCGGTGGAGACGATCTGCGCTGTGTCCGCCGTCCAGGCCGGCGACGTCGCGGCCAAGGCCGCGAACGTCCGGCTTCTGGAGATTCGCCTTGCCCGAGGACTGGGCGGAAAGGGAATCCTCCTTTTGACGGGCGACCTGGGCAGCGTGGAGAGCTCGGTGGAGGCGTGCCGCCGCCGGCTGGGTACGGAGGGAGGAATCACGAGTGCCGTGGTGATCCCATCCCCCCATAAAGCCCTGGTCTCCGCCCTTCTTTGATTGATTGAGTTTGATTGGTTGCGGATTTATTTGAGGATTGCGGATTTGTTTGAGGATTTGTTTGAGATGGAGGATTGGGGCCGTGAAAAGGCCCCGGTACGGCTCAGCCTGCTTCGGCGGCCGTGGGCTCCTGTCCGCGAAGTTCGCGGATGCGCTGGCTAAGGAGCTCCAGCCCCTCCCCCGTCTCGGAGGAGACGACGTGAATTTCCGTGACGCCGGACTCCTGCAATCCCTGGATGGCGGACTCTATCGCCTTGGGGGTGGCGGCGTCCGCCTTGCTGACGACCCCGATTACGGGTGCGCGCAAGGTCTTGGAGAAGTTGGGGACGACGTGCTTGGGCCGCAGGGGATCCATCAGGAACAGGATGACGGCGGCCTTGATGGAGGTCTGGATCAGGACGTGGTAGAACATGGGGATGTCGAAGAACTCGCCTGGCGTGTCGATGCACTGCGGCCCATAGGCCAGGGCCTCCGTCTTTCGGACGTGCCCCTCCCAGACCCCCAGGGCCTTCAGGAGCGAGGTCTTCCCGGCGCCGGTCTGCCCCACCACCATCACGCGCTTCATGTACGGGTGATGGGGGCCTTGAAGAAGCCCAGCACCTCGTTCAGGGTGCGGACGGTCGTCGAGAGGGAGCTCTCGACGGCGCTGACGTCCCCGGTGAAGAGGATGCAGCCGGTGAAGCGGTCGATGAAGTCCATGGTCACGGCCCCGGCCTTCGAGGCGATGTCCGCCGCGATGATGGCGCCCTCCCCGGGCGTGATGGTCATGATGCCGATGGCCCCGGAGCTCTCCACCCCGATCAGGGTGCACAGTTCCGGCTTGGGGTGGCAGATCATGTGTGCCAAAGTGACTTGTTTGCCGGGGACGTATTCCTGAATGATGCGTTCCTTGTTGTCCGAGCTCATGAAGAGCGCCTCCTCTGGAGGTCTTCCGCCGGTTTCGAGGCGGAGATTTTCTCACGGGATTCCGCACTACATGATACTACAGACCG
>CAUPUB010000093.1:0-9369 GCA_963514535.1 uncultured Fretibacterium sp.
AAGGAACAAGGAACAAGGAACAAGGAACAAGGAACAAGGAACAAGGAACAAGGAAAGTATTCCTTGTTTTTAAAAAGTCAAGAGTAAAAAAGCTGTTCCAAAGGATAAAAGCCATCCACACCCACCACGCCTTTTACAATCCTTATAGTATTATAGGTACCGCGTTAGGGAAAGTCAAGGAGAATGGCAGGGCACGGATCGTCGGAAGACCTCGGGCCAGGATATCGGCGTTCTTTCGACCTTCCGCATTTTATACAGGAAGATACAGTATCCCCTTAATTACTTAAATATTTTGAAGTTATCTATTCCCTGGATTGAAAATCTAAAATCCAATGGAATGATTTCGTGAAATCCAACGGGATGAAATCATGAAATCAGACAGAATGGATTCTCGAAATTTGATGGATTGGGATTCCGAAAAACGACGGAATGAGGTATGATAAAGGCATCGGATCCCGGAGGAAGCGCACATGAAACATCCCGATTACAAACCCCGCATTATCGACCGCAAGGTGGAGGAATACCTCTCTGTCTTCGGCGCCGTCTGCATCGAGGGGCCGAAGTGGTGCGGTAAGACCTGGACCTCCTCCTGCCATTGCAGGAGTGCCGTCTATATCGGCGATCCGGCGGGCAATTTCCAGAACAGGAGGCTGGCGGAGCTTTCTCCCGCGTTGGTGCTGGAGGGCGAGGCGCCCCGCCTGATCGACGAATGGCAGGAGGTCCCGTCCCTTTGGGATGCCGTTCGCTATAAGGTGGACGAGGCCCCCGGAAAAGGACGCTTTATCCTGACCGGTTCCGCGACGCTGAATCATAAAGGGATTCTCCATAGCGGTGCGGGACGGATCGCCAGGCTGCGGATGCGCCCCATGTCCCTCTACGAGTCGGGCGATTCCAGCGGCGAGGTCTCCCTGAAAAAATTGTGCGACGGCGAACTGACGCCTGTGGCGACCGGCGAGGCGGACCTTGGGAAGCTCATCGGCCTGATTGTCCGGGGCGGTTGGCCCGGCAGCCTGGGGCTCGCTCCGGAACAGGCGGCACTGCTGCCCGCGGAATACCTGAACGCGATTATCGACGACGACGTGTACCGCATCGACGGCGTCAGGCGGGACTCGTTCAAGATGCGCCTGCTGCTGCGCTCGCTGGCCCGGAACGAGAGCTCCACCGCCGCCAACAGGACGCTGATGAAGGACGTCAAGGGTGTGGAGGACGAGGACATTGACGCCGGAACCGTCGCCGCCTACCTGGATATCTTCAGGCGGCTGTTCGTCACGGACAATCAGCCGCCGTTTTCCGCCGGCATACGCTCGTCCGTCCGCGTCAAGCAGGCGGAGAAGCGGCACTTTTCCGATCCGTCCCTCGCCTGTGCGCTCCTGAAGGCGACGCGCACCGGCCTGCTGAACGATCTGGAGACGCTGGGCTTTCTGTTCGAGGCGCTTTGCGAGCGGGACCTGCGCATTTATGCGGAGTCCTTCGGAGCCTGCCTTTACCACTATCAGGACTACAGAGATCGGGAAATCGACGCGGTCGTCGAGCTGCCGGACGGCCGTTGGTGTGCCTTCGAGATCAAATTGGGTGCGAACCAGATCGATGCCGCAGCCGCAAACCTGTTGGCGATTCGAAAGCAGATAGCCGAGGACCCCGGAGGTAAGCCGCCCGACGTTCTCTGCGTCCTCTGCGGCATGGCCGCCGCAGCCTACCGACGTCCGGACGGCGTGTTCGTGGCGCCGATCACCGCACTGAGGGAATGAACTCGGCCGCAGCCGCCGTCGGACCATACCTTGATCACGGTCAATCCTGGACAAGCTCATGCTGGATGCCCTTGCCCGCATCCAGCTGGGCTTTCGCCCGGAGCAGCCTCTGAGCTTGAGCCCACGTAAAACCGTTGATGTCCTTGGGCTCGGCCATCTCAAAGGGCATGGCATCTCCCTCCTTCGCTTCATTATATCAATTATCATGCACAATCAATTTGTCTGTTGCATTTGGCTTGATAACCCACGATTTTCCTCATCCAACGTCCTCGTTCGACACCTCGAGGGCGAAGATGGCGGTGTTCTCTGCCGGAACTCACAGGTCCACTGCATCCCCCGTCGGCCTTCTTTCATCCTTTCTCCCCTTGACTTGGAGCTCACTCTAAATTATAGACTGTTGTTGTTTTGAAAAAACGAAAGGGAGGAAATTCCGCTATGAATATGAAAAAGAAGTTTCTGGTCGCGTACTTCTCGGCGACGGGGACGACGGCGGGAGTTGCGAAGAACGTTGCGGAGGCGGCCGACGCTGACCTTTACGAGATCAGACCCAAGACGTCGTACACGTCGGCCGATCTCGACTGGAACAACCCAAAGAGCCGCAGCTCGATCGAGATGAGGGACAACCCGAAGTTCCGCCCTCCCATCGAGGGGGCCCTGCCCGACGTCTCGGGGTACGACACGGTGCTGATCGGCTTCCCTATCTGGTGGTACGTCGCGCCGACGATCATCAACACGTTCCTGGAGGGCTGCGACTTGTCCGGCAAGAGGGTAGCCGTCTTCGCGACGTCCGGCGGCTCCGGCATGGGGCGCACACTGGACGAGCTCAAGCCGTCCGCGCCCGGGGCGGTCTGGCTCTCGGGCAAAAGGTTCGGGAACCGCGAGTCGGTTTCGTCGCTCAAAGCCTGGATCGAGGGACTGTAGCCGCGCCGAAGCGAGAAAAAGGCCGGGGGACGGAAGGAGGGGCAGTATGGTGAAATTCTTGGGGCTGTTGGCTTTTGCCGCGGCGTTTTTTCCCTGTGCGGCGCTTGCTGCCGAGAACGACGGCATGGTTTTTGTCAAGGGCGGCTTGTTCACGATGGGGAGCCCGAACGAGGAACCGTGGCGCAGCGGCGACGAGACCGCGCATCCCGTCGAGCTCTCGGATTTTTACATCGCCGCGCGCGAGGTCACCCAGGCCGAGTGGGAGGCCGTGATGAACGGCAACCCCAGCGCCTTCAAGGGACCGGACCTTCTCGTGGAGAACGTGACGTGGCTTGATGCGGTGACGTTCTGCAACGCGAGGAGCCGGGCCGACGGGCTCGCTCCGGCCTATGAGATCACCGGGGATGCCGTGACGTGGAACCGGGCCTCCGACGGCTGGCGGCTGCCGACCGAGGCGGAGTGGGAGTATGCGTGCCGCGCGGGGAGCGCCGAACCGTTCTCCGGGAGGGCGTCCATCGGGCCCGACGAGGCCAACTTTTACGGTCATTACCCTTATAATATCGAGCAGAACTACTTCACCCAGGAAAAGCTCGAGGTAAAGCCCGGCCAGTACCGGCAGAGGACGACGCCGGCCGGCAGCTTCGCGCCGAACGCGCTGGGGCTGTACGACATGCACGGCAACGTCGGCGAGTGGTGCTGGGACACCTATGGCGAGTACGGTTCGGGCGGGACGAAGGATCCAGCGGGTCCGGAGGAATCCTCTTCGCGTATGCGCAAGGTGAACCGCGGCGGCGGATGGAACGACTTCGCCAAGCACCTGCGCTGTGCCTACCGCGCCTCCCTGCCCCCCGCTCGATCCAGCGCCTCGGTCGGCATGCGCCTGGCACGGAACGCCGTGCCTATGACCGGTTCACTGGTATCGAGGCTCGAGGGAGCCGCATCGGAGAAGGGTGAGAAAAAGGAGCCAAAAATTCTGATCGCGTACTTCTCGCGCGCCGACGAGAACTATCAGGTGGGCTACGTCGAGAAGGGCAACACGCAGGTCCTGGCCGAGGCCGTTGCCGAGGCGACGGGCGGAGAACTGTTCCGCATCGAGACCGAGAGGCCGTATCCCAAGGAGTACCGGGAGACGACCGAGGTCGCGAAGCGTGAGCAGAACGAGGGAGCGCGGCCGAAGCTGAAGAGCACGCCGCCCGACATCGGCCCTTACGACGTCATCTTCCTCGGTTACCCGAACTGGTGGGGGGACATGCCGATGGCCGTCTACACGTTCCTCGAGTCCTATGGCTCCGGGGCGTTCGCCGGCAAGCGCATCATTCCGTTCTGCACGGCCGCCGGCTCCGGCCTGTCTGGAACCGTCGGCACAATAGGGAAGCTCTGCCCCGGCGCGACCGTGAACAACGCCTTCACGATGCTGGGGGCGGAGGCCCAGGAGTTTTCGGATGGCGCCAGGGCGAAGGTCCGGGAGTGGCTTGTGGGGACCGGGCTCGTCAAGTAAGGGAGCCGGCCGCGGCGTGGGGTCGTGCATCCTGCATGGGGATGCGGGCGGACATGGACCGCGGGCGATGACGGGCGGAGGTGAGGCGTGGTGCCCCTGAAGAGGGTCGTCGACCTGCTAATGACGGTGCTGCTGTTGCTCCTGATGGCGTTCCAGGTGACGGGAGAGACGGCACACGAGTGGCTGGGGGTGGGGATGTTCGTCCTGGTCCTGATTCACCAGTGGCTCAACCGCGGTATGGGATGGAGGGGCATGGGCCTGGACGTCCTTGCCGTGCTTGCGGCCGGCTGCGGGCTTCATTTGTTTCTCGTCAGGGATATTTCGTCCTATCTCTTTCTCACGACGCAGTTCGCCTTTCTGGACTACGACAAGGCGGCGGCCCTTGTGCTGGCCGAGAACCTCGCGATGATGTCGTTCTGGGTTCTGCTGGCGTATCAGGGATACAAAGCGCTGTCGGGGATTGTCTCGAGGCGCTGGAGAAGTTTGCTGCATCCGGCTCTGGCGCTCACGGCGACGGGCGGTTTCTCCGCGCTGCTGACCCTGATCTTCGGCGGCGCTTCCGGGGGCACGTGGTAGAGGGAAAGGGGGTGCGGGCGTGCTCAACGGGTCCGGAATCCTCATCGGGCTGACCACCTTCATCGTCATCGGCGTCTTTCATCCCGTCGTCATCAAGTGCGAGTACTACTTTTCCGACAGGGTGTGGCCGGTTTTCCTGGCGGGGGGCCTCGCCTTCTGCGCCGCGTCCCTGTTCGTAGAGCGGCCCCTGCTCTCCTCCGTCCTGGGGGTCGTGGGGTTTTCCCTGCTCTGGAGCATTCGCGAGCTGAAACAGCAGACCCGGCGCGTCGAGAAGGGATGGTTTCCTCGAAACCCCAAACGCGCGCCGAAGGGGTGAGCCTCCCGTTGTTTACAGGCTTCGCCGCCCTGCAGCTTGCTGCCTGCGGACGGAACGGCTGCCGCACTGCTGGGGTGTGTAGGCAGCTGTCGGCCTGCAGGCAGGGCCGGGCTTCCGTTTTTGCGTACAAAGCAGGAGCGTCCTTCCGAAAAGTGATCATAGCCACACAAAGAGCGTCCTCCCGATGATAAATTATGTTCGGTATGAAAAACATAGGGCTCCTCGGGAGCCGGATGGGAGGACGCACGATGGGTTTTGCGGATTGGAAGGACAAGACTGCGGGGTTCAGGAAGATCGACGTGAGAGGGGTTGCCGGGAACTTCTTCTCCGGGCTCAAGAAGCAGGCGATGGATCTCCCGGTCGGGGCGGGGCTGGAGGTCGTCCAGACCTTCGAGCCCATTCCGCTCTACGCGGTGATGGAGCAGCTGGGCTTTGAGTATCACACGGTACAGGCTGCGGAGGGCGAGTTTCACGCCTATTTCTATCGTACCGCGGTGAAGGAGGACGACGGGTCGATCCCCATGCGCCCCGCGGCTCTGACGAATTTCCCGCTGATCGACGAAGAGCTCGGCAGGATCGCGGTGAACTTCTGGGACCTGACCTGGAATGACGAGAAGAGGACGCTCCCGTATGAGACCCGGCTTCTTCTGTCGCTGACGAATGCGGTCGGCGCGGGCAGAATGCGTCAGGCGTGCCGGGAGCTCGTCAAGGCATACGCGCACGGGGTCGATTCCGCGGCGTTCGACGATGTGTTCGAGCTCCTCGCGTGGAATCAGGGGATCGGATACTTCAGCTCGGAGATCGGCCCCTCGACCCTCTTCAAGGCGTACAAGACCATCAAGCAACAGGAGAAGCTCGGCAAGGACCGGGAGGAGATCAAGGCGTTTCTGATGGCGAACTTCGGCGAGAAGAACCCGGATATCGCGGTTCAATAGCCGGGGGCCGGAGGAAAAGTTCCCCTTCCGAGGCCGGCGGCAGGGGAGGGGGGCCTGCGGAGGGCCTGTCGTCCACGGTAGAGCCTGCGGGAGCGCTTTGGCTTGTGCCTTCGTCAAAGCGCTCCTTTGTTGTGCATGACCTTGTTGTGGACGACGAAGTGGTTCTTGCGGAATGTGATCAGCCCCTCGTCCTGCATCCTTCCGAGCTCCCGGGACAGGGCTGTCCGGTCGATGCTCAGATAGTCGGCCAGCTGCTGACGGTCGAAAGGAATGTCGAACTCCGCGCTGCGTCTCTGCACGGAGACGGTGTGCAGGTAGGCGAGGAGCCGGGCGCGGATGGTCCTGGGCGCCGTATGAAAGCTCCTCTCCGACAGGAGGAGGTTCTTGTGCGACGAGATGACGAGAAGGTTGGTCGTCAGCCGGAGCAGCCAGGGTTCGGCACGGCCCGTCGGGCTCCGGAGGACGCCAACCCGGAAGAATAGAATCCGGCAGTTCTCGTTGGCGCAGACGTCCACCAGCAGGACCGCCTCTCTCAGAAACGCGTAGGTCTCGGCGAAGAACTGTCCCGGTCCGACGTGGCTCAGGATCGTCCGGTTGCCCCACAGGTCGTCGCTTCGGATCGTGACGCTCCCCTCCAGCATGAGCCCCATGCTGTCCGTCGTCTCCCCGGCGTGAAAGACGGTCTCCCCCTTTTTGTAGCTGCGGTCGTGCGCCTGGAGGACGCGCATGGCCGCCTGGATCTCCTCTGCGCTCATGCCCTTGAAAATCGCCGTCTCGCTCAGCTCCAGCCCGTTCGTATCCAGAGGAACCACCGCCCCTTGAAAAGGCCTTTTTCAATAAGGCCTTTTTCAATTTACCCGTTGCGTTTGACTTGACAATCCAGGGTTTGCGCTTCCCTGGCGATTAAGGATCGATGTTTCATCGAGGAGGACGGACGGTCAGGGACGGCGCCTCCGCGCGAGGGGCAGGAACAACGGGACCATCAGGAGCATCGCCCCCGTCCACGGGCCGACGCCGCACCCGCTCTTCATGTCTTCGATCCTGGGCTTCTCCGTCCTCTCCTTCCAGATCACGCTGTTCGACCGGATCCTCGTCCTGCCGATGACGTCCAGGTCGACCGTTCCATAGATGTCCACCTTACCGGACGTGATGGAGGTGAGCGTCACCTCGTAGGTCAACCCCTCCTTCGTCTTCACCGGCGGTAGGGAGAACGGCTCACCCAGCGTCGGCTGCACTTCCGGAAGGGAGACGGGAACGCCCAGGGTCTCGGGATACCGCTCCGTCCAGGCCTTGATGCTCAGCCGGGATGCGTCGATGCGAAGCCACAGGTCGTAGCCGGTAATACAACGTTTTTCCCCAACAACCTCCGTCTGGATGTCCAGAGTGCCATCAAGTTTCAGCTGGACACTTATTGTCTTTTTCCCAGACCCATTGCCCTCGATCAACCACCGTCCGGCGACGTCGTAGGACATCGGCTGCGCCGCCTCCAGAAGGGCGGTGCAGCCGACAGCCAGAAACACCGTCAGGAGGAGCATCCCATAACGCTTACTCTTCAACATATCCTAAGCCTCCATTTCAAAGCCAGACCCCGGGCACACCGCGGATGCGGAAAGCCGTCAGCTCTCCAGCACGACCTCCGTCTCGAAGACGGGAGCATGGTCGATCGTGCTGCGCACCGTACAGGTGGCCTCGCTCTCCTCCACGACGGCCCGAACCTGCTCCAGGGGCACGGCAGTCCTCATGAAGACCTTTGTCCTGACGGTATCGAGAGCGGAGCGGCCGGTGCCCGGAGAACGCACCCCCTCGATCTCGATCCGCAGATCCTCGTAGGCCAGCCCCTTCTCCTCCATCGTCGCCCGGATGGTCATCCCCAGGCATCCCGCGATCCCCGCCAGAAGCAGGTCCACGGGGCAGAACCCAACCACGGGCAAAGAATCGGACTTCATCGTCCGACTCATCAGCAGCCCGTGCCGCCCCACCGTGTACTCGAAGGAGTAGGCGTCGCGCTCCTCTGCCCTCAGTTTAAACGTCTTTCCCGTATCGGCCATGATGTCCTCCCGTTTCTCTCTTCAAGAAAACGCCCGCGCCCCCCGATCGGCCTCCGTCGAAAGGGAGACCCGTCCACCCCTGTATGTCCCCGGATCGACGAGCCGAGCTTCATTATCATTATAACAAAACGCCGCATAACAAAACGCCGCCGCAGGAGATGGAGGGAGCCGCCCTGGGGCGGCTCCTCGCTGAAACTTCCTCTACTTTTTTCGAGGCTCCCGGCGCCCTACCAAGCGCAGACGATGGCCCCCTTATACTTCTCGTCCACAAATGCCTTCACCGCATCGCTGTTGTAGCACTCGACCAGGGTCTTGAACTCCGGCCGGCCCTCCTCGCCCTCCCGCACCGCGATAATGTTGACGTAGGGGGATTTGCTGTTCTCGATGAACAAAGCGTCCCGGGCGGGGACCAGCCCCGACTCCACGGCGTAGTTCGTGGTGATGACCGAGAGGTCGGAGTCCTGGATGGCCCGCACCATCTGGGAGGCCTCCAACTCCACAAACTTAAATTCATGCGGGTTTTTCGTAATATCCAGCACTGTCGGCAGAAGCTCCTTAGCCGGGTCAACCTCGATCAGCCCGCGGTCCTGGAGCAGGAGCAGTGCACGCCCCCCATTACTGGGGTCGTTGGGGATCGCAACCGTCATGCCGTTCTTGATCGCATCCAGACTCTTCACGGTCTCTGAATAGACCCCCAAAGGCATCAGAACCGTCTTGCCGATCGAGACCAGCTTGTACCCACGGTCCTTCATCATCTCCTCCAGATACGGGAGATGCTGGAAAGAGTTGACATCGATATCCCCATCGGCCAGCGCAGCGTTGGGAAGGATGAAGTCCGCGAAGCGTACCAACTCCACCTCGAGCCCCTTCTCCGCCGCGAGCTTCTGCACCAGCTCGCCGATCTCCTCATGCGGGCCCCCATCCACACCCAGCTTGATCTTCGCCGCCTCCGCACTCCCGACCCCAAGACTCCCGACCCCAAGGGAAAGGACAAACAACGCAGCCAACACAACCCCAAATTTCTTCAACATAACCTCAAAATTCTTCAACACAACGACAACCTCCTTAACCATCGAACGAACTTCGCCGCAGGGGCTTCGCCCCCGCACCCCCACCAGGGGAGCGAGCTCCCCTGGACCCCGTACTTAAGGAAACGCTGATTTAATCCATGAAGCCCCCCTGATGGAACCCCTAAGCGACCCGCTCAACTCGCTTCCGCTCGTTGGCGGTCTGCTTATGTGGTACCCCAGCTTGCCTGTTTCGAGTAAGAAACTTGCCGGGGCCGCCGCTATCCCCAAAGGGGAGCCTTCCGGCAACCGCTCGCTTC
>CAUPUB010000094.1:0-9007 GCA_963514535.1 uncultured Fretibacterium sp.
TCCTTGTCGTCGAAGTCGATCTCCGCGATGCGGGAGCGGTTGGAGCCCATCGCGTAGCTGTCGTCCGGGCAGCGTACCGCGGCCCAGACCGCGCCGGGCTTGCCGGACTCCGGCGTCCACAGGGGCCCGGGTCCCGTGATCTCGAACAGCCAGATCTCGTCCTTGTCGCCAACCGTAAGGGCCTCGCCGCCGTCGGCATAGCCGTACTTCTCCGCCAGCTCGCCCATGATCCTGATGACCTCACGGGCCGTGGCCCCGCGCTGGAGGCCCAGGACCTGCAGCTGCTCGATCATGAAGATGGCGTTCTGACACTCGTTCTCCTCACGACCTCCCCACGTGTACTCGCCCATCACCACGGACTTCTCGTTCATGATGGGGTATCCCACGTGGAAGTAGGTGTAGGTCTTCTCGACCTGGGGGATCTCCCCCACCTTCTTCAGTTCCTTGCCTGGGCGGGTCTGATAGCAGATGTTGTGATAGACGGGGACCATCTCGCCCTTCTTGTGGCTGCCGCCGGGGATGACCTTCAGTCGGTGGTCGTACCAGCCGTCGCAGGTGTAGGACACCAGCACGGACCCATCGGCCGTCGCCTTCTTGCCCACCATCACCGACGTGCACGCCAGCGCCGCGCCGGCCATCGCCAGGCACAGCACCGTGCCCAGAACCAAAACCCTCATACTCGACCTCATGCTCTCTACCTCCCGTTCAATGTCGGCCCCGCCGCTTCACAGGAGCGGGGCCGTAATACGCTCAAAATACACTCAAATTCCGACTTGCCCATGCGCCCACCGCGGGACGCCTGTTTCAAGCCAGGTCTACGGCCCTACTTCGGATCATCGGGGTTGGACGTCGCTCCGTAGTTCACGGCCTTCAGCCAGGACTCCGGAAGCCCCGCGTTCTCCTGGTCGCCCTCCTCGGTCATGACGTAGCCGTCGCAGTACTTCCCGATCAGGTGCTCGGACAGTTTCCACCAATCCGTGGCGATCTTGTCCATGTTCTCGGAGCAGTACTTCGTAAGGTACTCCGCGGCCTTCTTCGGGGACTGCTTGTAGAGCTCCTGGGCCTTCTCCTCGACGGACTTCTGCCCCGAGAACAGCGCGTCCTCGATGCGCTTCTGCTCCGCGTTGATGTCCTTGATCATGTAGTTGTACTTGAGGTTCGCCCAGTTCGAGACGAAGTTGAATGCCCACCAGGCGGAGCTGCGATCGAAGACGTGCCGCTTGCCCTCGGAATAGGCCTTCGGCACGGAGGTCACGCCGCAGTAGATGGGCATGTACACCGACGTGGAGGCCATGTCCTCACTGAACCAGAGGACGCCGCCGATCGGGTCCGGAAGCCAGCTGCGGGACTGGGAGACGAACGTGTAGGAGGCCCTGTAGACCGAGATGTTGCGCTCCCAATAGACGGACTTCAGCCCCTCGGGACGCTGGTCCGCGTTCGCTCTGTAGTAGACCGGGCACTCGAACGGGCCGCCGGCCAGGGTCTTGCTGAGGTCATAGGGCGTCCCCTCGTAGGAATCCCGGTTCAGGCGAATGATGTCCTTCACGGAGAGCTTCTCGTCCGGCTTGACGAAGAGCGGATAGACGCCCGCCGTGGGGCTCAGCTTCTGAGAGGGGGCGAAGAGGTCGAAGAAGCGCCACTCCCTGCGTCCGCAGATCGGGAAGTGCCTCTGGGCATCCGGGTCGTCGTAGGCGAGGCGGTAGACGAACGGCTCGCCCTCCTTCCACCACCCCTGCTCCCTGGCAAAGTCCCTGACGTTCTCGGAGTACATGAAGTTCTCCTTGTCGTCCCAATCGATCTCGCCGATGCGGGCGCGATTGGCGATGACGCTCACGCAGTCGTCGGGAATGCGGCGCGCCACCCAGTTGGCGCCCGGTTTTCCACTTTCGGGCGTCCAAAGCGGGCCGGGGCCGCAGATCTCAAACAGCCAGACCTCCTCGGGATCCGCGATCGCCAGGGCCTCTCCGGAGTCCCCGTAGCCGTACTTCTCCGCCAGCTCGCCCATCAGCTTGATGGCCTCGCGGGCCGTCTTCGTCCTCTGGAGCGCCAGGACCTGCAGCTGCTCGATCACCATCCAGCCCGTGTCGCAGAAGGTCTCGTCACGACCGCCCCACGTGGACTCTCCGATCATGAGCTGATGCTCGTTCATGAAGGGATAGCCGACGTGGAAATAGGTGTAGGTGACCTCGGCCTGCGGGATCTCGCCCATCTTGATCAGGGGCTTCGTGGGCATCGTCTGGTAGCAGATGTTCTTCTCTATCGGGACCATCTCGCCCTTCTTGTGCTTGCCGCCCGGGACGATGCGTATCCTGTGGTCGTACCACCCGTCGACGGTGTGGCTCACCATCGCGGAGCCGTCCACCGACGCCTTCTTGCCCACCATGGTGGTGGTGCAGGCCCAGGCGCTCCCGGCGACGAGCAGGACCCCTATTGCGCCGCAACAGACAACCAGTTTCTTCATCCTGCTGAACATAAAAAAACCTCCCTTAAGCAGATGACCGCCTCTTCAAGACCGTCAGGTCTTGAATGGCGTATCGACGTAATAAGCACAAGGTTTGCCTCGACCGCTTTGCAAACCTTCGGTCCTTGAAATCAACCGCCCCTCCCGATAAAGCAGGGTAGGGAAAACGAAAAAAGAGACCGGCCGAAGCCCGACGGCGTCAGTCGAACGCCACCCGCTCCGCCGGGGCCTGAGACGGGTCATGGAAAAACGCCCCCACGGACTTCTCCTTCACCTCGGCATAGCGGGGCACCTCGGTGACGACCACGGCCCTGTCCGGATTCATCATCGAGAAGGTATCGACGCACTGGAGGAACGTCGAGAGATGACGGCCGACCCGGACGTCGATGTGCCAGCCGTTCTCGTCCATGGGCGCGTAGAGCAGCCCGTGCTTGCCCGCCTCCATGACGAACTCGTCCTTGCCCTCCAGCAGCAGCTTCTGGTCGGTGATGCCGCGGATGCGGTCCAGCATGGGCTCCGCGACCTCGAAGAGCAGGGACATCGCGGGCGTGTGGTCGCCGATCTCGCGGTGCGACAGGCCGTGCAGCGTCGTGGGGGAGAACTCCATGCCGATCGGGACCTCGAACTCCTGCGCCGTCAGGATCATCTTAGCCATGGCCGCGACCTCCTGGGCCTTCTCGTGAGCGACGATCGTGTTCTCGACCGGGTACTCCAGCTCCGCCTCGTGAAAGTCGATGGCCACGTCGACCTTCTGGGCGCGGATCATCTGCGCCAGGCCGTAGGTCGTACGCTCGACCAGCAGGCCGTTGGGTCGCCCCGGCCAGCACCGGTTCAAGTTGCGGATGTCCATATAAGCCAGCATCTGGCGGCTGGGATAGTGCAGGTAGACCTCGGGGTCCGGCCAGGAGTCCAGGGGGCTCCCGGTGCGATCGCCCAGGCGCCACGTCTTCTTGCCCCATGGGGTCTTGATGTCATAGAGGCTGGGGTAGGCCTCCCCGTTGCGGGAGTACTGCGACCCGCTGGTGTTGGCCCGGGTCACGACGATCAACCGCCCGGACTCCACGCGCGCGTTCTCGACCAAAACCTGCGCGGAGAGGTTCGAGGCCGGCTCCTCGGGGTGGGTCCCCCCGATCGCCAGCACGGTGCCGCCGGGCTTGCCACTATCAAGGATGTAGATGTTGCAGTCATTGACAGTTCCGGCCAGGGAGGGCTCGTACCGGCTGAGCTTCTGGACCTCGGTCACCCCGGGGCCCAGGACCACCGTCTCCTTGTAGTTCCGCATCCCGTAGAACTCAAGCGCGCCCCACCCCGCGGCCAGGGCGCAGACGACGAGCGCCAGAACCTTGATCGCGTTCGTCCCCGAACCCACTTTTCCGTCCATCTTCTCGTCCATTTTCTTCTCCATCGTCCCGGCCCCCTACTTGATGTGCAGGAAGCGCAGCACGAACGGGATGAGGATTACCGCGTAGAGCACCGCTTCCTGGGCGTTCCGGGTCCTCTTGAAGTTCCACGCCAGGGCGCACGCAAAGAGCAGCGTCATGGCGTAGTAGCCATAATTGATCACCTGGTTGACAAAGATCATCAAAGCGTCGTTCATCGTTTCAAACCTCCAAATTCAAGCCCTGTGCGTACTGCGGCTACAGGGTCAGGAAGGCGAGCTGCTTGCTGTAGACCAGGAACAGCGTGCAGCAGATCGCGACGAACGCCATGGGCACGAGGCAGGCCACGACGAACTCGCCGAAATAGCGTCCCTTGTAGTCCAACTCCATCACCGAGGCGCGCCCGACGACCGCCGTCGGGGGCAGGCAGTCCCCGATGGGCCAGAGCACCGACATCGCGGAGAGGGCGACGATGACGTCCATACCCTTCATGTTGAACAGCATGATCAGAGGCACGCCCAGCAGCGGAGCCACCGCGTACTGCAGGATGCCCTCCGAGACGGGCAGGATGATGAAGAGCGTCGCGAAGAGCACCTCCAGGGGAAGGATCACCACGTGGAGCGAGATGACCCCGCGCGCGCCGGAGAGCGCCAGCACCTGGATCAGCGCCCCGACAACGACCATGATACCCACCAACGGCAGCAGGTTGCGCACCGTCTGAGTCAGGATGTCCCAGACGGCAAGCTTCACCGGGGAGAGCAGCCAGACGACGAGCGCGGAGATCATGAAGATCATCGGCAGCCCCAGGATGGGGAAGTCGAACGGCCGGAAGCGCCCTGCCAGCAACAGCGCGGTGAAGATCACGAACGGCGTCAGGACGCGCAGCCAGTTCATGCGCTCGGGCGGCTGAGGAAGGCGCTCCATGACGTTCTCGTCCACGGGGGCGCCGCCCCTCCCGGCCAGCCAGAACATGGAGAACAGGGCCCCGGAGATCGAGAGCACGGCCAGAGGGCCGTTGAAGCCGATATAGGGCATGTTGGCCCCCGCGGCGGCCATCATGGCCCAAAGGTTGATGGGGGGCGCGGCGGCGCTCATGGCGGCGGTCATGAAGATCGCCGCGGTCTTGCGGGTATCGTCCACCCCCATGGCGGTCAGCACGGAGCCGACCAGGGCGCCGACCGTCAGGACGCTCGTCGCCCCCGAGCCCGTCAGGGCGCCGGGGATCAGCATCACCAGGGTCAGCAGCAGGAGGCAGATAACCCGCTGCGTGCGGAACGCGCCGACGATGCGCCGGACGATGAAGGCCACTCCCCCCGACTCCTTGACCAGGGCCATGAAGAACGTGGCGCTGATGAAGATCAGACAGACATCGAAATACGTAAAGGTCCCTTCGACGAGATGCCGTATGGGAACCTCCCCCGACCAGACCGCACCGTGGTAGGCGGCGGCGGCGATGGCCGAGGCCAGCATGGAAAGCTCCGTGGACAGCCGCAGCGCCTTCGCGATCAGAAAGACGGCGACGACAATCCCCAGAATGGTATAAGCATGATCGTACATCGGGTTCTCCCTTCCAAACAGGAAAAAGGGCGGACAGGAAAAGAGGGGAATGGGTTTCCTTCGGTCCCCCTTCCCCTCGCTTCTCTTCGCTTCCCTACTTCATCTCCGCGAACTTTGCGCCGATGCCGAGGGCATCCTTGACGACAATCAGCTCCTTGCCCAGTTCCCTGGCGTAGTTCGTGAAGAACCCGTCGCTGTCGCTGTCCTGGATCACCAGGATGACGTCGGCCAACGGCATGATCGCCTTGATCGTGGCCTCGTCGGAGGCGTCGGTACGCCGGGCCATGCCCTCGACGTGAGCGCCGATGACCAGGATGCCCTTCGCCTTCGCCGCCTCGATCAGTGCCTTGCAGCGGTCAATCTCCTTTTCGACGTTGGTGCCGGCCGCCCCCATACCCTTCATGCTCGTCCCCGTGGTCACGACGAGCGTCTTGCACTCCTTGCCCCCGAGCTCCTCAGCGGTGATCGTCTTGCTGTCCTCGACCGGGGTGACCTTCGCCTGCATGGAGGACATCTTGACCATCATGGCCCCGGGGCTCTGGCCACAGGTCGTCGCAATCATCGGAGTCTCCACCTTGGGCAGGTCCGCTGCAAAGGCGGGGCTCACCGCCAGGAACGCCGCAAGAACGGCCAACAACAATCCCATCTTCCTCATCGCTACGATTCCTTTCTCTCCTTTTCGGAGCCAGATCAAATGTGAATATCACTAAAACGACTGCGCCCTTAATTATAGCAATCCATACTCGTCCAGACAAATATAATATAATGAGCGATCGAAGGCTGACTTAAATTCCGCTACAATTCCGCGCTCCCCTCTTCCCCCGGCCCCGGCTCCCAGGTCCAGCGGCGGTGCGTCGCCAAGACCAGGGCGAACAGCGCCAACCCGAGGATCGACGCCATGGCGGAGCCGCGTGCGGCGAACTCCGGCCTTCGTGCCTCCCAGCCTATCCCCTCCGCCTCCGCCAGGACGCGCAGGTTCAAAAGGTACAGGACCGGACGGCCCGCCCTGAGGGCCATGCCGATCACCCCGTTTCCGGCGTGAGGCCCCTCCCCCGGCGCGAGCACCCCCGGCACGAGGCTCATCGCCGCGGGGTCCGTCCCGATGTTGCCCTCCGACCCGCCGACGCTGACAACCAGCTTCGCCGGGGCCTCCGAACCGTCCCCATCAATCAGGCGCATCTTGCGGTCGATCGCCTCGTCCAGCGTCGCGTTGCGAAACAGCTCCACGCCGTCCGAGCGGGCCGCCTCCGCCAGCAGCGCCCTGGCCTCCTCCGGCATCCCGAGGCCGTTCTCCTCCTCGCCGCCCAGGGTGTAGAAGGCGGGCTTGGCATCGAGCCCAAGGAAGCCGCCCCGCCGCAGTATCCCGGCAAGGACGGGCCAGGGGGACTCCGGTCGGTTGGCCCCCCAGGTGGACGAGCCCAGCGAGACGGCGAGGCCGACGCGCAGTCCGCGCGCCTCCGCCGCCGCCAGCACGGAGTAGAGCAGCCCCGGAAAGGACGACGAGGCCAGGACCGCGATGCGGTCCCCCTCCTTCAGCCCCTGAGCGTCGAACCAGCGCAGGGCCCGGACGGCCCACAGGGGGTCCGTGGCGCACCGCTTGGCCTCCAGGGAGCCGAGCGTGGTCGTCGTCACGCTCCACTCGACGCCGATGAAGCCGCTTCGATAGGGGTCGGCCCCGACATCCGGGGAAATTCCCCCGCGCTCCAACGCGTCCCACAAAAACGCCTGGGCGGACTCCACCTTATGATAAAGCCGGGACTCCTCCACGCTCAGCGGCGTCTTCTGCGCGCTCCAGAGGGCGCACAGCGCCGCGGTCAGGAGCATGAGCCGCGCCGGGGCCCCCGGGCCGAGGAGCGTCCCGAGCCGCCGAAACCGCCTCATCCCGTCACACTCCGGATCAAGCCTGCGGCAAGCACCGCCGCGACGGTGCAGGACAGCGCGCCGCAGAGGGTCATCGCCGCACCCTGCCGTTCCGCGTCCGCGGCGACGAGCCCCGGCACGACCCAACCGATCCCGAGCGACGGGGGGACGAACGGCGCCAGGGCGAGGCGCACGGCCAGCGCCAGCAGCATGGCGGCCCCGACGCGCTCACGCCCGTACAGCCCGAGGAAGCGGGCCAACAGACCCAATGGAACGGCAAGGAGGACGCCCAGCAGCAGGGCCAGTCCGACACGGTGCGGCGAGGCGGCATGAAGGGCCAGCAGCCCCGGCGTGATCAGCCCGCCGCAGCCCCAGCCCGTCCGGCGGCCCCAGACCAGCCCGAACAGGACCCCGAGCCCGACGACGAGCCCCTCCCGGAAGACCAAAGAGGCGGCCGGGGCCGGGACAAGGAACAACTCGTTCATGACAGCTTCACATCCTCACATCGGGCCAGAAATTCCAGCGGCCACCCGGCGACGTTGCCGCAGGCGAAGATCCGGCCGCGTCCCCGGCGCCACGCCTCGAACGACGGCGCGTCCGTGATGCCGTCCTCCCAGCCCAGGCGCGCGAACGGACCGAAGGGGAGCGTGAAAAAAGGGCCCCTCGTCCGGGTGAAGGCGGTCCGTCTCCAGGGCCGCGACGCTATCCAGGGCAGGAAGCCGCGCAGCCGCTCGGGACGGTCGGGGCGGTGGTGGTACAGCAGCGTCGTCTCCGAAGGGTCCCAGCCCGTCTCCCCGAAAAGGCGCCCGGTGCTCTCCGCCTCGTTGGCGGAGAAGGCCGCGGCCAACAGGTCCTCCCCCTCCCCCAGCACCCGGAAGTCCGCGATGTCGGGGGACAGGGCCGCCATCTCCAGCCGCGCGGCGGAGAGCCGTTCCGCGGGGATCCCGCAGAGCGAGAGCGCGTGGAGCGCGAGAGCCAGGTTCGCCTCACGGTGCGATGCCGGCGTTTCCGGTCCGGACAGGATGTACAGCGGACAGCCGCGCTCACGCAGAAGGCTCGTCAGCCCCGGATGAGCGGTCTCCGGTCCGCCGGCCACCGGGACGCCGCACGGCACCCCTTTCGTCAGGGCGCGCGCCGCCCCCTCGATGCCCGGCCCCCAGGCCTCCGCATGGTCGGACCGCAGCGTCGTCCACACCACCAGAGTCGGACGCAGCCAGGCTCCCGCAGCCTCCTGGAGCTCCGGGGCGACGGCGCTGTTCTCCATGACGACGGCATCCGTGCCCCGCGGGACCTGCGCGAGCCACCAGCGCATCTCCCGGACGTGAGCCGGCGCGGCGCGGCAGATCGTCCGGCAGCCCGATGGGGACAGCTCGCGCGGGAGGACCCCCGTGATGCGCGCACAGGACCTGAGGCCGCACGCATGAAGCCCCGCGTGCAGCAGGCGGACAAGACTGCTCTTGCCCCGCGTCCCCGTGACGAGGACGCGCAAAGGAACGGAACTGGGATCGAACGACGCGGACAATGGACAGCCTCCCTATCCTGATTTCCGTAGGCGCGGGCACGAACGGCCCCGGAACACCCGTTCATTGTACTCCGTTTTCGGGAGGGGGGCTGTAACGGCTCGAAAAAGTTTCGGCGCCGGGGAGTTTTACGGACGGCGCAGATAGCGGCTTTATGCTATGCTTTTGACACATTTTGAAGGGCAAGGAGTGTTATTCATGATCATCAACGTGAACGAATTGGCGTCTCT
>CAUPUB010000095.1:0-8954 GCA_963514535.1 uncultured Fretibacterium sp.
CCTTTTGCCCTGGAAGGAGAGCGCGGCCTTCTTCAAGCGCATCGAGCCGGGCCTCCGGGGCAACGTCGGGCCCGAGGTACAGGTACTGGCCCGCGAGATGGGATTCGACACCATCGTCGTCGTACCCGCCTTCTCCCGCAGCCGTAGGGCCATCGAGGAGGGGACCGCCTACCTGGACAAGCACGAGGGGATGTCATCCCTTACCGTGACGACCTCGCAATCCGCCAGCTCGGCCGCGGCCGTCGCCCTGCTCAACCAGGCGGGGCTGGATCCCCGCGAGATCCCGGTCGACCAGGTCCGATCGGGCAGGACGTCGGAGATTGTCGTCAATAAGGGATGCTATTGCTTCGACGCCGAGAACGACGAGGACCTCCGGATGATCGTACGGGGCGTCCTGAAGGCCCGGCCCGCCAAAGAGGTGCTCTGGGTGGGGTCTGTCGGGCTCGCCGAGGCCCTGGCCACAGCCCCGAAGCCCTTCGTCTTCGTCGTCGGAACGGCCCACCCGCGGAGCGTGCGCCAGGCACGCCAGCTCCTGGAAAATGGATTCGTCCAGACCGTCGGCGTCTCTGCCAAAGGGCTTGGGACCGACCGAGCCGCGGAGGCCCGCGTCAGGGCGGCGGACGAGGCAGAACCGCTGCTTCGCTGCGGACAGTCCATTCTGCTCATCGCGACGACGGAGGAAAAACGTTTTGTGCGCGGCGAATACCCGAACGGGGACATCGAAGGGTTCATGGACCTGATGGCGGACACGGTCCGCGAGATCATGGGACGCACAAAGATAGGAGGACTGTGCGTCACCGGCGGGGACTGCGCCGTGCGCATTGCCCGGAGGGTCAAGGCGGAGAACGTGGCTCTGGAACGGGAGATCCAGGAGGGGATCACGCTTCTGAGCCTGTCCGGAGGCCCCTTCGACGGGCTCCCCATAATCTCCAAGAGCGGTTCGCTCGGGGGGGAACGCGCCCTCGTCCACTGTATGGAGTATTTCCTTCACCACAACGAGAACCCCGACACCCTCCCCTGGATGTAGGAATACGGATATAGGGATAAAAACAGGTCTGGGGGCCCCGCCCCCAGACCCCCGGCCGGGGAACAAGTCCCCCGGCGCCCCCCACTGTTGCATTTAGATCGTACATCCAGGAATCACGGCGGACGAATCCAGCATGCCCGAGAGGTGAGGCCCCTCAGGGCGCAACCAGCCCGCCGCTTAAACGGACAGACGATCGCTTGGATTTGTGATTGGATCCGGAATCAGACGCGTTTTCTGGAGAACAGCGTCGATATCAGCAGCAGCGCCGTCCAGTCCAGGCCGACGTCGCAGCCGCCATCCCTACGGGAGGTCGGGGATGAGGACGAGACCCCGACAAACTCAGGAACCGGCCTGGGGCCCTCGGGGACCAGATACCCCAGCATATCCCGAAGCCTCAGGCCATCCTCGGGCAGCGAGGCCGCGACGCCCTCGTCCGGGCTGCCCTCGAAGGAGCAGCGCAGGGCCGTGATCACCGCCGTGGGAAGGTCATCGGCCCGCACCTTGCCCGTCAGCTCCAGTCCGCAAGGCCGGGATCCCTCCACAGATCCTTTCGGAGGCACAAAGCGAACCGCCACCGTCCCCTTGACGAACCCCTCCAGGGCCAGGTCCGCCGAGTGCGGCCGGTCCAGCTCCAGCCTGCCGGTCACGCGCACATCGGCGGCCCCCATCACGTCCAGGCTTCCTATCGAGACCGTCCAACGGTCCAGGCCGGCCGAAATGGCCTCCGTGCCTCCCGCGCCTCCCAGCGGAAACAGCGCAAGAAAACAAGCAAGAGCCGCACACGCGAAATTCTTTCGTACAGACACAATCCTTCACCTCCGGCTCCAACCTCTCATAAGCAGGTGGCGTCCCGCGGCGCACTCACTCTACCGCCGCTTTTTTTCCCGCAATTATCCCTTGAAATCGCAATCATTCCTCGATGATGACCCTCATGTTCCTGTAGGCGTATCGCCTGAGTTCCTGGACCTCCTCGTTGCTCATGCGGATACAGCCCTCGGTGGCCATGCTCCCACGCGAGTCAGGGTCGTGCGTGCCATGTATGCCGATCCCCTTCCAGCCCGTAGCCAAGCGGATGAACCAGGGGCCGTAGGCCCCCTTGATCACGCCGTTTCCGTCCCCAAAGTCGTGCTTCCAGCTCTGCGAGTTCTCGATCGACTGGACCCGGAACTGCCCCACCGGCGTGCGGTTATCCCCGATCCGACGCTTGTTGCCAGGGTTTCGCCCCACCGCGACGCTGTAGTTCTTGACCAGCTCATTCCCCCGGTAGAGGGACAGCGTGCAGTCCCCCTTGCTAATGCGCACCCAGTACTCCCCCGGATTACCGCCCCTTCCGGAGTCCTTCGGTTCGGCAACGACGATATCCTTGAGCGGGGGAAGCTCCATCGGACGAGGGGGACGCAAGGGCTCCTGCTGCGGCTCCTCCTGTGGCTGCAGCTGAGCCTGTTCCAAGGATTGAGCAGGAGCTTGAAGCTGAGCTTGAGTTTGAAGCTGATGAGGCTGAAGCTGGACCTGCGGCTGAGGCTCGGACTGGACCTGAGCCTGGGGCATCTCGGGAGCGGGCGCCCCCATGAAACGATCCAGGCTCCAGGCGATCCCAAAGATCATCAGGCTGATGGCCAGAAGGGCACGCAGCGCGGGATGCATGCGGCGTCGCAGCGCCCAACGCCCCTGCCCCCTGTCCACCCACACCGGGGTCAGGGTAAACAACTTCACCAAAAAGTCCAGGATCACCTTCATTGCCGTCGTTCCACCGCCCCTCGCTCCTGAGCTTCCATTCCAGAATACTTCATCTCCAGGATACTTCATTTTACTACAGCTTGTCCCTCTTCATAACCATCCGCCGTTTACCATTCTCTGTCATAGTTCTCCGCTATCATTCACCATCGTCATCATCCTTCATTTTCGGCGTCCCTGGGATCCCGGCGGCGCACCAGCAGCTTCTCGACCTCCGACAGGGCGGAGCGCTCCCCGAAGATCAGCAGAGCGTCCCCGGCCTCCAGCCGAGTCCCCCCCTTGGGAATGAGAAAACGGTTTCCGCGATGAACCAGCAGGATGGTCACCCCATCGGGGAAGTTCAGCTCGCTCACGGTGTGCCCGACCACGCAGGAGTCGGGCAGGAGATGAACCTCCCGGGTCTCCTCGCCCGCGCTCCCGGGCGTCCGGTCGAAGGAGAGGGGATAGGCGGGGGAGATCCGCATCCAGGTGTCCAGCTTCAGGAGCCGGGCCGCGGCCGCCAGAGTCTTTCCCTGGAGGAGGACAGACGTCAGGACGACGAAGAAGATCAGGTTGAAGAAGTAGTGGGCGTGGGGATGCCCCTCCGTCATCGGGTAGGTCGCCAGGATGATGGGGACCGCGCCGCGCAGGCCCGTCCAACTGACGAATAGACGCTCACGTAGGGAAAAATCGCTTCGTATCGAGCAGATGAGGACGGCGAGCGGACGTGCCACGAACATCAGAAGTGCGGAGACCAGAAAACCGACACCCACGATGGAGCCGTTGATCAGCTCTACGGGGTTCACCAGCAGCCCCAGGACGAGGAACATCGCGATCTGCATCAGCCAGGCCAGGGCATCGTGGAAGCGCTCCAGGCTGTACTTGTAGAGAAAGTCCCCACCGCCCATGACGATGCCACAGATGTACACGGCCAGATAGCCGTTGCCCCGGAAGCTCTGCGCCAGGCCGAAGGTCGCCAGCACGATGCTGATCCCCCAGACGGGGTAGAGCGCTTCGTTCTCGACCCGCAGACGCTGAATCAGGAAACAAGCCAGGCGCCCCATCAGGACTCCCATGACGCCGCCAAAGATCATCTGAGCCAGAAACAGGAGCAGCATATCACCAAAGGGGGCGCCGGGAGCGTCGATCCATCGCAGCACGGCAAGCGTCAGAAACACGGCCATGGGGTCGTTGCTGCCGGACTCGAACTCCAGCAACGGCTTCAACGAGCCCTTGAGCCCCAGCTTTTGGGTCCTCAGGATCGAGAACACGGCGGCCGCGTCCGTCGAGGAGACGATGGCCCCCAAAAGGAAGCCGTCCTTAAAAGAGAACCCCGGGATCAGGGCGATCAGGCCCGCCATCGTCACGGCCGTGAGCATGACCCCCAGCGTGGAGAACAGCACTCCCCTGACGACGATGGGGCGGATGTCCCGCCAGCGGGTCGCAAACCCGCCCGAAAAAAGAATAAAGGCCAGCGCCACGGTGCCGATCCAGTTCGTGAACGGGGCGTCGTCGAACGGAAGCCCGCCGGGCCCGTCCCCCCCCGCAAGCATCCCGATCCCCAAAAAGAGGAGAAGTGCGGGAATCCGGGTCCGCTCCGAGACCGTTCCAGCGATGAGGCTGAGAAAGAACAACAGTCCCGTGACCAGAAAGGGGTCCAGATGCTGCAGCATGGCATTACATTCCTTTCAATAAATAATGGCGATGAACACACGACGACGACGAACAAACACGACGCTTCTCGGCAATACCCCAGGGCTTCGCCCTGGACCCACCAAAGGGACAAGTCCCTTTGGAATCCCGGAATGCCTAAAACTTCAAGGGAAGCAAAGCCTCGTTGGGACTGACGGACAAAGCCTCATTGAGGCCACCTGACAAGGCCTCGTTGAGGCTACCGGGCAAGGCCTCGTTGAGGCTACCTGGCAAGGCCTCATTGAGGCTGCCCATGCGGTACCCCTTGAGGTCCAGCGTCACATAGCGGAATCCCACACCCTGGAGGGCGTCGTGGATCGAGTCGGCGGCCTCCAGAAGAAGGGGAAGATCCTCCCTCCCCGCCTCGACACGGGCCAGGTCCCCATGGGCGCGGACCCGGAACTGTGCGTTCGGCGGCAGGATTCCGGCCAGAAAGCGTTCCGCAGCCTCGACCCGCACGAGCCCATCCCGCGTCATGGGCTCCCCGTAGGGGATGCGGGAGGCCAGACAGGCCCTGGCCGGCTTGTTCCACGTGAAGAGCCCCCGTTCCCGTGAGAGGGCTCGGATCTCGGCCTTGGTCAGCCCCGCCTCCAGCAGGGGGCTGCGGACGCCATCCAGCTCGGCAAGCGCCCTCATCCCGGGGCGGTAGTCGCGGCAGTCGTCCGCGTTCGACCCGTCCAGGAGCCACGGAAAGCCGCGCTCCCGCGCCCACTCGACCATACGGAGGAACCGCATCCGCTTGCAGATGTAGCAGCGGTCCGACGGGTTGGCGGCGAAAGCGGGTTCCGAGAGCTCGTCCATCTCGACCACAAAGTGGTCCAGCTCCAGCCCGCTGGCGAGCCGAAGGGCGTCCTCTCGCTCGTCCTCGGCCAGCAGAGGAGAGACGATGGTAAGGGCCGCACTCTCACCGCCAAGCACGTCATGGGCCTCGGCGGCCAGCAGGGCGCTGTCGACGCCCCCCGAGAAGGCGACGGCCGCGCGGCCAAGTCCCCTCAGCAGCTCATGGAGCCTCTCCAGCTTTTTCCCGACCTCAGCCTCGAGCAAGACGATGTTCCTCCCAAAAACCTACGTTCCCAACGCAGATCAGGCAAAGGTCACGACGGTGACCCCATACCCTCCCTCTCCAGCGCCACCCAGACGATAGTCCTTGACGTACTTGAGGCGCGCGCAGAGCGCGTGGACCTCCCGGCGCAGGATCCCCTCGCCGCGCCCGTGAATGACGACGACGCTCGCGTGGTGGGCGCGGTAGGCCCGGTCCAGGTAGTTCGCGAGCAGCGGCAGGGCCTCGTCCACGCTCATGCCCCGCAGCATGATGGAGGAGGGCACCGTCTCTCGGCCCATCAGGACGGTGGTGTCCGCGGGCGGCAGGGCCACCTTGGCCTTCCGGTCCGTAGCTACCAGCCGGTCGACCGGGACCTCCAGATGCATGGGCCCCGCGACCAGACGCGCCTTACCGTTCGACACGGACTCGACCAACCCGACGACCCCGCTGCCGGCCACCTGGACCGTCACCCCGGGCTCGACGACGAAGGACTTCGGTCGGGCCTCGATCTCCCGCTCCTCACGCCTGGCCTGGCGTCGCTCCATCCCCTTCCGAAGCCTGTGAATCTGCTGCCGTCTGTCGCTCAGTTCCCGATGCGCCACAGTCTTCACCGCCTCCTCCAGGTCCCGGATCATGCCGCGCGAGGTCTCCTCGGCCCGGCTCAACAGGTTCGCGGCGCGGCGGTCCGCCGCCTCCAGGATCCTGTCCCTCTGGGAGTCTATCTCCGCCACACGGTCCCTGTAGAGCTGCTCCAGGCGCTCCGTCTCCCGGACCACCTCCCGGAACTCCCGCTCCTCACGCTCCAGGGCCGCCCGGCGTTCGTTCAGCTCCCCCATCAGGTCCTCCGCGGAGGCTGCGCGAGCGTCCAGGGCTCCCTGGGCCAGCTCCAGCACCGACTCCGGCATCCCATAGCGCCGCGCGATCATCAGCGCGTTGCTCTTGCCCGGGACCCCCATCAACAGGCGATAGGTCGGGGAAAGACGATCGACATCAAACTCCATGCTGGCCGTCTCCACCCCGGGGGTCGTCAGGGCATACTGCTTGATCGGGTTATGGTGCGTCGTCGCCAGGACCAGGCTGCCCTTCTGTCGGAGCGTCTCCAGGATCGCCACACCCAGCGCCGCACCCTCCTGCGGGTCGGTCCCCGCACCCAGCTCGTCCAGCAGGACGACGGAGGACCGCGTCGCGGAGCCGAGGATACCGATGATGTTTTTGAGGTGCGCGCTGAAGGTGGAGAGGTTCTGCTCGATGCTCTGCTCGTCCCCGATATCAGCGTGAAGGGCGTCAAAGTTCCCGACCTCCGAGCCATCCCGCGCCGGGATGGGGAGCCCCGACCAGGCCATCGCCAGGCACACCCCGGCCGTCTTGAGCACGACCGTCTTGCCCCCCGTGTTGGGCCCCGTGACGACCAGCGTCCCAAAGGGCTCGCCGCAGCGGATATCCACGGGCACGGCGGCCTCCCGGAGCAGCGGATGCCGGGCCCCGACCAGCCTGAAGGCCCGCTTGCGGGTCAGCTCCGGCATCACCCAGCCCTCGGTGCGTATCAGGGCGTCAGAAGCACAGAAGAGGTCCAGGTCGCCTAGGACGTTCTCCGCATCAGAGATCGCCCGCTCCCGCGCGAGGACCCTGCGGGTGAGCTCCAGAAGGATGAGGCGCTCCTCGTCGCGCTCGTCCCTCGTCTTGAGCATCAGGCCGTTGTTGACGGAGGAGAGCATCCGGGGCTCCATGTAGACGGAATTCCCCGACCCGGAGCGGTCGACGGCCAGGCCAGGAAAGCGATTGATGTACTCCTGGCGCACCAGCAGCAGAAACCTTCCGTCCCGCCAGGCCAGGGAGCGCTCCTGCAGCATGTTCAGGATGTGGGGGTCCTCCAGCAGGCGCGCGGCCGTCCGGCGGCCCGAACGCTTCAGGGCCTCCAGCTCCCCGCGGATCGTCTGGAGCTTGGGCGAGGCGCCGTCAGCCAGACGCCCGGAGTCCTCGACCACGGACAAAGCCTCGAGTTCCGGCGAAAAGTCGCGGAGCCTGCCCCGAAGGGCCTCCAGGACGGGAAAGTCCTCCACGGCCGCGGTCAGCTCCCCACGGACGCGCTTCGCCGCCTCCAGAAGGGCCCGGACCGACAAAAGCTCTTCACCTGAGAGAATGCCGCTGTGCTTCGCCCCCTCGAAAAGGGGTGAGACCGGGGCGAGCCCCGCGTTCCAGGATATCTCCCCGCAGCGGTCGACGAAGTCGATCCAGCCCCGCAGGAGGGCGGCGCGCTTTTCGAGCTGGTCAAGGGTCCTACAGGGAGAGGTCCCCTCCAGGGCGCGCACGCCGAGATCGCCCCTCAGCCGCTCCCTGAAGGGTGCGAGGGCCTTGCGGAACTCCAGAAGTTCAAGGACGGATGGAGCTGCAATCATAACCGATTCTCAGTTTCCCTCCCTGGCAGGAGCATTCGGGATGGCGGGCACGGCAAGGATGTCGGAGCTGGCTGGAAAGCTGACCAAAGAATGAAGGGCGATGTCGGCCGACGACGCCTCCATCCGCCGAATTGACACCTCGAGCTTCGCGGGGGCGAGGCGCTCCAGGTCCACCCAGCCGCGGTCGGACAGGAAGGCGATTACGGGCGGCCACACGACCGAGGCGCCCCTCATGGCGTAGCTCTCCCTCATCCAGTCCGAGGGCAGGATAGGTGAGAAGATGGATACGGCGCCGTAGATGAAGAGGACGACGAAAAAGGTGCGCAGGGCGCCGGCGAACGTCCCGAAAAGGTGATCGGCCATCGACAGGTTCGCGGCCCGGATCAGGAGGTGCAGAAGACGCCCCGCGAAGGCGAAGAGGAGGGAGACGCCCATGAAGATGACCACGGAGCAGATCAGGGCGACGACTGTAGCGTCCCAGGAGGGGAAGTACTCCAGGACGATCCCAGCCGCAGGCCGGGCGCAGGTCCACCCACAGAAGACGCTCACGACGAGCCCTACAAGGGCTACGACCTCTCCCGACAGCCCTCGAATGGCGCCGCGGACAGCAAAGAAGGCCAGGAGACAACCTGCAGCGATATCGAACATAAAGGCAAAATTCATTACACTTTCTCCTTCAACGTTTTGTCCAGCGCACTCGGACATCAAGGCACTGACAAGAGCGTGCCGACGAGAGCCGGAAAAGTCCAGGTCCGACGCCACAGGGGAATTATAGCGCAACCCGGCGGACAAGGGCGAATATATGAAAAAAAGGGAGGACAGTCGTCCTCCCGGAGGCTTTTCGCCGAACCTCACCCTGTGCCTCAGCCCCTCAGGGCCAGGCCCTTGCCATCCTCTGCCGTCTTGAAGCGGCCGATGAGATCGCTCAGCTTTTCTGCCGTCTCCGCCACCGTCCGGGACGCCCGCCCGATGCTCTTCGCCACATCGACCGTATCCGACGCGGCCTGCCCCAGCTCCTTCTGGACCCCGACGATCTCCCCGATGGAGGTGGTCACGCTCTGGACGGACGCGGTCATCTCCTCCG
>CAUPUB010000096.1:0-8888 GCA_963514535.1 uncultured Fretibacterium sp.
GAGATAATGGTTCGCCATATTCCGCACCTCGCAGAGGATGAAATTCCTTTATCCTGCTAGATTGTCAAGCCAAATGCAACAGGCAAATTGAAAAAGGCCTCCTTAGGGGTACGAAAGCCGAGACACTTTCTTGGACGGTTGTTCAGCCGTTCTACAATTCGTAGAACATCATCGTTCCGCACCTCTCGGAAACCGATCCCCTTGGGCAAAGAGCGCGCGAATGAGTCCGTTCGTGTTGATAAAGAATCTAAGCGACCGACACAACTCACTTCGTTCGTTGGTCGTCTGCTTATTTCATTCGTACCACGCTCCCAGGGGCTGTGGGGATGGGCGAAGTACGCAGGGACCCCTAAAGCAGCGGATACTTCCTTGTGTCGCGCAAACTCCTTTCCGTTGTCCGTCGTCAGGGTGCGGCACTCCACCCCCTCGAGCAGACGGATCAGAGCAGCCTGGACAGCGGACGCCGTCTTATCCTCTGGCCGTGAATGCGCATGGTATGCCGGTCCGAATCCTTGTTACAGAGGCTACCCGGTCGGATTGCCACGAGGCCTGTAAGTTGATTGAAGGGATCGATGCCGCCAATCTGTTTGTGGACCGTGCCTACGATACGAACGAGATCGTGGGGGCGGCGCAGGCGGCAGGATTTGTTGCCGCGGTGCAAATTCGCTGCATTGCTCTTTAGGCTAACATCTTGTGACGACACTATCCAGTATAAATAGGGCTTGCTTGGAGAGTCCGCGCTTGGCCCCGTTGGCGGCCTCCGTCCTTTCGCCCTACGCGCCTCCGTCGGGAATGGAGGCTAGTGCGGGGTCCGCTGCAGTCCCCATTCCGGCCCTGTAGCGCGTTCCCCACTCCAGCATAGCCTCCAGTACCGGCTGCAGGCTGCGCCCGGTCTCCGTCAGCGCGTACTCCACCCGGGGCGGCACCTCCGCGTAGACGGTTCGGGTCAGCAGCCCCGCCTCCTCCATTTGGCGCAGGTTGGCCGTCAGCACCTTCTGGCTGACGCCGCCCAGCAGCTTCTTCAATTCTCCGAAACGCTTGACTCCGCCCAACAGATCCCAGAGGATCAGCACCTTCCAGCGGTTGGAGATCAGCGTCAAAGTCGTCTCGATCGGGCAGTCCGGCATGTCCTTTTTCATCTCAAACCACCTGTTCGCACAATGGTATCTTTTTGGTACCTACAGAACAATAATGTGCCTGCTTTACATGGGATACTTGATGAGCTATTGTAATGCAGAGGGACGACGGGGACAAGCCCCGTGCCCTAGGAAGCGGAAGGGCGGTGGTGTCGTGGATCGGATCGGGAGTCGGATCGAGGACCAGGCCGGGAGGCTGGAGTACCTGCTTCGTTTTCTGCGGGACGAAAACCCGCGCTGCCGCGGCATGGAGATCCCGGACGACGAGGGGGGCCGCCGGCGGCTCCTGCGGGCCCTGATGAACGTCCGTCCCCCCTGGCCCATCGGCGGGGACTTCCTGGAGGTGCAGGACGCCTATCTTCGGGAGGAGACGCGAAGGAAGGGAATCGTGGACGCGGAGGCGCTGCCCGTCGCGACGGAGGAGCCCGGCGCCTCATCCCTCGCGGTCTGGAGGGGCGACATCACGACGCTGAGGGCGGACGCCGTCGTCAATGCCGCGAATGCCTCTCTGTTGGGGTGTTTTGTGCCCGGCCACGGGTGCATCGACAACGTCATCCACACCTACGCCGGGGTCCAGCTCCGCCTCGAGTGCGACGCTCTGATGAGGCGGCAGGGCCACGAGGAGCCGACGGGCGGCGCGAAGATCACGGGGGCCTACAACCTGCCCAGCCGCCACATCGTCCACACGGTGGGACCGATCGTCGCCGACCGCCCGACGCGGAGGGACCGCGCCCTGCTCGCCGACTGCTATCGCTCCTGCCTGGAGCTTGCGCGCTCGCGCCGGCTCGTCAGCATCGTGTTCTGCTGCATCTCCACGGGAGAGTTCCATTTTCCGCAGCAGGAGGCCGCGGAGATCGCGGTGGAGACCGTCAGGAAGTTCCTGCGGGAACGGGGGACGGGAATAAGGGTTATTTTCGATGTGTTCAAGGTGGTTTGCGCCAATGGAAAGGCAGGACGCCTTATCGTCGAGGAGGCGGTGAAGAGAGGGCTGGACGTCACGGCCGTGGTGCGGGGGGAGAACAGGACGGCGGCGAAGCGGGCCATTCAAAAGGATATCTTCGACCTGACCGCCTCCGACCTGGAGGGGCTCGACGTGGTCGTGGACGCCTTCGGAGCCTGGACTCCGGAGAGCCTTCCGCAGCACGGCACCTCGCTGGAGCACCTGTGCAACCTCCTGAGTGGCCGAAACACGAGGCTGCTGGTCGTCGGCGGGGCGGGGAGCCTCTACGTGAACCCCGGGCACACGACGCAACTGATGGACGGGGCCGATTTTCCGGAGGTCTACAAGCCGCTCGCGTCCGCCATGGGCAAGGCTTTGGGGGAGCTCCGCTCCCGAGACGACGTGAGGTGGACCTACGTCAGCCCCGCCGCGGATTTCCAGGCCGAGGGGCCGAGGACCGGCAAGTACATCCTGGGCGGAGAGGAGCTGACCCTGGGCTCCAGGGGCGAGAGCGTAATCAGCTACGCCGACTATGCCATCGCCATGGTGGACGAGGCCGTGAAGGGAGACCATATCCGGCAGAGGATCTCCGTCGTGGCAGAGTGAGCGCGGCCTGGTTCCCCCGCTGTCGTAAAACCGTAAGGAGGATAGGTCCCTGCCGGGGCCGCTCCTCCTTTTTTATGCTGTAGCGCGACAAACTACTCAAACAAGAAAAAAGGGACGACCTCTGTCGCCCCTTAATACCTTCAAAACACCGAAGATAAAACCCTTTTCTCTGCAAGGATAAGCACCCTCGGCGCTCTCTTTCTGATGGTGCGGAGGGGGAGAATCGAACTCCCACAGCTTTACAGCCACAAGATCCTTAGTCTTGCGCGTCTACCAATTCCGCCACCCCCGCAAAACAGGAAATATTATACCGTCTATCGCAAGAACGTCAAGGGGAATGTCGTTGCCGAGTGACGATATCCTCCCTCCGCGCTGGAGCGGAAGAAAAGCGGAGAAGTGCCGCCCCTTGTTTTCCAACCCCGGGGCCGGTACTCCTCCGCCTTCGTAAGCATCCTATCGTGTTTCTTTAGAATTGGAGGCCTTACTTCACAATAGCCTTGCCCGCTTCGTAGGCCTTCAGGTTCATGGGCAGGAACTGCGGCTTCTTCTTGCCCAGCTTCTCCTTGATCATCTCGATGCACATTGAGTCGCTCACCATATCGGTAGCCGCGACGAGGGTCCCCAGCATCACGATGTTGGCCACCTTGTCGCTGCCGGTCTCGCTGGCAATCTTATTGGCTGGAACAGCGATGGTGCGGATATCGCTGCGGACGTTCTCCCCCTCCAGCTTGACCAGGTCGCTGTTGTAGATCAGGACCCCGCCCTTCTTGACGTCGTTCTTGAACTTGGTCAGGGACGGCTGGGTCATCACCACCACAGCATCCGCATCGGAGACAACCGGGGACCCCACCTTCTCGTCGGAGATGACGACGCTGCAGTTGGCCGTGCCGCCCCGCATCTCGGGCCCATAGGAGGGCAGCCAGGAGACGTTGCGCCCCTCCGCGTTGCCCGTGTGGGCGATCAGCTGGCCCACCACCATCACTCCCTGCCCGCCGAACCCCGCCGCAACCAGCGTGCGCTCGAACTTCTTTCCTCCGTTGTCCGCCATGTCCTCGCCCTCCTCACTCGAAATCCTTCTTGACACCCAGAGGGTAATAGGGAATCAGGTTCTCGTCCGCCCACTTCAGGGCATCCACGGGACGCATGCCCCAGTTGGTCGGGCAGGTCGAGAGCACCTCGACGAAGGAGAATCCCTTCTTGTCCACCTGATTCTTGAAGGCCTTCTTGATCGCTGCCTTGGCCTGCATGATGTACTTGGGCTGGGAGAGCGCCACGCGCTCGATGTAGGCCGGACCGGCCAGGGTGGCCAGCATCTCGCTCACCCGGATGGGGTACCCGCTCACCTTGGCGTCGCGCCCCCCGATGCAGGTGGTCGCCCTCTGGCCCAGGAGCGTCGTGGGCGCCATCTGGCCTCCGGTCATGCCGTAGATGGCGTTGTTGATGAAGATAATCGTCAGGGGCCAGGCCCGGTTGACCGCGTGAACGACCTCCCCCATTCCGATCGAGGCCAGGTCGCCGTCGCCCTGATAGGAAAAGACGATCTTGTCGGGCCTGACGGCCTTGATCCCGTAGGCAAGGACGGGAGCGCGGCCGTGGGCGGCCTCGATGAAGTCCACGTCGATGTACTGGTGCATGACGACGGCACAGCCCACCGGGGCGATGCCGATCGTATCCTCCTGGATTCCCAGCTCGTCTATGGCCTCGCAGACCAGGCGGTGGGCCACGCCGTGCATACAGCCCGGGCAGTAGTGCGTGTGAACATCCCTCTGCCAGGTCTTCGTCATCTCAAAAACTTTCGTCTCGCTCATCTTCTCGCCCCCTCCTTCTACTTCTTCCCGAGCAGTTCCCTGCACTTGTCCTCGATCTCGTGCACGGAAGGCGTGAAGCCGCCCCACCGGCCGTAGGTCTCCACGGGCAGCCGGCACTCGGTCGATATCCTGACGTCGTCGAGCATCTGATACTCCGAGCTCATCTCCACGTCCAGTAGCAGCTTGACCGAGGCGGGCAGATCCCTGAAGCCCTTCACCGGATAGGGCCACAGGGTGATGGGCCGGATCAGCCCCACCTTGAGCCCATCATTCCTCAGGCGATCTATGGCCGTCCGGGCCATGCGGCTCGTCGTTCCATAGGCGGCGATCACCAGCTCCGCGTCCTCCACCAGGTAGCGCTCGACCCGCTGCTCGTTCTCGCGGATCTTCAGGTACTTCTGCTGGAGGTGCGTCACCTGGATCTCCAGGTCCTCGGGCTTCAGCTTGAGGTTGTAGACGATCGTACGCGCACCGCCGCGCTCCTTGCGCCAGCCGAGGGCCCACTCCGCGTTGGACTTGGGATCCTCGATCGTGCGCGTCTCGATCTCGACGGCCTCCATCATCTGCCCCATGAAGCCGTCGGCCAGCACCATCACCGGCGTTCGGTACTTCTGGGAAAGATCGAACCCATCCTGGATCAGGTCTACGGCCTCCTGCAGGTTGTCGGGGGCCAGCACGATCATGCGGTAGTCCCCGTGCCCCGCGTTCCGCGTCGCCTGGAAGTAGTCGCCCTGAGCGGGCAGAATCCCGCCCAGTCCGGGGCCGGCCCGCATCACGTTGACGATGACGCAGGGCAGCTCGCCCATCGCGATGTAGGACATTCCCTCCGCCATCAGGGAGATGCCGGGGCTCGACGACGTAGTCATCGCGCGATACCCCGTGGCCGCCCCCCCCATCAAGGCGTTGATGGATGCAACCTCGCTCTCGCACTGGAGGAACACGCCTCCGACCTGCGGAAGGCGCGACGACATATACTCGGGAATCTCGTTCTGCGGCGTGATCGGATATCCATAAAAATACCGACAACCCGCCTGAATGGCGGCCTCCGCAATAGCCTCCGTCCCCTTCATCAAAACTTTCGCCATTTTCGTCCCCCCTCGAGCTCACTCGTCGGTACGATAGACCGTCAGGACCACGTCCGGACAGATGCGGGCGCACAGCGCACAGGCGATGCATCCCTCCTGAGACTGCTCCACCGGGCGGTACCCCTTGGGGTTGATCCTGTCGGAAATACTCAGGACCTTCTTGGGGCAGACCGCCACACAAAGCCCGCAGCTCTTACAGTAATCCTCCCGAACCTCCACTCGTCCTTTCGCCATGTTTCCACGTCTCCTCTCCTGTTCGCTGACGTTGAAATGCGAATCCTCACCAAAACACGAAAAACCGATGCGCCTTGCTTTAAGCTCCTTTCCTTTAAGCTAAGCTCCTTTTTCCCGCACCGGGGCCGACCACATGCTCTCGCCCTCCCACGGGCGCTGCATGTACCGGACCATCGGCCAGATTGGGATGGAATCCACCCCCAACAGTCGCTCCACCTCGCCGCAGAGCTCCTCCAGAACCGTCGCGTAGAGCACGGGAAGATCCAGCCTCCGCCCCGCTTCCAGAACGACACGGATACCCTCCGCAACGTCCGGGGCGACCGTCGTCTCCATCAGATGGCAGTTCGCGATCAAAGCCCCCACCTCGAGCCCACAGAGCATCTCCATCTTAGCCCTCATCTTCGCGATGGCCTCCGGACTGCCCGTCGTGGGCCGAAAGGCGTTGGCGACCAGGAGCAGCCTGTACCCCGCCGCCTCCAGGTCGGGCGCGAACTGCGTCAGGGCCCGGACCCCCACGGCGTCGCCGCCAATATCCAGGATCAACCGCGCGTTCTCGTCCACGATGGCCCGTGAGATGGCCGGGTTGACGATGGACATGTCTGACCACTTGGCCGCCTCCGGGGGAGTGAGCACGGTGAACCCCTCCCGCTCCAGCTGGTCCGCCACCTGACGAATGCAGAAGTAGGGATTGATAATGTCCGCGTCGGCAATCGTGACACACTCCCCCCGCTCCTTGAGTCCCCGCGCCAGGTTCAGGACAAACTCCGTCTTTCCCGACCCCAGGGCCCCGGTGACGGCCACGACCCGGGGCCATTCGTAGAGCCCCGCCATCTCCGCGGGCGTCCGCCCTTCCGTCACAGCATATCCCCCTCCTCCAGACGCAGGCCGCGCGCCCATTCGTCCCCTCCGACCCGCCTCTTCCCCTCGGCCTGGACCTCGTCGAGGCGCAGAGCGCCCCCACCACAGCCCACGACCGGAAAGCCATCGGAAAAACGCAGCACACAACCCACGTCTTTCCCCTCCCCCTCTCCACAGGGCAGGGTCCTCCAGATCTTAAGCCTCGTCCCCCTCACGGCCGCGAAGGCCCCAAAGGAGGCGTCGAGCGCTCGGACGACGTTGTGGATCCGCAGGGCCTCCCAGTCCCACGACACCCCGCCCTCCGCCTTGCCGATCTTCGGAGCGTAGGTGGCGGCGCCGTCGTCTTGTTTTTTAAAAAAATGAAACACATTGTTTGGTCTATTTAGTAAATATTGTACACCTTCGAGGGCGATTTGGCTCCCCCTCAAGCTCAATTTCTCATAAAGTTCCGAGGCCGTTGCGGTCGGCTCGACGGGGATGGAGACCTGGCGCAGGATCGGGCCGGCATCCATCTCCGGTACGAGGCGAAAGACGGTCACCCCCGTCTCCACGTCACCGCTCATCAGGGCCCGCTGGACCGGCGCAGCGCCGCGCCAGCGGGGAAGGAGGGAGGGGTGGATATTGAGGCAGCCCCAGCGGGGGGCGTCCAGGAACGGTTCCCGGATCAGCTGGGCGAAATCCACGACAAGGATGGCATCAGGGGGGGAGGCGGTGACAGCCTCCAGCAGAGGTCCGTTTTCAGACAGAGGTCCCGTCCGCTCCAGGGGGAGCCCCAGGGCCAGGGCAACCTCCTCGACACGGGAGACGGTCTCCCTCAGGCCGCGCCCCGCGCGCGTGGGGTTCCCGGTGATCACGCGCTCGAGGGAGACGCCGGGGGGAAGCGACGCGCTCAGGTGCGTCAGGCACCGGGCCGCGAACGCGCCGCTCCCCATGAACCAGAGGCGCGTCATCGGGCGGCGGCCGCGCGCTTGCGCATCTTGGTCCGGATCATCCCCCGCTTGATGGGTGAGAGGTAGTCGATGAAGAGCTTGCCGTCCAGGTGGTCCATCTCGTGCAGGAACGCCCTGGCCAGGAAGTCCTCGACCTCGTAGACGTGGAGCTCGCCCCTCTCGTCGCGTGCCTCGACCCGGATCCAGGCGGGGCGCTTCACCTCGGCGTAGATGCCCGGGAAGCTCAGGCACCCCTCCTCCCCCGTCTGCTCGCCCCTCTGCTCCAGCGGGCAGGGATTGATCAGGACGAAAGATTGTCCATCGTACTCCACCAAGGCGATCCTCCGGGACACCCCCACCTGGGGGGCCGCCAACCCGACTCCATTATGCGCCTGCATTGCGGCGCGCATCCTCTCCACGAAATCGGCCAGCTCCTCGTCGAACTCCTCGACGGGCTCGGCCGGCTTTTTGAGCACCGGATCGGGGAAGCAGCGAACCTCCAGCTCCACCCCATCCAGTATACCTGAAGCCAATCCCTTGTACTCCGCCATGTGTACCCCCGAATCTCCACACCGCCCGCGCCGCCCGCGAAAGGGAGGACGGAAGGACGGTTCTTTTTCTTCTAGTGTCTGATTCCTAGTATACCCCGTATCCGCGGGCCCGCGCATCCGAAGAAATCTGGGAAAACGCTGATTCAATCTTTAATCAGCGCTTCCCTATAGTCCCCTATAATTTTGATGGTAGCGGATAGGCAAATGGTCCGCTTTAAAATATTCCTTCTGCTTATTACTCGTACTTTGCTCTCGCCTGCCCTTCCTGAGGATTTTGGGCTGTGGTGTTCAACTTGACTATCTAGGGAAACACTGATTTAATCCACGGAGCACCCCTGATGGAACCCCTGATGGACCCCCTGATGGACCCCCTGATAAGGCCCCTAAGTTCAGCTACGCAAATCAAAGATTTGCTGCTTCACTTATAAGCGACCCGCTCAACTCGCTTCCGCTCGTTGGCGGTCTGCTTATGTGGTACCCCAGCTTGCCTGTTTCGAGTAAGAAACTTGCCGGGGCCGCCGCTATCAGGATAGCGGCGTGGGGGCTTGGGGGCGAAGCCCCCATGTTAATTTTTAGGGAAGCGCTGGAGATTTTTGCCTATAGATGTTTTGCATACTTACCTTTGGTAAAATATGCATTTTTGTTTTAATCAGCGCTTCCCTATAATAAGTGATAGGATCAATGCCGGGCTAGATTGTCAAGCCAAAAGCAACAGGTAAATTGAAAAAGGCCTCATTAGGG
>CAUPUB010000097.1:0-8833 GCA_963514535.1 uncultured Fretibacterium sp.
CCTTTGGTAAAAAACCTCGCGTGAGGTTTTTTATAATACTCATCAGGAGGGAAATTTCATGAAGAAGTTTGCTGCAATGCTTGTTGTCGTCCTCTCCCTGGCCTTGGTCGGAGCGGCCCTGGCCGCCCCGGCGGAGAAGCCGGGCGAGAGCGGTTTCGCCGAGATCCCCATCGGCGAGGAGATCCAGGTCGGTCCCTACAACGTGGCGGCCGTGTACTTCCAGGCCGTCGACATGGTCCCCGCGGGAAAGAACCCCTCGAAGGAGGAGTCGGATATGCACCTCGAGGCGGATATCCACCTCCAGCCCACCTATGCTATCGCCTACGGCTTCGGCTCGGGCGAGAACATCTGGCCGGCCTATCTGAGCGTGAAGTACCAGATCCTCGACGCTCAGGGCAAGACGGTCGTCATGGAGGGGAACTTCATGCCCATGAATGCTGACGACGGCCCCCACTATGGCGCCAACATCAAAAAGGGCCTGAAGGTCGGACGCTATAAGCTGAAGTTCATCATCGAGCCCCCCACGGACTACCTGCTTCACACCGACCCCGAGACCGGCGTCCCCGCCAAGGAGAAGGCGAGCGACTATTTCCAGACCCATACCGCCGAGTTCGACTGGAACTACACCGGGGAGCAGCTCCAGAATCAGTAGTCCCTGGGCTTAAGGGGACAGTTTAGGAACTCTATTCTGCGGGGCCTCTCCTTCCGTCCGGCCTTGTGCCGTTCGGAATGCAGCGTGCCCCGCGGAAATTTTTGACAAGTCCGGAGGTCAACCCCATTCTTAAATATCTCGTCGCGGTCACCGATCATCTTGCCTCGTTCTCCCTGGTGGTCGGTTTGATCTTCAGCTATATCCTGCGCTTCAAGGGAAGGGCCGGTCATCTGATTGCCTGGGCCGGAGCGGCGGCAGGGATTCTTGGGGGCGGGGTCGTCTTTGGGGTTCGGCTGTTCGACCCCAAGGGCATGAACCTCCCCCTCATGCGATTCAACCGCTGGGCTGTGGTGGTCATTGCGGCGACGGCCTTGATTGCCTTTTTGTGGGTCGCCCTGTCCGGGACCCTGTTTCGGGGATGGAGGGGCGCTCGTTGGATCGACAGGGCGGTTTTGGCGGCCCTGACGTTCCTCTCCCTGACCTATCTTCTGCCTCAGATCTTTCAATTCACTCAGGAGTTCGTCTATTTCGGTGAGAGCGGCCTCAGCACGCGGGCGTTGCTGAGGGGCATCGGGTTCACCCTCGGTCTCGGGGTATGCCTGATGCTCGCGCTCAGCGCATTCGAGGTCCATCGGGCCCTTGGGGACGGTGCATCCGTCCTGTTCCTGAGCGGCTCCCTCCTCCTCTTCTTCCTGGAGTACGGGGTCCGAGCCGTAGCGGCGCTCCAGCGCCTCAAGGTGATCGGGCTCTCGGACCTTGTATTCGAGCTCATGATCTTCGGGGACCAATTCCAGAATATCTTCGTCTTTACCCAGCTTGCTCTGGCCCTTCTGATGCTGCTCTGCGTCTTCGCCACGCATCGAAAGGTCGTGGGCGAGTTTCGCAAGAGGGCTCTGTTACGTAAGGAGAGGGCCCGGCTTCGCGGGCGCCGCCGCTGGTCCGCCGGCCTGTTCTTCTGGTCGGCCGCCACGGTCCTGATCGTGGTGGTCCTCAATTATCTGGACACCAAACCGCCGGCAGACCTCCAGCCCGAGTCCTACGACCTCGACGGCGGGGTCATAACCATTGCGCTGGACAAGGTCTCCGACGGCCACCTTCACAAGTTCGCCTACGACACCCCGGGTGGGTACAACGTGAGGTTCCTCGTCGTCAGGAAGCCCGCGGGAAACGCCTATGGGGTGGGGCTGGATGCCTGCGAGATCTGCGGCGTCGCCGGGTACTACGAGCGCGGGGACGAGGATGTGGTCTGCCGCCGCTGCGACGTCGTCATGAACAAGAACACCATCGGGTTCCGGGGGGGCTGCAATCCCATCCCCTTTCCCTACGAGGTCAGGGGCTCGAAGATCTATATCGACGTCAAGGAACTGGAGCGCCATGAAAAACGCTTCAAGTAAAGGAAGCAAGTAGAGGAAGTAGGAGGCTCCCGTGTTCTGGAGAATGATACGGCGGACGATCGTCCGCCAGAAGAGCAAGATGCTGATGATCGCCTTCACCGTCACCCTGGGCGTCTCCCTGTCCACGGCCATGATGAACGTCATGCTGGGCATAGGGGACAAGGTCAACCGCGAGCTCAAGGTGTACGGCGCCAACATCGTCGTGCGCCACAAGGAGGCCGCCCTCATGAACGACCTCTACGGGCTCAGCGAGGGTGCGGGCGTCACCGACAAGTTCCTTCGTGAGGAGGATATGCTGAAGGTCAAGACGATCTTCTGGGGCTTCAACATCGTCGACTTCGCCCCCTTCCTGGAGGGGAGCGTGCGCGTGGACGGGGTTGGCCCGGAGGGGGCGGAGGTCCCGCTCGTCGGAAGCTGGGTCCAGAAACACGCCGTCCTTCCTACGGGCGAGACGCTGGATACGGGGCTGCGGCCCCTGAGAAACTGGTGGCAGATCGACCTGGAGGGTGAATGGCTCGGCGAGGAGGACGATGGCTTTGTGATGGTGGGGAGCCTTCTGGCGGGCCGAAACGACCTCTCGTTGGGGGACACCCTGACGCTGCGCCATGGAGACAAGACCCGGGAGGTCGTCGTTAAGGGGATCTACACCGACGGTGGGGCCGGGGACGAGCAGATCGTGGGGACCCTGAGGATGGTCCAGGAGCTCTTGGGGCTCCCGGAGAAGATCTCCCGGATGGAGGTCTCCGCCATCACCACGCCGGACAACGAGCTGGCGAGGCGGGCGGCCCAGGACCCGCAGAGCCTGAGCCCCACGGACTACGAAACCTGGTACTGCACGGCCTATGTCAGCGCCATCTGCCATCAGATCCAGGAGGTCGTGCGGGACGGGGTTGCCAAGCCGGTTCGACAGGTCGCGGAGTCCGAGGGGACGATCCTGAACAAGACCACCTTCCTGATGACCCTGATCACCATCCTCAGCGCCATCGGCTCGGCCCTCGCGATATCGAACCTCATCACCGCGAGCGTCATCGAGAGGAGCCAGGAGCTGGGGCTGCTGAAGGCGCTTGGAGCGCTCAACGCCCAGATCATCCTGTTCGTCCTGACCGAGGTGATGCTGATCGGGTTCGCGGGGGGCGTCGCCGGTTACTTTTTGGGTATTGGCTTCGCCCAGGTCATCGGAAGAACGGTATTCGGGTCCGGCATTGAGATTGCGCAGATGGTGATCCCCATCGTGTCGGCCATTCTCTTCTTCGTCGTCCTGTTCGGCAGCGTCCCCGCCATCCGATATCTGCTGGAGCTGAAGCCTACGGAGGTCCTGCATGGCAAGTAAAGCGACAAGCCGAGAGCGCATGTATCTGAAGATGGTGGTCAGCTCCCTCGTCCGAAGGAGCTCCCGCCTGATCGTCGCCGTCCTGGCCATCGCCATCGGGGCCACGACGCTGTCGGGACTGGTCACGATCTACTACGACATCCCCCGGCAGCTGGGACGGGAGTTCCGCTCCTACGGGGCCAACCTGGTCCTGCTCCCCAGGGGGGACGCGAAGATCCTCCGCGGGGATCTGGAGGAGGTCCGGCGCATCATCGGTGGGGACCGGATCGTGGGCATGGCCCCCTACCGCTATCAGACCGTCAAGATCAACGAGCAGCCCTACATCATCGCGGGGACAGACCTGGACGAGGCCCGGAAGAACAGCCCCTTCTGGTACGTGGAGGGCGAGTGGGGGACGAAGGACAGGCCCGACCAGGTGATGGTGGGCAAGGAGATCGCCAGGACGCTGGACCTTTCCCTGGGCGACGACTTCGTCGTCAAGGGCGTGAAGTACGGGCAGAGCGCCGTCGCGTCTCAACAGACCTTCAGCGCCGAGGAGAACGTCAAGAAGGATATCGGCACGCAGTACTTCAGCAGGAAGCTCTACGTCCGGGGCATCGTCACCACTGGTGGGGCCGAGGAGGGCTTCATCTTCACGGACGCCGACATGCTGGACGAGCTGATCGGCGACACGTTCCGCGGGGACGTCGTGGAGTGCAGCATCATGGCCGACGCCGCCGGGCTGGGGACGCTCTCGTCCACGATCGAGGCCGAGCTCCCGAGCGTGCAGCCGCGGGCGGTCCGACGCCTGACGCAGTCTCAGGACATCGTGCTGGGCAAGCTGCAGGCCCTAGTCTATCTGGTGACGATCGTGGTGCTGCTCATCACCATGATCTCGGTCTACACCACCATGATGGCGATGGTCGCGGAGCGAAAGCGGGAGATCGGCCTCAAGAAGGCGCTGGGGGCCGAAAACGGGCTCATCATAGGCGAGTTTCTGGGGGAGGGCGTTCTGCTGGGATTCATCGGCGGGGCCCTTGGGGTTCTCCTGGGGTTCGAGTTCGCGCAGCAGGTCAGCCTGAGCGTCTTCGGCAGGGCCATCCACTTTCAATGGCTCCTCATTCCCATCACCATCGCGGTCTTCATCGCCATCACCATCCTCGCCTCGATCCTGCCCGTCCGCAAGGTGATGGACATTCATCCGGCCATCGTGCTCAGGGGGGAATAAATTTGGGTAAGATATTGGAGATGAAGGGCGTATCGAAGGTCTACGGCACGCTTCACGCCCTTTCGGACATCAACCTGACCGTGAACGCCGGGGACTGGCTGTCCATCATGGGGCCCTCGGGCTCGGGAAAGACCACGATGATCAACCTCATCGGATGCATGGACAGCCCCTCGTCGGGGAGCGTCGTCCTGGATGGACACGACATCAGCCGGGAGAACGCCGCAAGCCTCACCCGCATCCGCAGGGACAAGATCGGGCTGATCTTCCAGCAGTTTCACCTCATCAGCTACCTGACCGCCGTGGAGAACATCATGGTCGCGCAGTACTATCACAGTATGCCCGACGAGGGGGAGGCCCTGGAGGCCCTGGAGAAGGTCGGGTTGAAGGACCGGGCCCGCCACCTCCCCAGCCAGCTCTCCGGAGGGGAGCAGCAGCGGGTGTGCATCGCCCGGGCGCTGATCAACTCGCCGGACATCCTCTTGGGGGACGAGCCCACGGGGAACCTGGACGAGGAGAATGAGGGCATCGTCATCGACATCCTGAGGACCCTGCACCGCGAGGGGGCCACCATCATCGTGGTGACCCACGACCCCGAGGTGGGGGACGTGGCTCAGCGGAAGATTGTGCTCGAGTACGGGAAGATCGCTCAGGACATCGACCAGACCCGGCCCCTCGTGCCCGGAGAGAGTGGAGGAAGAGCATGAAGAGCCGTTATGTCATCGCCACCGTCGTCCTGATCGCCGCTGCTGCGGCGGCTGTGTTTGTCGTGAGGGGGTCGTCCCGGGGTTACCGCGACGGCGTCTACGAAGGGGAATACCGCAACGAGAACGGGGGCGGCGGCACCAAGGTCGTCCTGGAGATCGAGAACAACGCGATCGTGGGCTGTCAGATGACCGCGACCGACGCCGAGGGGCACGTCAAGGACGAGAACTACGGAAAGAACGACAGTGAGGCGAACTATCGGCTGTGCCAGATCTCCGTCGCGGGGATGAGGCAGTACCCGGGTGAGCTTCTCAGGACCCAGGACATCGACAAGGTGGACGCCGTCTCCGGCGCGACGGTGACGCACAGGGAGTTCCAGATCGCCGTCCGTCAGGCGCTGCAGAAGGCAAAGTAAAAAAAGAATAGAAGACAGAAAAATTGAAAGGAAGAACGAACATGGCAAAAAAGATATTTTTCATCCTGGACGCTCTTTTGGGGGCAGCTCTTGCCCTGACGCCCTTTGTCCTCTTTCCGGTCTGCGGCCCCATGCCGAACGGAAAGTACATGATGTGCCATTACAGCGGGATATTTATCACAGGCATGGGGGCGCTGATCGTTGTCCTGTCGCTTCTGGCCCTCTGGGGCCATCGGAAGCGGTGGGTCGCGCCGCTCTCGGGTGTGCTTTCGATTGTGGCGGCCCTGTTGTGTTATCTGGTCCCCATGCGGATTATCGTCATCGGGGACAAGGCGGGCTTGGGCTGGGAGTGCGGGCTCTGCAAGGCCGCGGACATGGCCTGCCATACAACGACCATGCCGGTGGTGATCGTCCTCGTGTCCGCCCTCGTGCTGGTGAACGTCGTTGCCCTGATCCACGGCTTCGTGGGCCGGGGCCGTTGAGATGCGCCTGACGACCTTCGAGCTCGCGGGGAAGAACATTCGCAGGAAGCCCCGGAGGAGCTTTTGTCTCGTCCTCGTGATCCTGCTCTTCGCCTTCTCGCTCTACGCGGGGTCCGTCCTCTCCCTGAGCCTGTCCGGGGGCGTCGCCAGCATGTCCGACCGCCTGGGGGCCGACATCATGGTGGTCCCCGAGGGGTACGATCCCCACATCGACAGCATCCTGCTTTCAGGGAAGCCCTCGACCTTCTACCTCCCCCGCGACGTGATGGAGCTCCTCAGGGAGGCCGACAGGGACGGGGAGATCGGCATCGACAGGATGTCCCCTCAGACCTTCCTGGCGACGCTGAACGCCTCCTGCTGTTCCTATCCGGTGCAGCTGGTGGGGATCGACTATGGGACCGATTTCCTGATCAAACCCTGGCTGGAGAGGACCCTGCATCGGGACCTGGAGGACGGCGAGGTCATCCTGGGGCATCACGTGGCCGGGGACGAGGGGGACGAGCTCACCTTCTTCAAGAAGGGCTTTCCCGTGGCCGGGCGGCTGGAGCAGACGGGGATGGGGTTCGACGCCACCGTGTTCATGACCCGGGGGACGTTGACCGCCCTGGCCAAGGAAGCGGAGCGGATCCTGAAGCATCCCCTGACCCGGGATGGGAGCCTCATCTCCACCGTCATGATCAAGCTGGCCCCCGGCTACGATTCGGTCAAGGCCGCGCGAACCCTCAACGGAAAGCTCAATGAACGGGGGATCTACGCCCTGTTCAGCAAGAAGTTCGTCAACACGATCTCGTCCGGCCTGAACTTGGTCTCCGGCCTGATCAAGGGGTTCATTTTCCTGGTGTGGGTCCTCGCGGTCGTCGTCATCGCCCTCGTGTTTGCGATGACCCTGGGCGAGCGTAGGAGGGAGATGGGCGTCCTGAGGGTCCTGGGGGCGACACGGGGGAAGCTGATACGCCTCGCGCTGGCCGAGGTGTTCCTCATCTGCCTCTATGGCTCGGTTCTGGGCACGTTTCTCGGCGGAGCGGCCATCGCCGTCTTCGGTCCCATGGCGACGGAGACGCTGAGCCTGCCCTTCCTGCTGCCGCGTCCGGCCGTCCTCCTCCTGATGGGCGCGGCGAGCATCGTCGCATCGGTGCTCACCGGCCTGCTGACGGCGGCGCGCTCCGCCGTGAGGGCCAGTCGGGCGGACATCTACGACACCATGAGAGACCTGTAGTATGGAAGAGAAGACGATGAAAGAGAAGACTATCGTACGACTTACGGAGCTGTCCCGCGAGTACCCGCGGGGCGGAGGGCGTTTTTTTGCGGTGAACGGGGTCTCCCTGGAAGTGCGGGCTGGGGATTACATCAACATCATCGGCCGGTCGGGGAGCGGAAAGTCCACGCTGCTAAACCTGATTGCGGGGATGCTGGCGCCCACGTCGGGCACGGTGGAGATCGACGGCCAAAGCCTTGCGGGGAAGGACGACCGCGAGCTCTCGTTTATGAGGAACCAGTCCATCGGCTTCATCCCGCAGAACGCGGCGGCGCTGCCCAACCTCACGGTCCTGGAGAACGTCCTGCTTCCCTTCTGCCTCTATCGGCGCGGGGGGGACGGGGAGGGGGCAGCCCGGCATCTTCTGGGGAAGTTCGGAATAGAGCGCCTGGCGGATTCCTACCCCGCGGAGCTCTCCGGGGGAGAGCTGCGACGGACAGTCATCGCCCGAGCCCTGATCAACCGGCCTCAGCTCGTCATCGCCGACGAACCCACCTCCGACCTGGACAGGGAGTCCGCGGGGCAGATCATGAGGACCTTCTCGGACCTGAACGGGGAGGGGGTCACGCTGATCCTGGTCTCTCACGACCTGGAGGCGCTGGACTACGGAAAGACGGCGTACACGATGGACTCGGGCGTGCTGACCCCTGGGGCATCGTTCGGGGGCGCCCCGTGATCTGCACGGCTATGAGCAAAAATCTCCAACGCTTCCCTTAAATTTTACATGGGGGCTTCGCCAGGGGCTTCATCATTTTTCGATTGGTGGTGCGCGGGGTCTATGTCCTGTATACCCTCAATTGAAGGTATCACACTGGGGATACCTCATTGCAGACAATCACAGCACATGACGCCTTCCCACGCTATTTTATCATGAAGGGGCAAGGGAAAAACCGAGGGGGGGGCCGGCCCCCCCTCGGTGCATCTCAAGAATTCTTCAACTACACCATCGGCTACCCGCGGATGAGGCCCAGCACCGTCTGTGGAAGCTGGTTCGCCTGCGCCAGCATCGCCGTGCCCGACTGAGACAGGATCTGGAGCTTCATGAAGCCCAGCATCTCCTGGCCCATGTCCGCGTCTCGGATTCGGCTCTCCGCCGCCGTCAGGTTCATGCTCATCGTCGTGGGAGAAATCCCAAGGCGCGCTTCCGGCCCGCTCCGTTCTCGATCAGGATTCCGCCCGAGTCTGCAACGCCTCCAGCCGATCCAGGGAAAGCCCCGTCACCCTGGAGACCAAAAGGATGTCGATCTTCTCCCTCAGCATCGCAGCTGCGGTTTCCTCCATTCCTGCCACACGGCCCTCGGCACGACCTTTGGCCTCGCCCTCGGCACGACCTTTGGCCTCGCCCTCGGCACGACCTTTGGCCTCGCCCTCGGCACGGCCTTTGGCCTCGCCCTCG
>CAUPUB010000098.1:0-8401 GCA_963514535.1 uncultured Fretibacterium sp.
ATTCTGCCGGAGGATATTCTAACCCTTTTGGCATCTCCTGACGACACTATCTAGGTTTTGACTTGCAAGAAACCTTTTCATTCCCAAAACTGCAGGCAAAATTTTAACGTGTGGCAGGGGCAAGTTTTGTGCACCTTTCCGCCGCACCCGGCGGGTACAAAATGAGAGTTGGCTCAATCTATGTAACAACACATTTTATTCTTCATAAGGCTATCGCAACCTGCGGATTTGGGTTGGGGAACAGCTCTTGACTTTTCAGCTTTCCCTGATAAAATTAGTCTTCGTTGGATAGCGGTGGGGAATGGTGCAACGGCAGCACGCCTGACTCTGGATCAGGTAATCGGGGTTCGAATCCCTGTTCCCCAGCCATTTAGAGATGTTATTTCGTGAAGAAATCTTGAACTTCTGCTTCTAGCCGTGAAGGTCTACAGCGGCAAAAGCAGGAGTTTTTTTCTATGCTTTAGCCACAACTATGCTTTAGCCACGATAAGATACGCTTCTTAAGGTTACCGCCACCTGCGGATTTGGGCGAACGCCCGCGCATCGCCAAATATTTCATCGGTGCTACAATAAGATAACCTGTTCCTTTCGATATCGACACATCGTTTGGGTTGTCGGGCTGTGCTTCTCCAGCGGAACGGAGGTAGGATTCGATTGAAGAAGGAGCCGAAGGAAAGGGAGAGCGGGGCCCCCGTGTTCGAGATCGAGGGTCTGACGAAGGTCTACGGGGAGGGAACGGCGGCCGTCCACGCCCTCCGGGGGATCGACCTGACGATCCGCGAGGGGGAGCTGGTCGTCCTGCTGGGGCCCTCCGGAAGCGGCAAGACCACCCTGCTGAACGTCGTCGGAGGCCTGGACCGCCCGACGGCGGGCACGGTGCGATTCCGCGGCGCGGACCTCGGCGCCATGGCGGAACCCCAGCTCACCCGCTACCGGCGCGACCATGTGGGGTTCGTCTTTCAGTTCTACAACCTCATGCCCAGCCTCACCGCGCGGGAGAACGTCGAATTGGTGGCGGAGATCGCCCCCAACCCGATGTCCCCGGACGAGGCCCTTGCGCTCGTCGGACTGGGAGGTCGGGTGGACCACTTCCCCTCGCAGCTCTCCGGCGGAGAACAGCAGCGCGTCGCCATCGCCCGCGCTGTGGCCAAACGGCCGACGGTGCTCTTCTGCGACGAGCCCACGGGGGCGCTTGACAGCAGCACCGGACGGGCCGTGCTGAAGGTCCTGACGGACGTCAACGACGAGCTGGGGACGACCGTCCTGATCGTGACCCACGCCGCGGCGACCGCCGGCATGGCGGATCGGGTGATCCACTTCGCGGACGGGACGATCCGCTCGGTCGTCGAGAACGCGGAGCGAAGCGATCCGGAGGCCATCGAATGGTGATCCCGCTGCGGACCCTGGACCGGAAGCTCATCCGGGACCTCTGGAGGATGAAGGGACAGGTCGCCGCCATCGGTGCGGTCGTGGCCATGGGGGTCATGGTGCTGGTCATGATGTCGGGCCTGTACGTCTCCATCCAGGAGACCCGCCGGTCCTACTACGAGAGCTGTCGGTTCGCCGACGTGTTCGCGCCGGTCAAGCGCGCGCCGCGCTTCCTGATCGACACCCTCGCCGCGCTTCCCGGCGTCTCGGCGGCCGAGGGGCGCGTCGTCGGGGAGGCCCTGATCGACCTGCCGGGGCTCGAGCTCCCGGTCCGGGGCCGGGCCCTCTCGCTCCCGGACCTGGACGGCTCCTACCTGAACGGCGTCCGACTCGTCGCCGGGCGCATGCCCGACCCCGGGAACGCCGACGAGATCCTCCTGCTCCGGAGCTTCGCCTCGGCCCGTGGACTGAGGCCGGGGGATAGGCTCACCGTCACGATGAACGGCTCGCGCCGGAGCCTGCGCATCGTGGGGCTGGCGCAGTCGCCGGAGTTCATCTACATCACGGCGCCCGGGGAGGTCGTCTCGAATGACGCTCAGTACGGCATCCTCTGGATGGGCCGCCGGGCCATCGCCGCCGCCTATGGGATGGAGGGGGCCTTCAATGAGGCCATCCTGACCCTGGACCGCAGCGCCCGCCTCGCGGGGGTCCTCGACGCCGTGGACCGCATTCTCGACCCCTACGGGGGGACCGGCTCCTATGGGCGGGAAAATCAGCACTCCAACCGGTTCGTCGGCGACGAGCTCGACCAGCTCCGCTCCATGAGCGTCATGATACCGCCCCTCTTCCTCATTGTGGCGGCGTTTTTGCTCACCCTCGTCGTCTCGCGCATGGTCCACTCCGAGCGTGAGCAGATCGGGCTGATCAAGGCCTTCGGCTACTCCGACCTGGCAGTGGGACTCCACTACTTCAAGATGGTCGTCGCCATCGCCGCACTGGGCGCCGCGGCCGGGTGCGTCCTGGGCGTGCTGGCAGGACGGGCTCTGGCCGGCGTCTACCTGCTCCACTTCAAGTTCCCGTCCCTGACCTTCCGCCCCGACCCCAGGCCGTTCCTCATGGGGTTCCTGGTGAGCATCGGCTCGGCCGCGGCCGGGGGCTGCTTCGTCCTGCGCCGGGTCTTCGCTCTGACCCCGGCCTCCGCGATGCGGCCGCCCGCTCCGCCGGACTACAGCCGCACCGGAGGGCTGACCCGGAGCCTCGACGCTCGCCTGGACCAGCCCTGCCGCATGGTGCTGCGCCGCCTGCTCCGGCGTCCGGGACGCATGATCGGGGCAGCGGCGGGGATCGCCTTCGGCATGGCGCTATCCGTGGGCATGATCGCCATCCTGGGGAGCTTCGACACGACGGTGTCCCTGACCTTCGACATCTTCGACCGCAGTGACATGGCCGTCGTCTTCAACGACGCCGCCTCAAACCGGACGCTCCACGAGCTGCGCAGCCTGCCCGGCGTGATCGAGGCGGAGCCGGTGCGCAGCATCCCCGTCATCCTGCGTCACGGGCTCCGTGACCATCACGGGACGATCGACGGTCTGATCTCGCCCCAACGCCTTAACCTCGCCCTGGACTCCGAGCTGCGTCCCATCCCCCTGCGCACGGGCGGGGTCGTCCTGGGGGGGACCCTCGCGAACAAGCTGGGCGTGTTGGCGGGCGACATCCTGGAGGTCGAGGTGCGGACCGGGAGGAGGCCGAGGCTGTCCCTCCCCGTCGTCGGCGTAGCCGGGACGGTGATGGGCGCCCCGGCCTTCATGGATCTGGCTTCCCTGAACCGGGCGCTGCGCGAGCCGAACCGCGTCTCCGGGGCCTGGCTCCGCATCGACGAGGCGAAGGCCTCCTCCATCTACCGGGCGCTCAAGCGGATGCCCTCCATAGCGGGCGTAAGGGTAAAAAGCGACTCCCGCGCGGCGTTTCGGCACCAGATGGACACCGGGCCCGGCTCCATGCGCTACCTCATCCTGGCGATAGCCGGCGTGGTCGCCTTCGGTGTGGTCTACAACGCCGCGAGCATCGCCTACGCCGAACGCGCCCGGGACCTGGCCAGCCTGCGCGTCATGGGGTTCACCCGGGGAGAGACAGCCTTCGTCCTGCTGGGTGAGCTGGCGGTCGTCACCCTCGCGGCGCTGGCAGGAGGGACTATCCTGGGCTATGGGGCCTTTTTCCTGTTCGCCGAGGCCTTCAGCATGGACCTCTACCAGATCCCGACCCACTTCACCTCGGCGAGCGCCGGGACCGGGGCCGTGGTGGTCCTTGGGTCCGCCATCGTCTCGGGATGCCTGGTGAAGCGGATCATGGACAGGGCAGACCTCGTCTCCGTCATCAAGACGAGAGAGTAAGGAACAAGGGGGTAATGGGAAGATGCGTAAAAAAATCTCGAGGAAGTTCTTCACCTTCGGCGCCGTCGCCCTGATCGCCGTCGCTCTGGCCTATGCCTTCCGGCCCCTCCCCCTGGAGGTCGATCTGGAGGAGGTCGCCCAGCGGCCCATGACCCTGACGATTGACGAGGAGGGCCGGACGCGGGTCCGCGACGCCTATACGGTGTCCGCGCCGGTCGACGGCCGCCTGCTGCGGGTGGAGGTCCGGCCCGGCGACATGGTCTCGGCGGGGAAGAGCGTCGTGGCAAGGATGGTCCCGTCCGTGCCCACTCCCCTGGATGCCCGGGACGAGACCGGGGCCCGTGCCGTCCTCGCCGCGGCGGAAGCGGCGCTGGGGCTCGCGCGGGCCGACCGGGAACGGGCCGTCGCCGACCGGGACCTGGCCCAGGTACAGCTGCACCGGATAAAGGGTCTGAGGGGCTCCGGAGCCGCCAGCCAGCTCCAGCTGGACCAGGCCGAACGGGAGGCCCGCACGACCGCTGCGGCCCTGCACAACGCCGAGGCCGCGATCGCCGTGAGGGAGGCGGAGCGCAAGGGCGCCCTGTCGCGGCTGCGCCGCTTCGGGGGGAACGAGGCGGCGCCCCAAACGACCGAGGCGAACGTCATCCCCCTCTGCGCGCCGGCCGACGGCCGGGTGCTGCGCGTGATGCGGGAGAGCGAGGGGCCCCTGCCCGCCGGAACCCCCCTGATGGAGATCGGGGATGTCGAGAACGGGCTGGAGGTCGTCGTCGAGCTCCTGTCCTCGGAGGCCGTCCGCGTCACGTCGGGCGACCGGGTCGTCCTGTCGGGCTGGGGCGGGGACAGGCCCCTGAACGGCATCGTCGAGAAGATCGAGCCGTTCGCGTTCACCAAGGTCTCCGCCCTCGGGGTCGAGGAGCAGAGGGTGAACGTCGTCGTCCGGTTCACCGACCCGCCGGAGGCCCTCGGAAGGCTTGGACACGGCTTCCGCGTCGAGGCCAGGATCGTCGTCTGGGAGGACCGAGACGCCCTCACCGTGCCGTCCAGCGCGCTCTTCCGCAGCGATGGGAAGTGGGCTGTCTTTGTGGTCGAGGACGGCGTCGCAAGGCTTCGGACCGTCGAGGCGGGGCGAGACAACGGCATCGAGGCCCAGGTCCTGGACGGACTCCGGCCCGGGGAGCAGGTGATCCTCTACCCCGCGTCGGACCTGACCGACGGGGCGCGGGTCGTGCGGCGGGAGGAACGGTGAGGCCGGGTCACTCCGCCCCCTTCACTCCACCTCCCTGAGCATCCTGTTGATTACGGACGCGCGGCCCCCGAGACGGGGGCCGTGCGTCGTTTCTCACTTTTTACGAAAAATCCTTATCCGTTCGTATCAGTTCCTGCGGCGGATGCCTGACGCCAGAAGAGCCAGCAGCGCCGGCAAGGCCGAGAATCCCCATCCTGTGGCGCACCCGCCGCTGCCAGCATCGGAATTCGCGCCGCCGGGATTGGGAGACGGAAGATGTGGGGGCTGCGGCGTTACCGGCGGCACATCCGGTCCACTTGGCGGATTGTTGGGGGGTGGCGTTAATTCGTTTCGCAACAACGGACGTACCGACATATCATACTTGACTAGCGCTTTCGCCATAGAGCGGAACCGGACGGGGTCCCCCGAAAACAAGGCTTTGTAGACACGATCTATCTCATCTTTGTTCCCACCGGATTTGCTCAGCTTGTACAGTTCGATGGGCGCCCTGAGGTCCTCGTTCGTCCATCCGATTTGGCGAAAACGATCATCCCTTTCCGCCCTGACCTTCTGCAGATGATCCAGAGGCCCATACCCGCGATCTTCGCTCTCACGGTGATATTTGCATCCGTCCACTGAAGGTTCAATAGCCGACCCTTCCGCGAAATCATTCCAGGTTGCCAACTGGATCATGTCAGGAACTCGCAGACCGCCCCCTGAAAGGCTCTCGGACAGCGAGGATGCAAATGTAGCCCCTCTATCGTACTTCAGAATAGCATGAGGACCGTTGCTTTGGCCCACCTCGATGAAAATTTTGTCGTCAAACGCAGCGAATGCGCCGGATACGACGTAGGGTTTCGACTTTTGAGACTTAAAAAATTCCCTTACATCACTACGTATCTCACTCGACATCGCGGACCCGCTCAGAACCCTGTCAGGCTCTTCGTGCAAGACACTCAAGAACCAGTGGAACGCGCCTTCGGAATCTTCGAGCGACCCCCTGAGATCGATGAACAATGGATCTTGTCCTGCCGAAGCGAAAACATTTTTCCATGCGGACAAAGATTTGAAGATGCGGTGATCCTCCGCATTATTGAAACACAGCACGACGGGCCGCGTCCCATGCTTGACGTAGGATGCCCTGCGAAACCATTCGGAACCCAACCACAAAAAATCCTGACGGACTTTTTCGGCATGGCTGATTTTCTGCCCCATATGTTTGACAACTTTCTCAACGGCTTGCTCTTCGTAACAAATAAGGAACTTCAAGCCCGCTTCTTCAATGGCTTCTACCAGGGCTTTGGCGGACTCCAACGTGGCAAGGCATTCTCCTCCGTCCGAATGGATACCGTAAAAATCGATGATGACGGCATCGATACCGGACATCTTCATCAAAGCCATGTGGTATCGCAGCAAATCCCTATCGCGGCTGTCATATGGACCTGTAAGAGGATATTGATACGATGCTATTTCTGCCTGTCCATCTATTGTGTGATCCGGCTCGAAATAGCCCTGTCCAGGCTTCTCTTCGTCTTTAAGCGTCCATCGAAACGCGTATTGTCCGCTGATCTCGGGCGTCTGGAACCAAGTCACGTAATGAGCGGCGATCATGGGGAACTTTTCGGTCACCGCAGGAGGATTCGGAGTGGGAGACGCTGGGGCGGAATATCGAGCGGTCATTTCGGCTGCATCCGACAGAAGCAAAACTGTCGCGCCCGAAGAAAAACGAACGGAGTGCTCTCCAAGCTCTTTTTCGGAACCCTCGTTGCCCTGACGTTTGGCTATGCGAGGGTCCGTATCCACGCTCCAGCCTTGAGGCAATGTGAACTGCGTCCCGGATGGAAGCCCCTGCACTTTATAGAACTCGTCTTCTCCGGTCTTCGTTTTGTCGAATCGATACACGCCCCCGCCGTCGAGAGCGATTTCGAGTCGTTCGTTCACAATTTCCCAACGTGCTACTTGGGCGGCCAACACAGTATGTGCAAAAACGAAGAAAAAACAAACGAACGGTATGGAAAAACGCCAAAAAAAGTCCTTGAATCTCATAAGCTTTGCCTCCTATCCTCCGATGTCGTATCCCCTATCGTGTTTCTCGACGGAGAAACCTCCTGCATATCCCTCACTCGAGCATCCTCAGGAACGCCTCCTCGTCGATCACGGTGACGCCCAATTCCTGAGCCTTCCTCAGCTTCGAGCCACCTCCCGTGCCCGCGACGAGGTAGTCGGTTCTGGAGCTGACGGCCGCGGAGGCCGTCCCGCCGAGGGCTCGGACCCTGGCCTCGGCCTCGGACCGCTTCATCGAGGAGAGCTCCCCGGTGAACACGAAGCTCTTGCCCGACAGGGCGCCGCTCTCCTCCCCTCCCCTCTCCTTCTCATCCTCGACGAAATCCAGGCCCCTTTCCCGGAGCCGATGCAGAAAGACGTCGTTCTTCAATACGTCATTTTACTGAATTGTTTTGTATTATAACAACCCCGTACCGCACCGTCAAGGCGCGGAGCCGTGCCCAGAAGCAAAGGGGACTTTGCTATAATGGCGTCGGGGACGGAGAGGGGCGATGAGGATGGCGGACGAGGGTATGTTTTATCCAAAAATGGCTCTGCTTACGGACGGACAGCTGACGGACAGGCAGCTGGAGGAGGAGCTCGACAGGGGACGGGTCTACCGTCTCAACGACCGCTTTTTCAAGTTTCTGTTTGGGCGCGAGGACCGAAAAACTCTTTTTCTGGACCTCGTCAACGCCCTTGTCTTCCCCGACGGAGCCGCGGGGTTTACCGGCTTTGAGTACGCGAACCGCGAGATCTCCGCCACACGGGATGAGGGCAAATCCTGCAGCCTGGACATCGTTGCGGTGATGGCCGACGGTTCTCGGGTTGAGGTCGAGGTCCAGGTGAAGAACAGAAACGACCACGTTCCACGTTCTGTCTATTACCTGACGGCCCTGCACACGTCTCAGATGAACGCCGGCGTGCCCTACAGTGACCTGAAACGCACAATCTCGATCCACCTCCTGGCCTTCAGCTTGTTTTCGGGGAAGCGTTTCCGCCGCACGTTCCGTCTGTGCGACACGGAGACCGGGGAAACGTTGTGTGACGACCTGACGCTGCTTTATCTTGAAATACCGAAGTATGCCAAAAACAGAGTCCCTCGAAGTCGTCTGGAGTATTGGCTTTTGTATCTGGCGGGAATGGAGGCGAAGAAGATGCCGGAGGCGATGGTTAAGGATCCGATGATCGGTCAGGCCCTGGATTTGGAAAAGCTGTTTTTACAGAGCCAAATGGAGCGCTATAACTATCTTTTGAGCTATAAGGCCATGTGGGACGCGGAGACGAACGACGAGGCCATCCGCCGCGCTGCCCTGGCCAAGGGCGAGGCCAAAGGCAGGGCCGAGGGCGAGGCCAAAGGCAGGGCCGAGGGCGA
>CAUPUB010000099.1:0-8323 GCA_963514535.1 uncultured Fretibacterium sp.
TCTTTGATTTGTGGCATCTATAATTTTCAACATGGTTAGTGGACAGGTCTAATCTGTTCCCTGCTGACCTCGCTGTCCTCCCTCCACTCCCTTTCAAGTTCTGACAGGCGTTCGCGGATGTTACGCTTTGCCCTGAGCTCGCAAGCCGTTGCGCGGGCACGCTTTGCGGAGTACCCCGCAGCGATGGCGGCGCGGGTTCCGTTCCTCAGGACGAGATATTGCCGGCAAAACTCCTCCTCCTTCGGCGACAGGTTCTCCCCCTTCATCCTTCCTCACCCCCTTCACCCCAACAGATCACCCCAATACAAGAGAGGACCACCCGGCTGGGGCGGTCCTCTCTTTGCGTCGCGGTCTCTCGCGACAATTCTTGATGCTAGCAAATATACACCAAAACAGGGGGGATAAGCAATGCCAAGTTATCCACAAATCATCCACAAAGTTATCTACAATCAGGGGACTCCCCTTAACAGATAGGCGACTGCCGCAGTCTCCCGTGCCCTTTCCCGGTCGCGCCAGCGCTCGACGACCATGTGCACCTTCAGGCAGGAATCTCGAAGGACCTCCAAAGCCTGTTTTCGCCTTCTCCATGCGTTCCGTTCCGACACGTCCGCCTCCATAGCTGCGTCGGCAAGAGTCGCCCCCTCGAAGTAAAGCATCCGCACCAGCTGCAGGAGCGTATCCGGCAGATCCCGCAGCCCCCCTCCCACCGATTCCGTCACGGCCTCCAGCTCACAATACTCCGTGTCGCCGTTCTTCATGTCGCAGAGAGATTCGGGGCCGCTCAGCTTCTCACCGCCCTCTCTGCGAGGCCCGTCCCCTCCGCTGCGGGCCATCGCCTCAAGATAGCGCTCCCGCTCCGCCAGGGCCACGCAGATACGGGGAAAGTCCCTCAGCACCCCCTCCACGGCCGCGAGGGTCGCCCGCCTCATCGCGTCCTCTCCGCTGCGGGCGCCGCTGTGGGCGCCGTCTCAGGGACGGCGTGCCCCCAGTCGTCGAACATCCGCAGCTGCTCTGCCTTGGGCTCCGGCTTCTTCGGCTTCGGCCGGAACCCTGGACACTCCCGCGTCTTGCCGTACACCTGCCATGCTTTTCCCGCTACGCAATAATACGTATTTTTATCCTTTTGCCGCGGACAGTACATGCAAAAGGAACAGAGATATATTTTCCTCTCTCTCATAAACTCAAATTCTTCGAGACTGATAGGCTGCATCGCTCCGGACGCTCCTTTCCGAGGGCAGACAATCTCTTTTTGTCCGCCCTTTGTCAGCCTCTTTGTCAGCCATTAAAATCCGCCTGCGGCAATGCTTTATCTTATGTGGCTGACAGACTGACTAAAGTTTTGACAGAAAATCTTTAAGAAAAAAAATAAAAAATATCAAAGCGCGCGCGTAAGAAAATTTTTCCGGGTTTTTGTGTCCTTTGTCCGCTGATTGGGTATAAGACATTCATTGGCAAGGTTTTACGTGGCGGACAAACAGGCGGACAAAGGGCGGACAGACTTGTCTTTGTCCGCCGCTCTTCGTCCTCTAAGGGCTGTAGCCGTTCCTGTGTGGCATCCAGTAGCATCGATCACCAGACTTTCCGCGCCGCTCCGGCTCCCGCCCGGTCAGCTTCCGCAGCACCTCCCCGGCGCGCCGCACCTGCATCTTCGTCGGGTTCTGCATCCCGCAGGACTTCAGGATGCTCGTCGCGTTCATCCACCCCCCGAAGTTCGCCTCGAGGTCCTGCTCGTACTCGTCCCAGTTCCAGCCGCCGGCAATGAGGTCCTCGATCTCGTCCCCGGCCTCGAAGTACCGGTTCAGGTCGTCCAGGTCCCGCTCCTCGTCCTTCGTCAGCCACCAGGGCTCCCCGGCCCGGTACAGGAAGAGCGCCTGCGCCCAGAGCTGCTGGAGGTCGATCCCGTGCTTGTAGTTTATGCGCCGGCAGGGCAGGCACCACCACCGACTGTTCCCCGTCGTGTCCACCAGGAACTCCGCCTGGTTCACCGAGGCGCAGAACACCGTCCGCCGCGGGAAATCCGAGAACTTCCGCGCCCAGGGCAAACGGACGACGTCGACGGGCGACGTGATGTAGCTCTTGAGTTTGTTGATGTCCGCCTTTTTGAAGGTCGCCTCCAGCTCCCCCAGCTCGATGATCCAGTGGCTGATGACCCGCTTCAGGCTGTCCTTGTCCTCCGGGTCCAGCGCTACCCCATCCAAAAACCACCCGGAGGAGGAGGGCACCAGGGACGCAAACCAGCTGGTCTTTCCGATCGCCTGGGCCCCTTGCAGCACGAGGACGCCCCGAGTCTTGAAGGCATCGGCAACGCACGCGGCTACGGCCGAGATGAGCCAACGGGTCAGAAGCAGACGTTTCAGCTTTGCAGGGAACCATTCCGCCAGGGTCAAAGTCCCCATGAGCTCCTCGATGCGGTCCTTCCCATCCCACCCGCGAAACCGTATCCAATCCGTCACGGGGTTTTTCCGGTTCTCGTCCGCTATGGCCACCAGATAGGCGTCCAGGTTCGTCGTCGGGAACCTATATCGCTCGCACAGGGAGACGACCAGCGCAAAGATGGAGTTCGCCTGATTGTCCTTCCCGAACTTGCCCCTTTCCATCGTCTCGGGCAGGGAGTAGCAGACGTCCTTTTTTATCTCGTCGTACCAGACCCCGACCCCCTCATGCCGCAAAAGGACCTGCAGGTTCTCCAGCGTCCCCATCGGGGCCCCGTTCTTCCTCTCGTGGACCCAACGCGGCCAGGCGTAATGCTTCTCCAGCTCGGGGACCTTCCGGTTTTCCTCCAGCCGCAGGAAGATTTCCTCTGCCGTCCGCTCGATGCCGTGCAGGGCCGCGTAGTCGTTCCAGTCGCTCCCGCTCTCGTCCGCCTCGAAGACCGGCGACGTGAACGGGATCCCGAACCGCTCCGCAAGCTCGAACGCCGCCGCCAGGCCGGGGTTTCCCGGCGTCCTGTGGTCGTTGTCGGCCGCAAGGACCAGCCGCCCCGGATACCGGGGCCTCAGCAGCTCCGCCACCTTCGGCAGGTTCCCGCAGTCCCAGGCCACGACCACCGTCCGCCCCGTCGCCTCGTGCACCGTGGCCCCGGTGGCGAACCCCTCGCACAGGAATACCTCCCGGCCTCCCCCCAAGGGGGGCTCCGCCGAACCAAAGCCCTGCCCTGTCTCCCCACTCTTTTGCCCCCCCTGCAAGGGGGGGTGCCCCGAAGGGGCGGGGGGGTTGTCCCTTCCCCCCATCACGAAGAACCCACCCGCCTTTGGCGCCCCCGGATGGAAGCGCTTCTCGCCGTCAGGGGCGATCGTCTGGATGTTCATCAAGCCTCCGGAGATATTATAGATCGGCAGCACCAGAAGGTTCCCCAGCTGGAGCGCTCCGTGCGTTCCGGAGAGCCCTTTCTTTTTGAGGTACGGATGTTCCGGCCTCGGCTCCGTGGCCGCCTCCCATTTCCGTGCCGCCTCCGCGCTCGCCTTCGCCCGCTCCAGCTCCTTCTGCCGCGCAACCGCGGCGCGCTGAGCCTCCATACGCTTCACGTACTCGCGTTTTTCCTCGTCGCTCCAGGCCGATTCCCCGGCCTGGTAGTACGTCCACACGGCGTACTCCACGCCATGCTTGGCGCTCCAGCTCTTCGCCCAGCCGGCGGGCCGTTCGTCGCAATAGATGCAGTATTCGCCGTTCCGTGTCGTGCCGCGGTCCCCGGCAATTTTATAACGATGCTTCTGCCCGTCCAGCAGCAGACGTTCCCCCTCGGCCGGCGGGATCCCCAGGTCGCAGAGCCACCGGACGAAGGAATCCTCGACCTCGATCGGCGACCAGCTCATGTCCGTCCCATACTCCTCAGCCCCCAATACGCTCAGGCTCTGCTTTCCTTCTTAATCTTCCGGTAACAGCTCTCCAGGATGGAGCTCTGCCAATCCTCCGGCAGCTCGTCGCGAACCTCCTCTTCGAACGCCCGCTTAATCTGCCACCAGGAGTATCCCTTTTCCTTGGCTCTATCGATCTCTTCCACATACCGCAGGGTCAGCTTGTAGATCGGGCTGTCCGCGCCGTCCTTCTTTCGCTTCGGAACCTGATTCGACAACCGCTCCAGCAGAGACATGAACATCACCCCTCACATTAGAATCATAGAATCTTTGACACTAGAAATAATACATTGCTCCCTGTATAGTGTCAATGACTCTAAGACTTGGAGGCTTAAGTATGTCTCAAATTACGTTAAGGCTGCCTGATGGCCTCCATACAAAGGTTCGTGTCCTGGCGGCTTTCAAGAACGTTTCTCAGAACGATCTTCTCTTGGAGGCAGCTCAGGGTTTAATAGATCATTGGGAACAGAAACACGGAGCCCTTCCATTGCCGCCAGAAGATATTGATTGAGCGCTTCGTTAAGTGAAATGTTCTGGTCGGCGGCCAGGAAGCGGAGTTTTCTGTGGGTTTCATACGGCAGCCGAGCCGTGAATTGAACGACTTCTTTCTGTTTCATCGTGTATCACCTAAACTTCCTACTTCAGGGATGGAAACTCGAAGAGGATGGCCTTCCCGGTCTCCCGGGCGTGCTCCACCTCCATGCGGCACCCTTCCGAGCGCTCCCAGTCCCCGAACACCCACAGCTCGTCGGCGACGTCCAGCAGCGCCAGGCACTGCCGCATCACCCAGTCCTGCGGCCCCAGCGGGGACACGAAGTCGAACGCGTGGATGGGGGAGAGGAGCAGCACGTCCGGATGTTCCTCCGCCGCGCGCCGGCAGATCTCCGTGACGTGCGAAATGTTCCGCTCCACCTCCGCGATGTCCAGCCGTTCCCCACGCAGCGGGTGCGCGATGTAGACTCTTCTCATCTTCCTGCCACCTTCTTCGCCCAGCATTTCCAGAACAGCTCCACCACGTCGCCCGGAATCTCGTGGTCGTCTCGGACCAGCCCGGCTCGCTTCGCGCACGTCGGATGCGCAAATGTCGTCGAGAGCTTCCCCGCCCTCGGGTCGTAGCTGTAGAGGATATAGACTTTCAGCCTCGGCACGATTTTGTCCCCGCAGGTGCAGCACCGGTTATGAGGAGCCTTTACCTCGGGCATCATACTCAGGACCTCACGCATCCTGTTCTCCTCCTGCCTCTGCTATAATGAGCGGTAGGGGGCTGTCACCCCCATCACCGCTCTGGTTTTTCTTTTTCAAGGCCGTCCGCAAGGGCGGCCTTCTCTGCAAAAATTTCCCGGACTTCCCTCCAGACCGCCCAGACGGCGAAACACCACGCCAGCCCCATGAATACCTGCTGCAAAACAAACGGCCATGTCCACCCTTCCATCACGCCCCCGCCTCCTCCGGAAGCCGCCCCACCACCTGCTGCCGCTCGATCCAGGCGTCCAGCATCCGTATGTCGTACCGCACCGCGCCGCCGATCTTCAGGTAAGGGATGGGCACGAGCCCGCCCTTTTCCAATGCGGCCTTGAACGTCTCCTCGGTGTAGCGCACCGGCGTGATGGCCCGAAGCTTTTGCAGCGTATGCGCGGAGAGGTTCAGGTATGCGGCTGCCTGCTCCTCGGCCAGCAGCCGCGGCGTTACCGGGGCTACGGTTTCCTTGGTCCTCTCCGCGTTAGTCTTTCGCTTCATTTGCCCTCACTCCCTTCCTCGCCCTCCCATCGCGGTACAATGACCGCGGAAGGGAGGTGATGATGATGGATAGAATCCCTGTTGTTTCCAGCGATTTGAAGTCTGTTGGGTACGATCCCGCCGCACGGGTTCTTGAAGTGGAGTTCAAGAACAAAAAAGATTGGGGTCTTTCACCTGTTTATCAGTACTTCAATGTCCCGCCCGAGCTTTATGAGGGGTTGATGCGTGCTCCCTCAAAAGGCAGGTTTTTCAGTGCGAAGATCAGATCGTACCCTCAGCGCTACCCGTATCAGCAGATTCAATAATCCTCTCCACATCCCGTTCGGCGTCCTCCGGGCGGGATGCCTTCTTGTGAAGCTCGTTAAAATCCCTGAGCACCTGAACTATCGGTTCCGTTTCCGTCTGCCATTGAGGATATTTGCAGTGCGGGCAATCGCAGACGTTCAGGTTCCCGACGCAGACCAGCTCATAGATCGCCAACTCAAGCGCTAATTCGACTGCGTCCATCCTCCCGGCGTCTGCGGGAACCCCAACCTTCTCCCGCTCGCAGAGGTCCAGCAAAGCCTGCTTCAGATCGTGCGAGGTCACGCCCCTGCCCCCTTCCACTTCTCCTGCTGCGCCCAGGCCTCGTCAAACCGCGCGGCCATTTCGTCCAGCATCAGCTTTTTTGCCTCCTCGCGATTCAGGTTCACGGTCTTGATGTTGACCATCGCGGCGATGCGCTGCGGCGAGACGGACATCACGCGCTGCTCCGGCGCGTTTGCCGCCATGTTCAGAACTTCCATTCTCAATTCCCCCTCCCTGTCGTAAATCAAGGTGAACTCCCGTGTCTCCTCCGCCGGCCCCCGCAGGAGCTCCGCCTCGCTGACTCCCAGAACCTCGCAGAGCTTGGCGATTTCGGAGGCACGGGGGCTGGTCTTGCCGAGCTCCCATCTGACGTAAGTGGCAATGGAGATTTTCGACAACTCCGCCGCTTGGAATTGTGTCAGCCCAGCCTTTCGGCGCAGCGCCTTTAGACGTCTCCCCAGCGCCGGCCGCGCGTCCTCGGACGTCATGGTTTGCTTTCTTCCTCGTCTTTTCCAGCCCCCAGAATCTTTTCCCAGCGGTCGCGTTCCTGGTCGGCTTTCTTGAGAAACGGAACGCCATGGGGAGAATGGAAGAGGGCGGAAAACAGAATCGGGTCGTCGGGCAGGTCGGTCGCTGCCGCCAGATCGCTGAACGTGTACCCCTTGTTGACGGCATAGATTTGGAAGTTGGCATTGTCGTAGAGGAATGTGGATATCAACATTTCCACGGTCCGAAGGTCCGGGGGAGTCCGTTTTCTCTCGGCAAAAATTTCTTTCATCTGAGTGAAGAATTTCTGGGAGTTGTGATAGCTCTCCTCCAGCCCGTGTTCCAGAATGCTCAGCCCCTGGGGAGACTTGAGGAACGGCTCCAGAAGCCCGTTTACAAGGGGATTGTCGTTCTGTTTCAGCCCTTCGTAGGTAAATCCCATCTGCAACGCGAAGATTTGGAAATTCGCATTGTCCTCCAAAAACCCTGCCACCAGTGTTTCAACCTCTCTCCAAGACATTTTGCGCTTCATAGTGTTCTCCTCCTTGTAAATCAAAATTGATTTATATTAATGATAACAAATCAATAAAGATATGTAAAGATGTTGTTGATGCGTTTATATCAATAACGATAAAGAATTTTATCGTTATTGTTCTTGAGGTTTTTGTCTTATTTGATAAATTTCCTTTATGGGCTTGTTTATAGATCGCTTCGTCGAGTGTAGAAAAAATATGGGACTGACGCAGGCTGAGCTGGCTAACTTGGTAGAGCTTTCCTTGCCTACTATTGCTCGTATTGAGAGTGGAGAATCTGATCCAAAATCTAAGGATTTAGCTAAACTATCGATCGCTCTGGGAACATCGGTTTCCTATCTGATGGGTGAGACCGACGAATCAATGGGAATGCGTTTAGGTGAGAGAATAAAAAAAGCTCGAAAGGGCAAGGGAACTCAAGCAGAACTCGCAGAGCAAATTGGTGTGCATGAAATGACTATCCGGCGTTGGGAGTCAGGAGAACGGTATCCAGATGCAGATATGCTTCAAAAACTTGCTGCCGCTCTGGGGACATCGGTTTCATACTTGGTGGGGGAGACGGAAGACCCGCAGGCCCCGGCTCCTATGGGTGGGCCTTCCTCTCCTCATCTGGTTGAAGGGAAAAATGTTGTGTCGCCTGTGGCGGGGAGTGACGCCCCTGTGGTGTTTCAAATAGGGGAGATGCGCTTGGAGCTTCCGCCAACTCCTGAAACTTACGCTTTTTTGGAGCGCCAGTTAAGGGGGATTCTGCCGACCGGTGAGAGGTTGCCCGCGCCGTCGCAAGAGGACGCTGGGGAACGGTCCGCATGATACGAGGAGGGAGAGAGCATGTCTGAGGGGTACGACAGGGTGGCACACCTCGGTTTCATCCAGGGTGCAATCAATCGCATGGCGGGGAATTCATTCCTCTGTAAGGGCTGGGCGGTGACGCTTTTCTCCGCACTTTCTGCGTTTGTTGTCTCAGCGGAGGGCTCTCATGTATTGTGCGTCCCGTGGCTTCTTGCTGCGGCGGTGCTTGTTTTTTGGTGGATGGATTCCTGGTATCTCCGTATGGAGCATCTTTTTCGCCGCCTTTATGACCGCGTTCGTCTTGGGGATGAGGCAGGGAACCCCTACGACATGTCGTTCAAACCCCTCATGGGAGAA
>CAUPUB010000100.1:0-7918 GCA_963514535.1 uncultured Fretibacterium sp.
CCTTCTCACTCTCAAATTCAATCTTGTAGAACAGCATCGTCGTCCTCCCGTTCGTCCAGAAAGGTCTCCAGGCCATTGGGAACAATCCATTCCATTATCGGGTATAGGGAGCGTTGTGTCCCGTCGGACTCAGGAAAAATTTTTTCCGGACGGTCGGCAAGCGGTTCCGGGGTAACCCCATCCTGCGGCGCTTCGGTACGATGGGGACTTTGTAAAGTGGTCGGTGGCCGAGGAGCTGGAGGGGATGAGAGAGAATGGCAGGGAAGCGTGAGGGATAGACTCCAGGGCCCCGGGAGTGCGGGCTCCGAAAGAGGCCCCTGCCCGGGCCTCATGGGGGCGGATTTCGTTGCGCACCGTCAGGCCCAACAAACAAAAAGGCAGGCCCAACAAAAAAGGGCCTGCATCACTATCGGTGCAGGTCCGGGAAAAAAGGACTTCAATCCTGACAAACAATTCAAAGTTGGAACAGTACCGCCCCTGTCATCAGGGGCGGGGCCTCCGGGGTTCCGGAAACGTCAGCGCAAGCGACCGGAGCCCGTCGTCCAGGATGCTCAGAGCATGCCGGCGAATGGGGTCGGGCACGCCATAAACCCCCTCGGCCAGGCTGCCCGTTATTGCGGCGAGGGTGTCGCTGTCGCCGCCGATCGAGATGGCGTTGCGGACGGCGTCCTCGAATCCTTTGGACTCCAGGAAGGCGACGATGGCCTGCGGCACGGTCCCCTGGCAGGTCACGTCGAACTCATAATCGGGCCGGATGGCGTCGAGCGTGAAGTCCAGGTCGTAATAGGCCGAGAGTGCGGAACGGATCTCGGCAAGGGAGGCCCCGCTGCGTGCCAGGAAAATGCCCTCGGCCGTCGCCACCGCCCCCTTGATCCCCTCGGGATGATTGTGCGTCACCCCGGCGGAGGACCTGGACAACGACCGGGCCTCCTCGAGGCTCTCCGCCAGGAAGCCGGCCGCGGAGACCCTCATGGCCGCCCCGTTGCCGAAGCTGTTGTAGGGGCGCGGGGCCTCGGAGAAGATCCACCTCTTGAAATATCCACCATACCTCCGGCCTGGATAATGCCGGCCGAAAAGCTGCATCGTCTCCGTCAGGACGCGGTCGAGATCGGGCGCGGAACCATCCTTGAAATCCCGTATCGCCCGGTACACGGCACAGGTCATGACCGTATCGTCCGTGAAGAAACAATCCGGCCTGAAAAACGGAAAGTCCTTCGTCTTGATGTTGTGCCACTCATAGACCGACCCCACGATGTCTCCAACTATAGCTCCGATCACCTGCAAGCCCCCCTCATTCCAAATTCCCGGGACCGAAGGAATCCTCGATATCCTGCCGGACCCGGCCGAATACCGCCTCCAGGGCCTCCGTGTCCGTGAAGCCGTGCCCGCCCCGCTCGACGGGGATCAGGACCACCCCCGTCTCCCTCCGTCCCTCGACGGGCCTCAGGATAGGGACCGTGGTCTCTCCATGCCCGATCACCTCGTCGTCCAGACAATAGGCCGCCCACGTCCGCGGAAAACGGCCGTCCAGATAGCTCTCGGAGAAACACCGGAGGAGATCCCGCAGAAAGTCCGGAGCGGCCCCCGCCTCCCGGCCCAGCAGGATGAACGGTGCAAGGGCGGGATTGATCAGGAGGCACATGGCGTCCGTCCTCTGATGGCAGAGATACCAGGCGTAGAAGCCTCCCAGGCTGTTCCCGACGAACAGATGGGGACGGCCCCTCCTGCTCTCCTCCGGCACCAACTCCCGGAGCCGTGCCAGGTCGGAGGCAACGCTCACGTTACCCAGCTGCGGGCCTCGGATGTCCTCGTACAGGCCTCCAAACACCCTGACGACCCGATCGAACTTGTCTCCCGGGGAACCCTGATAACCATGAATGTAGAGAAGCATCGTCGGCCTCCTTATGACATCATGACACCCTGAATGTGCCATCTATTATCGGGCATGAAGGGGTGGGCGTCTCCCCCGCGTGCGGAAAGAATTTTTCCGCACGGTCCCTGTCGTCGAGACCCCGAGGATCATGCGCTCCCGTCCCCGTTCCCATCCAGGTTCCTCAAGCTCAAGAGGTACGCCTTCACGGCGTTCTTCGCCACGGGATGACGGGCCACGATGGTCTCGACGGCGGAGCGCACCGTGGCCCCCTCGGCGTGCAGCGCGTCCGCCTCGGCCTTCCAGGCATTTTCGTCCCCGTCCTCGCCCCCCGGGACGTGTCCCTCTACGACCAGGACCATCTCCCCCCTGAGCCCCTGTTTGAGCCGCGAGAGCAGGCCCGAGAGGGGGGATCGGATCGACTCCTGATAGACCTTGCTGATCTCCCGGACGAGGGCGGCCCTGCGGTCGCCCCAGGCCTCCGCCATCTCCGCGATCTGGCGTTCCGCCTTGTGCGGGGATATGTAGAAACAGAGCGTCCAGGGGACGCCGCGCAGGGATTGAAAGAGCTCCCCTCGGGCGCCCGGCTTCTCCGGGGGGAATCCGAGGAAAAGGAAGGGGTGCGGCGTCAGTCCCGAGAGCAGCAGCGCCGGCAGCAGGGCCGAGGGGCCGGGCAGGACGTCCGCCTCGATCCCCTCGTCGAGCGCGGAACGCAGCAGAATCCAGCCGGGGTCGGAGACCCCCGGGGTTCCCGCATCGCTGACGACTGCGACACTCTTGCCCACACGCAGAGCCCCCATCAGCCGCGGCAGGCACTCCTTCTCGTTGTGAAGGTGAAAGGGGACGAGCGGCGCCGTGATGTGATAGCGCCGCAGCAAAACGGACGAGGTCCGAGTGTCCTCGCAGGCGATGAGGTCGGCGTTCCGCAGGACCCGGAGCGCGCGCAGGGTGATGTCCTCCAGGTTGCCGATCGGGGTTGGAACGAGCGTCAATGGCATGCAATACCCCCACAGTCAAAAGACAAAAAATCAACGACTTGGGGCTTCGCCCCAAACCCCGCACATCAAAATCTTGGGGCTTCGCCCCAAACCCCACTCAAGGGACTCGTCCCTTGAGAATCCCACTTGAAACAACCCTCTTCATCCCAGCCCCTCCGGCTCATAGGCTCTCAACAACTCGGGCGTATAATTCCCATCCCCGTCCCGGACAAAGAGCGGCGGCTCGACCATGAGCCCCTCGCCTCCGCCCTTCACGCACTCGAGCAGAAAGACATTCGAAGGACGGCCGATACAGGGGTGGACCAGCCTCAACCTCTTGGGGACCAGGCTGGCCCGAAGCGCCGCCCCCACAAAGGAGGCCATCCGCTCCGTTCGAAAGACGGCGAAGAAGCGGCCGCGCCCTCTCAGGAGCCGCGCCGCGGCCGCCGCGACGTCATCGACGGAACAGCAGGCCCCCTGGCGGGCGATGGAGCGGGCCGCGACGGGGCTTTCCCGTCCCCTTCCGGGCGATTCGTAGGGGGGGTTGGCGACGACCCCGTCAAAGGCGCCGGAAGGCAACAGGGACGGGTCACGCAGGTCGCCGCACCGAAACGAGACGCGATCCGACAGCCCGTTCTCGCGCCCGTTGCGCTCCGCCATGGCGGCGAGGTCCGGCTGGAGCTCGAGCCCCATGATGCGGAACCCCTCCGGGAAACGCAGGGCCAGTATCAGGGAGACCGCCCCGGCCGCGGCCCCCAGTTCGACAAAGCTCGATCGTCCTCTCGGGGGACGACGTACCCAGGAGGCCAGCAGCACCGTGTCCAGGTTGACGCGGGGCCCCGCCTCGGGCTGCCAGAGCCGAAGGCGGCCGTAGAGGATGTCGTCGTGCGTCATAGTTTTCTCCCCCCGATTCCAATACGTTATCTCCCCGCGCCTTTGAGAAAAAATTCCTCCATATCCTGCGAGGTCTTGCCCGTCAGCCACATCAGCATCCGGATGGTGGCCGTCTCCAGGCGGGCATCCCCGAGGAACTTCTCCGTTTGGGCGATCGTCTCCGCGCCCTCTCCTCCGGCCAGATCACGGGCGCGGTCGACGGCCTGAGCGGCCGCGGCGTGATGTTCCTCGCCACTCGACTCTCCAGTTATCACGCTCATGACGCCTGTCATGGCATGGATTTCTGCCAGGGTAATATACGCCTTGAACAGATCCCCGGCGCATTTTTGGGAGAGGGTTGGGTTGGTGCGGTCGTAGTAGGCTATCCGCTCGAGGATTGCCACCGCTTTTTCCAATGCCTCCATGCTGGCCTTGAAATCCGAGGGGGTGAGCAGCCTTGCGAGGTCTCGTCCCGCGTTTCCGACGAAGCTGCCGAGAGGTGAGTCCGCCTTGCCCCCCTGATGTTGTGGAAGAAGGTGGACAGCTCGGTGTAGATCGAGAGGAGCGTGGCGACGGCCCAGGCGCCCTTCCAGCGCGCCATGCCGCGCAGCAGCTCGACGACGGCGTCCTTCAGGCTCAGGACTCCGCCGTCCGAGCCCTCGTCCTCGTGGTCGGGGCGCAGCGCCCACACGTCCCGCTCCGTAAGGCCAAGCCGGCCGACGTCCGCCTCGGCCCTCCTCTTCTCCTCCTCCCAGAAACGCCGGATTCGTTCCTCCTCCTCCCGTGAGCGGGGCTCCGGGCCCCTGCGCGGCTTGAGGAAGCGCAGAAGGTAGTCCTCCTCCTGACAGTCCAGGAGAAGGTCGAAGACACGCTCGTCGTACCCGGCTGTTTTGCCGTCCGCCTCGTGCGTGCACTCCGCCAGGCGCCGTTTCCAGGCATCCGGGTACTTGCCGCCGTTCTTGACGTCCCTCAGCGTGCGCGAGATGTTCGACTGGTTCCGGTCCATGACCAGGGCGATGTCGAACTGGTTCCAGAGGGCGGTCGCCCCTTGGAAGACGAGGCCGGAGAGGGCGGGGATGCGGAGGGTGGGGTCGTCGTTGAGCAGCTCTCCCATGGCCTCGCGTCGCCCCAGAGGGTCCTCGGAGTCCAGCTTGTCGTAGCTGCGGACGTAGAACGCCAGGCGGAGCTCCAGGATCTTCCGCGTTTTCATTAGCCAACGGCACCGTTTCTCCATGGCCTGCCGCTGTTCGGGCGTTGGGAAGGGCTGAGCGTCTGACATCGCCGGACCTCCTAAAAGTCGAATCTGCAAGTCGAATCCAGACCGTCTTTGATGATACACAGGCAGGATATAACGGCCCGCGCCTTTTAGCAAGTCCGGGGAACGCCGCAGGAGGGACAAGACGGGAGAAAAACGATCAGACGCATTTGTGCTTCGCCCCGTTGTCCGTTACATTGGGGCGCGTCATGAGAGGGGACGGCGAACGTATTTCGCCGCTTCCTCTCCACATCGTCGGCTTTTTTGATAGAATGTAAGAATACAGCGTGTGTCTGTCATTTTTCGGGGTCGTCCGCTTGTTTGTGGGGACCGCCCAGATGCTTCCGGATCGCAGGGCCTGTGTGGGAAGCCGATAAAACACATTTGAAATAAGAGTGGCCGGGCGGTAAATTAGGGGCACAGCAGAAGCTGGCGGGACAGATCGCTTCCAGCAGAATTCGGAAAGGAGAGGTTTGCATGTCGGAGAACGAAGTGAATCGGGAGGATGGACCGGAAAAGGGCGGGACTGTGGTCGTGGTGCAGGGACAGAGCAACGCCCTTGGAATCTGCAGCATCATCTGCAGCATCGTCAGCGTCTTTTTTGTTGCGCTCATCTTCGCACCCCTGGGGATCCTGCTGGGGATCATCGCGGTCACCAAGAAGCAGACAGCTTTCGGCATCGTCGGCATCATCATTGCCGTCGTATCTCTGCTGATGTCCCCATCGTTTCACCTGCTTCTCATCGGAATAGGGATGCACTGAAGGACGGTAGTTTTCCTGCAACACGGAACTTTTCGTCTGGAGGATGGGAAAAAACAGACGAATGAGCGGCCCCTGTTACTGGGGCCGCTCATCTTACTTCATGCTCTTGATCTCGGCGATGGAGAGCCCCGTGGCAATGGCGATATTCCAGACCTCCAGTCCCATCTGGAGCAACTTTCGTGCCGTGGCGAACGCCTGGGGACGCTCGCCCTCGACCCGGCCCTCGGCCTTACCTTCGGCTCTGCCCTCTTCTCGGTATCTCACTCGGACCTCCTCATCGGTGTAGAGGTCAAAAAATGCCGGCAGGGATATGGAATCCCCTCCTTCCAATTCCTTTAAAAAAACCGTGGTATTCTTTCCAAATTATCCCTGTTTTTCATGCTGATTGAATCCCTGGAGCCCCCCGGTGGTACTCCAGCTTGCCCGTTTTAAAGTCGAATCTGCAAGTCGAATCCCGACCGTCTCCGAAATACACAGGCAGGATATAACGGAGCGGATTTTTCCGCAAGGCATCAGGCCTCCTTTGGCAGGTCGGAGAAAAATTTTGGATCAGACGCATTTGAAAAAAGCCCCTTCTGCTCTTACATTTGTGTGAAGAAACATCGTGGGATTACCCGAACATGAAAATTACAGGACGAAGGAGGAACGGTTATGGCTGTAGCGGGAATTGATTTGGGAACGACGTTCTCCGCCATCGCGTATCTGGACGGGGAGGGGCGCCCGAAGATTCTGGAAAACAGGGAGGGGGATCGAACCACTCCCTCCGCGGTCAACTTCGACGAGAACGGCACTCCGCTTGTTGGGGTCATGGCCAAGCAGCTGTCTGTGGAACAGCCCGGAAATACCGTCCAGTATGTCAAACGGTCTATTGGGGACAAAAACTGGCATTTCCTGACGGATTCCGGAGAACAATACTCTGCGGAGGCGATCTCCGCCCTGATCCTGAAGAGGCTTAAAGACGATGCGGAGAGCCTGCTTGGCGAACCTCTGCAGGGGGTTGTAATCACCGTCCCTGCGTATTTCGACGACGCTCAGCGGAAAGCTACCCACGATGCCGGTTCTATCGCCGGCCTCAACGTCCTGAAGATCATCAATGAGCCCACTGCTGCGGCGTTGGCCTACGGCTGCTGCGGTGGTGGGGGCGACGAGGTCGTTGCTGTCTACGACCTGGGGGGTGGTACCTTCGACATCACCGTGATGAAGGTAGGGGGGGAGGCTATCGAGGTATTGGCTACCGGAGGGGATCGCAATCTGGGGGGCTTTGATTGGGATAACGCCCTGATGGTCTTTCTGAGCGAGGAGTTTAAACGCCAGACGGGTCTGGATCTTCTTGCCGATACGGATACCGGCGAGGCATTTCTTCGTGACAAGGCGGAGAATGCGAAAAAGGCCCTGACCTTGAGGGAGTCCACGACGCTCTCTCTGACCTTCGACGGAAAACGGGGGAAGATCGAACTGGACAGGAGGATGTTTGCAGGATTGACGGAGAGCCTGCTCAAGCGAACCCTGGACATCATGAGGATGACCCTCGAGGAAGCAGCAAAAGTTCCCGAAGAGGAGGATGTATCGCTGGCGGACTTGATAGGGAGGCTGGGGATCTCAAAGATTTTACTGGTTGGTGGATCGACCCGTATGGTTATGGTGCGGGAGGCTCTGGAAAAGGAGACGGGCCTGACTCCCTCCATCGAGCTGAATCCTGATGAGGTCGTGGCGCTTGGGGCGGCGCTCCAGGCGGGTATCTCCCTGGCGAAATCCTCCGGGGAGAAAAAAAGCAGGAAAATGGGGCTTCCCGACAAACTTTTGAATATGCGTATCCAGGACGTCAACTCCCACGGCCTTGGGGTTGTTGCCTTAAAAGGAGATGGGGATGAGGAGTACAACGCCATCGTCATGCCCAAGAACACGGCGATCCCCTCTGCTGTCAGCGAGGTGTTCTACACGGCCATCGACAATCAGACTGGCCTTATGGTGCAGGTGACGGAGGGGGACGACGAGGATTTGTCCATGGTCAGGATCATCGGCGAGGCGGCGATGTCCATTGCCCCGCATCCGAAAGGCTCTCCAGTGGAGGTTGCGTTCCTGTACGACGAGAGCGGGATCGTCCATGTCCGCGTCAAGGATAAGCTTACAGGCAAGGATCTGGGGGAGGTCGTCATCCAGCGTACCTCCAATCTGGACGAG
>CAUPUB010000101.1:0-7810 GCA_963514535.1 uncultured Fretibacterium sp.
AAAGGTCTGTATTTTCATGCACCCGGGTTCGCGCGCGACCCGTCCCCCCCCGCCACCAGGGACGACCCCGTGAAGAGGCGGTTGGTTTTTGTCCCCGCCGTAGAGGTACCAGCAGAGCTTGCGGTCGTCGGGGTGGTTGGGCTCGAAGTCCGTGTCCAGGAAGTAGACGGGCAGGGGGTAGCCGGTGGACCCGATGATCTCGTAGACCCAGACCCCCACCTGGATCTCCCGTCCCTGGAGGGTTATCAGGATGCGGTTGGGCAGGAGCGTCAGCTCGTGGGTGGGGTTCCACTGGACCGGCTTCTCCTTCTGCCAGTCGTCGGCGTTGAACTCCTGGACGAAGTAGCCCTTGCGGTAGAGCAGGGTGACCCCCGCCATGGGCACGCCGAGGTCGGCGGCGCTCTTCAGGATGTCGCCGGCCAGGACCCCCAGACCTCCCGAGTAGGTGGGGATGGACTCCTTGAGCCCGACCTCCATGGAGAAATAGGCCAGCGGCCTGAAGGCCGGGTCGTTCTCCATGAGACTCCTGAGGGAATAGCCGAGATCGCTGCGGTGTAGTCGCTGTATCATCATGATAATAGGTGACGCTCCTTTCCGGTTACGGCCCGTCGAGCCTAATCGAATTATCTCACAAATTTGCCCTTTGGGGGGCGGAAGGGACTCGATTCGGAGGCCCGATCGTGTCAAGCCCTACCGTAGAACTCCGTGAGCTCCCGCAGGTGTGAGGCCAGCCGCTCATTGGCCTGGCCGGGCGTCATGCGCCAGGCCCAGTTCCCGCTGGGCGTGGAGGGGACGTTGGTCCTGCAGGAGGAACCCAGTTCCAGATGGTCCTGCATCGGCACGACGGCGGTCTCCGCGACGGAACTCATGGCCATGCGCACCATCTCCCTCACCACGGTGCGGCGGTTCACCCCGTGCCCGAGGTAACGGGAGAGGTTGGCGATCTCCTCGGAGGAGGCGTCCTCCTCGAACCAGCCCAACGACGTGTTGTTGTCGTGGGTCCCCGTGTAGATGACGTTGACCGGCGTGTGGTTGTGTGGAGCGTAGGGGTTGCGGGCAGGGTCGCCGAAGGCGAAGTGAAGCACCAGCATCCCCGGCAGGTCCAGGCTGTGGCGCAGGGCCTCGATCTCGGGGGTCAGAATGCCCAGGTTCTCTGCCCAGAAGGGCAGGGTCGGGAAGTTCCGGCAAAGTGCCTCGAAGAACCGCTCGTGGGGGACGCTTCGCCAGTGGCCGGCCTCGGCGGTCTTCGCGTCGGCGGGCAGCGACCAGTAGCCGACGAGCCCCCGGAAGTGGTCGATGCGGACGTGGTCGAAAAAGGTCAAAAGATGCCGAAGGCGCTCCATCCACCAGCGGAAGTCCTCCTCCAGCATGGCGTCCCAGTTGTAGAGGGGGTTCCCCCAAAGCTGCCCCGTCGCGCTGAAGTAGTCCGGTGGCACCCCCGCCACGGATACGGGGGCCAGCGCTTCGTCCAGCTCGAACAGATGGGGGTGCAGCCAGACGTCGGCACAGTCCCGTGTGACGTAGACGGGGACGTCCCCAACCAGGTGGATTCCCAGGTTCGAGAGACGGGAACGGAGCGCGCCCATCTGGGAGGAGAAGAGGAACTGGACGAAACGGTGAAACTCGATCTCGTCCGACATCTCCAGCCAGGTGCGGTGGAGCGCCTCGTGACGGCGGAACTTCAAGCCCTCGGGCCATTCGTACCAGGGCTGGCCGCCGCGGCATCCCTTGATGGCGGCGAAAAAACTGTAGCTCTCCAGCCAGTGGCGGTTGTCGGCAAAGAAACGCTCGTACTCCGAACGGGCCCCCGTGCGTTTGAATTTCGACCACGCCCGGCGCAGCAGGGCGTCCTTGAAGGCGCGTACGCGGTCATAGTCCACACGGGCGTCGTCGAAGGCGGGTGCATCAGCCAGGTCCCCCTCGTCGATCAGCCCCGAATCGGCCAGCACCTCGGGGCTGATCAGCAGAGGGCTGCCTGCGAACGCGGACGTGGGGCTGTAGGGGGAGTTGCCGCAGCCTCCGTCGATGGCGGTCAGGGGCAGGACCTGCCAGACCGTCTGGGCCGCATCCACCAGAAAATCGGCGAACCTCAGGGCCTCCGGGCCCATGTCCCCGATGCCGTAGCGTGAGGGGAGGGCGAAGAGGGGGAGCAGAATACCGCTCCTTCGAGGGCGACTCATACGGAGGCGGCTCATGCGAGCTCCGGTACCGCGTGGGTGACGCGGCCCCCACACAGGGTCATGGCGATGCCGATCTCGGCCAGCTCTCGTGCTGGAACCAGGAAGGGGTCCCGTTCCAGGACGACGAGGTCCGCGTCGCGCCCCGGGGCTATCTCGCCGCGGCGCCTCTCGTTGTGTCCGTTCCAGGCGCTGTCCCAGGTGTAGGTCCCGATAGCCTCGGCCACGGAGAGGCGTTCCTCCGGGACCCATCCATTCTCCGAAAACCATCCATCCTCCGAAAACCATCCATCCTCCGAAACCCCTCTATTCTCCGAAACCCCTCCACTCTCCGAAACCCCGTCCGGGGCGGTCCGGGTCACGGCTGCCTGGATTCCCAACATCGGGCGCAGGCTTTCGATGGGGGCATCGGACCCGGAGGAGAGCACGATCCCCTTGCGCATCATGGAGCGCCAGCGATACCCTGCCTCGGCGCGCGCCTTCCCCAGCCGTTCCAGGGCCATGGTCCTGTCGGACGGGACGAAGCAGGGCTGGATGGCCGCTCCCAATCGGAGTTTCCTCATCCGATCGAGCTGCGCGTCGTCCGCCATCTGGGCGTGGACGACCAGGTGTCGCGTGGCCATGGGGCGCTGCTTCATGGCGCGCTCGAAGGCGTCCAGGCACATGTCGAGCGCACCGTCTCCGATGGCGTGCACCGCGACCTGCATCCCGGAGAGGTGCGCGGTGAGGATCATGTCGTCCAGCTCGCCCTGCTCGAAAAGTGCCGTACCCCGCTCGCCGGGGGCGTCGGCGTAATCCTCCCTCAGAAACGCGGTCCGCCCCCCAAGGGAGCCGTCGCAGAGGAGCTTCAGCGGGCCAACCTGGCACAGCGGGATTCCGTCGCCGCTCCTCCACCCCTCGGACAGAAAATCCTGGAGCAAATTCTTGTTCGACAGAAGAAGCTGGCGGCGGAGGCGGAAGGGAAGGTCTCCGCTCCGGGCGGCATCCAGGAAGAACTCCTGTGACCTTCGGAAGTTAAACCCGAACATCGAGAGGTCGTCGGAGTGGATCTCCGTCAGGCCATAGCCCGCGGCCTGGGGGCCGTACTTCCGAAGCAGGCGTGTCAGGTCCGTATCCTCCAGGCCGGGGATGCATTGGGTTATCAGGTTTAGGGCATTCTCCTTGAGGATCCCGTTCGGCTCCCCGTCCTCGCCGAGCTCGATCACTCCGGCCTCGACGCGGGTGTTCCCGGTGATGCCCGCTGCTTCCAGCGCGGCCGTGTTCACGACGGCGACGTGCCCGCAGACGCGCCTCAGATAGACGGGAATGTCGGGGATGACGGCGTCGAGGTCGTGCCGGGTGGGCATGACGTTGTCCATCAGGACGTGATCCCAGCCGTACCCCTGATACCATCCACCAAGGGGGGCGGGATGCTCGGCCGCGTAGGCTTCAAGGGTTCTGCGAAGATCGTCCAGGGAGCGGCAGGCCCTCAGACGGATTGCCTCCTGAGACTGCGCCCAGGCCAGAAAGTGAGCATGAGAATCGCTGAAGCCGGGGAAGACGGAGCGCCCACCGAGGTCGATCAGCCTCGTGTCGCAGTGGAGCCCGATGGTCGCCGTCGTCCCGACGGCCGCGATGCGCCCCGCCTCGATCAGGAGCGCCTCGGCAATCCCCATGGGGGTATGGATGCGTCCGTTGACCAGCGCCGTTTGTTCCGTATGGGGCATCAGAACCCTGCCTCCTTGTTTTTTCGTTGTTTCCCCGTTCCCGGCCGGGGAGGCGTCGTGAACGCCGGAAAAATTACTTCATTATAACGTAAGTGTAAGTGACAGTTATCAAGAATTTACCACAAACCACTCTTTCCAAAAACACTTTTGTGAGTATCCTCTAAGCGTTTCAATCCCTCTCACGCCTTTAATGAGAAGAATATCATCAATCTACCAATCCGTGAATATTTCATGAATAGGACTGTGAATAGGACTGTCAAGCTGCCTCGAGGGAAGGTGGAAGCAGCTTGCCAAGACGCGGAGAGAGACAGCTCAACACCCCCCAGCCCCTTCGGGGCAGCCCCCCTTGCATAAGCAGACTGCCATAAGCAGACAACCGGCGATAAGTAGGCGACCAACGAGCAACGCGAGTTGTGCCCAAGAAGCGGGGCATGCTAAGTCGATCACTTAATTTTTTCACCAGGTACGAGCCGTGTTGGTCGCTTATAAGCGAGAAAGCAAATCTTTGATTTGCGTTTTCGAGCTTAGGGGCTTCATCAGATTCTTCAGCAGGGGCCTTATCAGGGGCTTCATCAGGGGGGCCTTTCTTGCCCTTTAGATGCGATTTGGTATCAATATATCGCCATGCCGCAATCAAAGTCATTTTAAGAATCAACACAGTCATTCTATTGCATAATGACTTTATTGCCTTGACTTTTGACAGGCTTAAGGTAAGATTCAATCATGTCATAAGAGGCCCAAATGACGATATTGCGCTCTGGGTAGAGGAGCATGGATGAGAACGCTGAATTACAAAACCGAATATCGGAAACTGCTGTCTTTGGAGATCGTGTCGTACCTGGCGCAGATCCATGAGATGAAAGGGCGGCAGAACCTGTTTGTCGAAGCACAAAAGGATGCTCTCGCCGAGTTGCTGGATATTGCGAAAATCCAGAGCACGGAGGCATCCAACCGCATTGAAGGGATTGTCACCACCGATGACCGGCTGAAAAAGATCGTGATGAATAAGACGACGCCCAAGGGGCGGAGCGAACGCGAGATCGCCGGTTATCGTGATGTGCTGAATACCGTTCATGAAAACCATGACTATATTCCCATCAGGCCGGGTATGATCCTGCAGCTGCATCGAGATCTTTATAAATTCAGCAATACATCCATCGGAGGCAGCTTCAAGAGCTCCGACAATGGGGTCGCGGAGGAGCTGCCGGATGGGACGAAACGAGTTCGTTTCCAGCCGGTTCCGGCATGGGAAACACCGCAAGCCGTGGATGCTCTCTGCAATGCCCTTCGGGAGGCCGCGGCCGATCCGGAGTTGGATCCGCTTCTTCTGATCCCCATGTTTATCCTGGACTTCCTGTGCACCCACCCCTTCAATGACGGGAATGGCCGCATGAGCCGTCTGCTGACGCTGCTGCTTCTGTACCGCTCCGGGTTTTTCGTCGGGAAGTATATCAGTCTTGAAAGGCTGATCGCGGACAGTAAGGAAACTTACTACGAGGTCTTGCAGGAGAGCTCGACCGGATGGCATGAGGGCAACAACGATTATCTTCCCTTCGTACGCTATATGCTTGGCATCGTGGCCGCCGCATATCGGGAATTTGCTTCCAGGGTGGACATTCTGGTTACGAGGGGCTTGTCAAAGCCCGATAGAGTGCGGGAAATCGTCCGGAACACCACCGGACGGATCACGAAGACGCAGATTAGGAACCAATGCCCGGGTATCAGCCAGAAGACCGTGGAACGGGCGTTGGCCGATATGCTTAAGAACGGTGAGATTCTTAAGATCGGCGGAGGACGCTATACGTCTTACACATGGAACTGGGAGAAGGAGTAGGGACATGGTGACTGGGGAACTGAAGAGCAGGATCGACAGCCTTTGAGAGGTTTTCTGGACCGGCGGCCTGACGAATCCGCTGGACGTCATCGAGCAGATGACCTATCTGATGTTTATTCACGATCTGGATGACTCCGACAACCTCCGCGCCAGGGAAGCGGCCATGCTGGGCCTGCCCTATGAGAGCGTCTTCGCCCAGGACGTGCGGATCGGCGACCGCACCGTGGACGGCAGCCAGCTCAAATGGAGCGTGTTCCACGACTTCCCCGCCGGGAAGATGTACAGCACCGTGCAGGAGTGGGTCTTCCCCTTCATCAAGAACCTGCACGGCGACAAGGAGAGCGCTTATTCCAAATACATGGGCGACGCCATCTTCAAGGTGCCGACGCCGCTGATGCTGGACAAGATCGTCACGGCCATGGACGGAATCTATGAGCAGATGGCGCAGCTCAATGCGGCAGATACCCGGGGCGACGTGTACGAGTACCTGCTCTCCAAGATCGCGACCGCGGGAGTCAACGGCCAGTTCCGCACGCCTCGTCACATCATCCGCATGATGGTGGATATGATGGAGCCCAGGGCGGACGAGAGCGTCTGCGACCCGGCCTGCGGTACCTCGGGCTTCCTCGTGGCCGTCAGCGAGTACCTGAAGGAAAACCGCAGACAGGAGGTCTTCTTCGACCGGCAGAACAAGGATCATTACATGAACCACATGTTCCACGGCTACGATATGGACCGCACCATGCTGCGTATCGGCGCCATGAACATGATGACCCACGGCGTGGACAACCCCTTCATCGAATACCGGGACAGCCTCTCCGACCAGAACCCGGACCGGGAGAAGTATACCCTCATCCTGGCCAATCCGCCCTTCAAGGGCAGCCTGGACGCGGATATCGTCTCTGCCGATTTGCTGAAGGTCTGCAAGACCAGGAAGACCGAGCTGCTGTTCCTGGCGCTGTTCCTCCGGATGCTGAAGGTGGGCGGACGCTGCGCCTGCATCGTGCCGGACGGCGTGCTCTTCGGCTCCTCCACAGCGCATAAGGCCGTTCGGAAGGAACTGATCGAGGGCAACCGTCTGGAGGCCGTGATCTCCATGCCCTCCGGTGTGTTCAAACCCTATGCCGGCGTGTCCACCGCCATCCTGATCTTCACCAGGACCGGTCACGGCGGTACCGAGGCGAAGCGTAAACCGTTCGGAGGTGCAATCGCATGACCAACTTCGACCTCTTTGCAAAAATACAGGATTTCGCCTCCTTTACGGAGCCCGCCGTATCGGCGGAGCGCATCTATCAAATCGATACGGCAGCCTGCGTGTTGAATTGCCGCAGGGCGATGGAGGCTGCCGTCAAATGGATGTATTCCGTGGATCGTGCGCTGGTAATGCCGTACCAGGACAACCTCGTCAGCCTCATCGGCACGGATGAGTTCCGGAATATCGTGGACGAGAGTCTGCTGCGTCGAATGGACTTCATCCGCAAGACCGGAAACGCCGCAGCTCATGCCGGACGAAAGATCACAGGGGAACAGGCCGCGCTGTGTCTGGAAAACCTGTTCATCTTCCTGGATTTCGTGGCTTACTGCTATGCGGACGATTATCGGGAAGGGACCTTCGACGCCTCCCTGTTGGAGCAGGAAGCCCCTGCCGCCGCGCCGGTCATCGATACGGAAACGGAACGGAAGCTGGAAGAGCTCATGCAGGAGAATGCGGCGCTCCGGGAGGAACTGACCGCCCGCCGCGCCGAGCAGCAGCAAACCTATGTGCCCAAGCCATTGGACATTTCTGAGTATAAGACCCGTAAACTCTATATCGATGCCATGCTGGAGGACGCCGGTTGGACCGAGGGCAAGAACTGGATCAACGAGTATGAGATCTCCGGCATACCCAACAAGTCCGAAGTGGGCTATGCCGATTATGTGCTGACGGGTGATGACGGGCGGATCCTTGCAGTGATCGAGGCAAAGCGCACCTGCGTCGATGCGGCGAAAGGCCGTCAGCAGGCAAAGCTGTATGCGGACCTGATCGAGCGGAAGCAGGGCCGCCGTCCGGTGGTGTTCCTGACCAACGGTTTCGACACCCGGATCGTGGATAA
>CAUPUB010000102.1:0-7708 GCA_963514535.1 uncultured Fretibacterium sp.
CGAGCGGTTGCCGGAAGGCTCCCCTTTGGGGATAGCGGCGGCCCCGGCAAGCTTCCTCTTCAAAACAGGCAAGCTGGGGTACCACATAAGCAGACCGCCAACGAGCGGAAGCGAGTTGAGCGGGTCGCTTAGGGGTCCCATCAGGGGGGCTTCATGGATTAAATCAGCGTTTCCTTAGAGGCCTTATCAGGGGCTTCATCAAGGGGGCTAAGAGCACTAAGCATTTCTTTTAGCGCAAATTGGTATAAATCCACAGGCAAAATTTTAACGTCTGGTAAAAACATCTGGTAAAGAGGAGTTTCAAACCGCTTCGGAGCTCTGGAGCCCACGGCTTCCGGGCTTGACTATGGGGACCCCCTCCCGGCAAAGGGGACACTCGGACGCCTCCCACGTCCGGTGCTCCATAAGCATCATGGATCGGAAAGGCACGCCGAAGTCCACGCTGCCACCCGTTCGGTCGACCACCGCCCCCACGCCGGCGATCTCGGCGCCGTTTTCCTCCAGCAGCTCGATGAGCTCCTTCACCGACCCCCCGGTGGTCACCACGTCCTCGACCACCAGCACGCGCGACCCCGGATTCACATAGAAGCCGCGCCGAAGCGTCAGCTTTCCGTTCTCCCTCTCGGCGAAGATGCTGCGGGCTCCCAGGCCATGCGCCACCTCGTAAGCCATGATGACGCTGCCCAACGCCGGCCCCGCCACCACATCGACTCGTCCTCCCTGATACAAACCTGCCATCTCCTGGCAGATCTCCCTACCTGCGATAGGGAATTCGAACAGTCTGGCACACTGCACGTAACGGTCACTATGCAGACCCGACGAAAGCTGGAAATGTCCGGTCTGGATCGCCTGTACCAAGGTCAGGAGCTTCTCGGTCCTCCTGTACCGATCCTGCCTCCACATGGCAACAATGGGGCTGACCATCTCATTGGGGTTGGTCATGTTCTTTTCTCCTCCTTACTTTTCCCGCCGCAGCAGGATAATTTTTCCCGGCCCAGCTCGTCTCGGCCTATTATCGTCCGAGGGCGGCTTCGAGTTCCCCCCTCATCCGCAGCGCCTCGTCCCGGGCGGCCGCGACGAAGTCGTCGGTCCCGACCTTCCTGTGGGCACAGATGAGGCTGCGCGACGCCGCGACGACCGCCCCCCCTCCAGATGCATCGAAACAGCCGGCCAGGGCCTCGGCAGACGCTCCTTGGGCCCCGTAGCCCGGAAGCAGGAAGAACGTGTGCGGCATCTGCCGGCGCAGCCGCGCACCCTGCTCGGGATATGTCGCCCCGACGACCGCGCCGACGGAACTATAGCCCTCCGCGCCGATGAGGCCGACCCCCCACTCCCCTACCTTTGCCCCCACGTGCTCGAAGAGCGCCCGGCCGTCCCCGGCCATCAGGTCCTGGAACTCGCCGGAGGAGGGGTTAGAGGTCTTGACCAGGACGAAGACCCCCCGGCCCGACGTGCGGCAGTCGTCCACAAAGGGCGTCACACCGTCGCTGCCCAGGTAGGGATTCACCGTCAGGAAATCCACCTCCAGGGGAGCGTCCAGGGCAAGGTACGCCTCGGAGTAGGCCGCAGCGGTCGCTCCGATGTCCCCCCGCTTCGCGTCGAGGATCACGACGTAGCCCAGCCTCCGTGCCTCCGCCACGGTATCGTACATACAGGACAGCCCCGGGAGCCCCATCCGTTCGTAATAAGCCGCCTGGACCTTCACGCAGGGGATCAGATCCCTCAGGCCGTCGAGCAGAGCGAAGTTGAAGGCCCGCACCGCATCGGCAGGCCCCCCGGCCTCGATGTGGGGGCGGGCGAACGCCGCGGGAACATATTCGATCCGGGTGTCGAGCCCGAGGGCCGAGGGGTTACTGCGCTCACGAATCGCCTGGATCAGGCGGTCTATCTGCATTCCGGACCATCCCCATACACCAGGCGCCCCTCGAGGAAGGTACAGCGGACCACCCCCGTCAGGGTACGCCCGGCAAAAGGCGTATTCTTTCCGCGGCTCCGAAACTTCCCGGGGTCCACCATCCACTCGGCCCGGGGATCGATCAACGTCACGTCCGCACGTTTTCCGACCTCAAGCGTCCCCGCATCGAGTCCCAGAACTCCGGCCGGAGCGCGCGTGAGCTTGTCCAGCACCTGCTCGGGCGTCATATGGCCGGGCACGACCAGCGTCGTCCAGCAGACCGCGAGCGCCGTCTCGAACCCCGATATTCCGGAGGAGGCCAGGGCGAACTCCACGTTTTTGTCGTCGGCGTGGTGCGGCGCGTGGTCGGTGGCGATACAGTCGATCGTCCCGTCCTCCAGGGCCTCGATCAGGGCCAGCCGATCCGCCTCCGTGCGCAGCGGCGGGTTCACCCGCGCATTCGTGTCGTAGTCCTGGAGCCACTCGTCGGTGGCATAGAGGTAATGGGGCGCCGTCTCGCAGGTCACGGGCCAGCCGCGCCGCTTGGCCTCCCTCACCAGCTCGGCCCCGCCCGCCGTGGAGACGTGCGCCACGTGCAGCCGCGCGTTCTCCAGCCCCGCGAGCATGCAGTCCCGCGCGATGATCGTCTCCTCCGCAGCCCGGGTGACCCCCGGCAGGCCCAGGGCCGTCGACCAGTACCCCTCGTTCATGACGCCGCCGTTCGTCAGCTCGTCGTCCTCCGGGTGGGATATGATCGTCAGGCCGAAGCGCCCGGCGTAGCGGAGCGCCAGCCTCATGCGCTGCGCGCTCTTGACGGACCGCCCGTCGTCGGAGAGGGCCACGGCCCCCGCCTCGGCCAGCTCGCCCATCTCGGTGAGCTCCTCCCCCTCCAGGCCCTTCGTCACGGCCGCTATGGGATACACGTGAGCACTTCCCCGCTCGGCCGCCCTGCTCTTGATGAACTCCGTCACGGCCGCGTTGTCGTTGACGGGGTCGGTGTTGGCCATGCAGCAGACGGAGGTGAACCCTCCGGCCGCCGCGGCCGCGGACCCGGAGGCGATGTCCTCCTTGTGCTCGTAGCCCGGCTCGCGCAGGTGGCAGTGGATATCGACCAGCCCCGGCACTACCAGGAGCCCCGAGGCATCGACCACCCTGGCGCTCCCGGCCTCCAGGTTCATCCCCAGCGCGGCGATTCTACCGCCGCGCATCAGCACGTCGCCCCTCTCGAAGCCCGAGACGGTCAGGACGTCGCCACCCCGAATCAAGATGTCCTCTCCGCCCCCCTTATTATTATCCATCAAGCTCTTATCCGTCAAATTCTCATTCATCAAATTCTTATTCTTATCCATCTTCTCATTCTTATCCATCAGGCTGTTCGTCATGTTCGGCCCCCTCCTTACACTCCGGCCTCGGCGCGGGTGCGCGTCAGCAGATAAAGCAGCGCCATCCGCACCGCCACCCCGTTGGTAACCTGCCCGTCGATGACCGACTGCGGCCCGTCCGCGACGTCCGACGCGATCTCCACGCCCCGGTTGATGGGGCCGGGGTGCATGACCAGCGCATCCTTGCGGGCCAGGGCTATCCGCTCCTCCGTAAGGCCGAAGAATTTATGATACTCGCGGACCGAGGGGAAGAGCCCCTTCTTCTGCCTCTCGAGCTGGATGCGCAGCCCCATCACCACGTCCGCGCCCCGGATGGCGTCGTCCACGCGGCAGGTGGCCTCACAGCCCAGGGACTCGATCTCCACCGGCATCAGGGTTGCCGGCCCCGCGACGACGACCTTGGCCCCCATCTTGCCGAGCCCGTAGATGTTGGAGCGCGCCACGCGGCTGTGGGTCACGTCCCCCACAATGGCGACCCTCAGCCCCTCGAGTGCCCCGAACCGCTCCTCCATCGAGAACATGTCCAGCAGCGCCTGGGTGGGGTGCTCGTTCGTCCCGTCCCCGGCATTGATGACGGAGGCCCTCACGTGTTTGGCCATCAAGTGCGGCGCGCCCGTCATCGGGTGCCGCAGAATCATCACGTCGGTGCCCATAACATCGAGCGTCCGGGCCGTGTCGATCAGGGTCTCCCCCTTCGCCACGCTGGACGCCGAGGCGGTCATCCCCGAGGCGGTGCCCGACAGGTACTTGCAGGCCAGTTCGAAGGACAGGCGCGTGCGCGTGCTGTTCTCGTAGAACACAGTGATGACGGACTTCCCCTGGAGGTGCGGGGTCTTCTTGTTGTTGGACACGATCACCTGTTTCATGATCTTCGCCGTGTCCAGAATCTCGCGAATCTCGTCGGCGCCGGTGTTGCGCAGTCCCAGCAGGTCTTTGGAGCGCAGCATGTCAGTTCTCCCCCTCGTTCATATCCAGCAGGACGACGGCCTCCTCGTCGTCGAACGGCGCCATGCGCACGGAGACAAGCTCGTTTCGGGACGTGGGGACGTTCTTACCCACGTAGTCGGCCCGGATGGGCAGCTCGCGGTGCCCGCGGTCGATCAGGACGGCCAGCTGGATCGTGCGGGCGCGGCCGACCTCCATGACCGCGTCCATCGCGGCGCGCGCGGTGCGGCCGGTAAACAGCACGTCGTCCACCAGCACCACGTCCCTGTCCGTGACGACGAACGGGATGTCCGTCCCGTTGAGAACCGGGTGCTCCGAGAGCAGCGACAGGTCGTCACGATAAAAGGTGATGTCCAGACAGCCCACGGGAACCCTCGTCCCCTCCACTCGCTCGATGTGGCCGGCAACCCGCTGCGACAGCGGCACGCCCCGGCGCTGGATTCCAATCAGGACGACGTTCTCCGTCCCCTTGTTCCGCTCGACGATCTCGTACCCGATGCGCTGGACCGCACGGCCCATGGCCTGGGCGTCCATGATGCGCGCCTTCTCCTTCATGAGTGCCTCCTTCGTATCTGATTCACTTTCACGGAGAACGGCAGAGATTCCCGGTCAAAAGATCAACACGGAAGGCGGAAATATAGAAAATGCCCTGCCGTCCTTACGAAAAGACGACAGGGCACGATTATCCTTGCAACATTTTTATCCTTGCAATATTTACGGATAGTCTCCCACACGCCGCCTTCTCGGCCTCTCTGGACCGAACTTAAAGGACGCTTGTGCGCTGCTCTCCAAAACCGGAGAGAACTTTACCACAAAAATTGAATTTTGTCCAAGTGTAATGCTGCTCCCAAAACCGCAGGTTGCGGTAGCCTTGGCCGTTAAAATGCGTGTGTCCCTCTGTATAGTGGTCCTCAACCAGAGGACCACTATAGTTAGTTCCTGTTTCAATCCCCTTCCGAGGTTTCCGACGTGCTGAGGATCAAAGTATGCGACTATAAGGAGGGTTGTAAGTTTCAATCCCCTTCCGAGGTTTCCGACGTGCTGAGTGCCTATTGAAATGGCAGAAGGTACCACTTCTTGTTTCAATCCCCTTCCGAGGTTTCCGACGTGCTGAGAAATGTATGGTTATTGGGATGTTGGTATAAAAGGTTTCAATCCCCTTCCGAGGTTTCCGACGTGCTGAGATGACCCCAATGAACGGGCGGCGGTGTTCGAGGTTTCAATCCCCTTCCGAGGTTTCCGACGTGCTGAGCTTTCCAGGCTCTTCTTGATTATTTCGGTATGGTGTTTCAATCCCCTTCCGAGGTTTCCGACGTGCTGAGAAAACAGAGGAATTACTCCTGATATTCCTCTTAGGTTTCAATCCCCTTCCGAGGTTTCCGACGTGCTGAGTAAAGGCAATGGAGAGATGCTGGATTCTCTTCTGTTTCAATCCCCTTCCGAGGTTTCCGACGTGCTGAGGGAATGAGAATATGTGAACAGCAAAGATTTAAGTTTCAATCCCCTTCCGAGGTTTCCGACGTGCTGAGTCAACATGACCCCTCATCCGGTTCATGTGATCGGTTTCAATCCCCTTCCGAGGTTTCCGACGTGCTGAGAATGTTGTAAGAAAGTTTATGAATGAATTTAGATTGTTTCAATCCCCTTCCGAGGTTTCCGACGTGCTGAGATGCTCTAGTTAGGTGTGGCTAGGGCCTCTATAGCGTTTCAATCCCCTTCCGAGGTTTCCGACGTGCTGAGCCCGGCGAGCGGTAGTCTGATCAGGCTTAAGTCCGTTTCAATCCCCTTCCGAGGTTTCCGACGTGCTGAGTGTATCACGAAAAAACACGTTAAACAAGCTCCTTAAAGCCGCCTTTTTTTCACCCCCCTCCTCGGACTTTCAAAAAAGCGTTTTTCGACGCTTTTCCATATCGCTTAGAAGCCATACAGCATTGTCCCTGCCGTTTTTTCACCCCTCCATACCTGCGTATCGCAGCACAAAGCCATGCAATCCATGCATCGGACACACAAAGGATGACAGCACAAACGCCGAAGAAGGACCCGGTGAAAAGGACTCCCCAAGGCCGTCGTGCTTAGACAGGGATTTTTTCAAGATCAGGAGGGACGATCTGGATCATGTCTTTCGCCTGGCCCATTTTCCCGTCTATGGCAATGGGGGAGATAAAGGAGGGGACAAAACCTGGGTGCCCTCCTCTGAGAGCATCAGGAGAGGACATTAAAGGGGAAGCACCGCACGCCAAAATAAAAGCGCCAAAGGGGATCGTGCTCCGGCCGATCCCCTTACAGTACCCGACTAAGGAAGCCCACCCTCGACCGCTCATTCGGATTCAGCATCGGGATCAGAGACTTCAGCTGTCTGAGTCCTCATTTCTCGCTTTTCCCATCCCCTTGGCGACGGCTAGAGGAAGGGAAAGAACAGTGATGACAGCCAGCCCCACCGCTATCACCCAGCCCTGCACCTGACCGGAAGCGCGATAGTTATGCCGGCAGGAAACGGCAAAGTGCTCGCAATTGTTCCGCACCAGGTTGTAGCCAGCCTCTCCAAGGAGACTCTTCGCCTTTTGCACCGCCTTGCCCCCCTGAGAGTCCTGATCGATTTCACAGAAGGGCGGCCTGTTTTTCTTTACTTCGTCGCGCCTTACCTTGAAGGTTTCTCGCGCCCAACACAGAGGGTACCACGGCTCCTTTTCGGGGTAGCGGCAGACCTCAAAACTTTCGGCGCCGTCCAGGAATTCATCCAGGCTGGTCTCGCGAACCACTCCACAACTATCCCCGCAAATACCGGAATCCTTAAAAACTCCGCCCGCGTCCTCTTTAGGGGTTGTATAGTGAATGACCTTGTTGCCCATCGCCACGTAGATTCCATAGTGATCGTAGTGAAAGGACTTCCTGTACACTCTGATGACGTCGCCGTTTTCAAGCCTCTTGGAGTTCTCCTGATTTTTCATAACCATGAGAGATTTTCCTCCTCATCCCACTCCTGGAATACAAGCCATCCTGCCCTGTCGCATCAACCTGTGACGAAGCGCCGCACGCCAAAATAAAAGCGCCAAAGGGGACCATGCCCGCCCCCCCTTTTCCTGACCGCCATACCTTCAATGCCCAATCCCTGCATCGATGGAGTCCACCACGATGATCTTTTTGCCCTCCTCGTAGTGACAGAAGCCCCGCCAGGCATTCTGCGTCGACCAGAGATTGAACTCGTGCGTGGAGTTTGGCTTTGGATTTCCGGCCAGTGGCCTGAAGTTGAAGCTGCTCAGGTTGGTCCCGTCCTCAAGGTAACGGGACAGGTTGTCAATAGCCCGGTTCAACAGAATCTTCTTGTCGGGATCCAGCTTGCCAGCCTCGTTCTGCATTCCGCTGCTGAAACGGATTCGTTCCGACAGCGGAGGGAGCAGCCTCTCACCGTACAGTTTCTCTGAAACCTGCTCAAACATCAACTTTCCCCAGGCGGAGAAGGTGCACTCGCCGTCAACGATATCCAGCA
>CAUPUB010000103.1:0-7646 GCA_963514535.1 uncultured Fretibacterium sp.
GCAGGGACGGTACGCCCGGCGGCTTCGACAGCGAGAACCTCTACATCGAGGGCGATAACCTGGAAGTGCTGAAGCTCTTGCAGGAGACCTACCTCGGCAAGGTCAAGATGATCTACATCGATCCGCCGTACAACACCGGCAACGATTTTGTCTATGAGGACGATTTTGCTTTAAGTACAAGCGAATATATGGCTAATAGCAGTCAGTATGATGAAGAAGGCAATCGTATGGTGACCAATACTGAGAGCAATGGCCGTTTCCATACGGACTGGCTGAACATGATCTATCCAAGGCTGAGACTGGCGAAGGATTTGCTTACTGATGACGGTTTGATTTTTATTAGTATCGATGAAAATGAAATGGAAAACTTACGAAAGATCTGTAACGAGATTTTTGGAGAAAAGAATTTTATCGGGCAATTTATCTGGCAACGCAGGACTTCGCCGGATATGAGAAAGCTTGTTAGCACGGCTCATGATTACATTGTCACTTATGGGAGAAATAATACAAACATAGTTAATATAATAAACAAAGTTCGTCTGACAGAAAAAGATGCAGCGAATTACTCAAATCCTGATAATGATCTTCGTGGTCCGTGGGCATCAAGTGATTTTACAGCACAGGGATTCAGACCGAATCAAATGTATGAGATCACCACGCCGGGTGGGGCTAAATACACTCCTCCGGAAGGAAAATGCTGGAAAAATGTTGAAAGTGAATTCCTAAAACTATGCGAAGAGGGCAGAATGTGGTTTGGCAAAGATGGAATGGGAATTCCGCGCCGAAAAACATATCTGTCAGAACGTGAAGGCAAGAACGTATGGACATGGTGGCCTAATTCTGAAGTTGGTCATTCGCAGGAGGCAACTCAGGAAGTTAAAAATATATTTGATGGACATGCCTATTTCGACTATCCGAAGCCAGTTCGTCTTCTGAAAAAAATAATCCAGATTGGCACACACGATGACTCTTTTGCCCTCGACTTCTTCTCCGGTTCTGCCACCACCGCCCATGCTGTGATGCAGCTCAACGCCGAGGACGGCGGTCACCGCAAATTTATCATGGTCCAACTTCCGGAACTGACGGACGAAAAGAGTGAAGCTTACAAGGCCGGTTACAAGAACATCTGCGAAATCGGCAAGGAGCGCATCCGACGAGCTGGGGAGAAAATAGTTAAAAGTTGTCAGTTATCAGTTGACAGTTGTCAGTTGGTAACGGGTAACTCTCAACTGAAAACTGATAACTTCCAACTCGACATCGGTTTCCGCTGCCTGCGCCTGAGCGATAGCAACATGGAGAACGTGTACTATGCGCCGGAGGACATGAAGCAGGAGACGCTGTTCTCCCTGATTGATAACGTCAAGCCCGACCGCACGCCGGAAGACCTGCTGTTCCAGGTCATGCTGGACCTGGGCGTGCTGCTTTCCAGCTCCATCGAGGCAAAAGAAATTGCGGGCAAAAAGGTGTTCAACGTGGCGGACGGTTTCCTGCTGGCCTGCTTTGACCACGACGTGACGGACGAGACGGTCAAGGCCATTGCGCAGATGAAGCCTTATTATGCCGTTTTCCGTGACAGCAGCATGGCAAACGACAGCGTGGCCACGAACTTTGATGAGATTTTCAAGTCCTACAGCCCGGATACGGTCAGGAAGGTGCTGTGATATGGCTGAGAATAAGAAAGCGAACAAGAAAAAGGAATTGGCCATTCGCAGCTCCGCAGCGGAGTACCTGACGTTTGTTGCCTCCACCGGAGAGAGCGACGCCAGCTTTGAAATGCGCTATGAGGATGAGAACATCTGGCTGACACAGAGGATGATGGCGACGCTGTATGATGTATCGAAACAGACTATTTCGCAGCATATTAAGCGCATTTATGCGGATGGTGAACTCACCCCCGAAGCAACTGTCAAGAAATACTTGACAGTTCAAACCGAGGGTGAGCGGCAGGTCAGCCGTAAACAGGATCATTACAGCTTGCAGATGACTATCGCCGTAGGCTTCAAGGTGAATAATCAGCGTGCCGTGCAGTTTCGCAAATGGGCGGGGCAAATCGTAAAAGACCACACCATCCAGGGCTGGACGATGGATGTGGACCGCCTGAAAAAAGGCCATATGTTCACGGATGAATACTTTGAACGGCAGCTGCAGCAGATTCGCGAGATACGCCTCTCCGAGCGAAAATTCTATCAGAAGGTCACCGACTTGTACGCAACGGCATTCGATTACGATAAAAGCGCAAAGACGACCCGCCTGTTCTTTCAGACGGTGCAGAATAAGATGCACTTTGCCGCCCATCGCCACACGGCTGCGGAGCTGATTGTGGAGCGTGCAGACGCCGCAAAGGAGCACATGGGGCTGACCACATGGGAGAATGCACCGGATGGCAAAATCCTGAAGGCGGATGTGACGATTGCCAAGAACTACCTGAATGACCAGGAGATGCGCTATCTGGAAAGAATCGTTTCGCTCTATTTGGACTATGCAGAGCTACAGGCAGAGCACAAGATCCCCATGAGCATGGAGGACTGGGCGAAACGCCTTGATGGGTTCCTGACGTTCAACGGAAACGAGCTGCTGACCGGGCCGGGTAAGATCAGAGCAGAGCAAGCCAAGCTCCATGCGGAAACAGAATATGAAAAGTATCGGATGATACAGGATCGCCTTTATGAGAGCGATTTTGACCGTTTTGTCATGCTGGAACAGGAGGTGAGCCGCAAAGATGAAATTTAGCTTCAAAATCCAGCAATATCAGACCGATGCCGTGGAGGCTGTCGCACGAATTTTTCAAGGCCAGCCCTATAGTGCAGGCGTGTCCTATATGCGTGATATCGGAACCAGTCAGGACGCTGGCGCACAGCTATACCTGCTGCCGGCAGAAAACAACGACTCTGGCTTTAAGAACGAGGCGCTTCAGCTGACGGACGAGCAGATTCTGCGCAATATCCAGGCGCTCCAGAACGAGAGCAACATTCATCAATCCTCCCAGCTCGTCGCTCCGATGGGACGGTGCTCGCTGGATATCGAGATGGAGACCGGAACGGGCAAGACCTACGTCTACATCAAGACCCTGTTCGAGTTGAACAAGCGCTATGGCTGGAGCAAGTTCATCATTGTGGTTCCGAGCATCGCCATCCGTGAGGGCGTGAAGAAGTCCTTTGAAATCACGGCGGACCACTTCATGGAGCACTACGGCAGGAAGGCGCGCTTCTTCATCTATAACAGCAGCAACCTGAATCAGCTGGATTCCTTCTCCAGCAGTGCAGGTATCAACGTCATGATCATCAACACTCAGGCGTTTGCGGCGTCCTTGAACGAGGACAAGAACGTGGAAGGCCGCAAGGGCGACGCCACCGCGCGCATTATCTATACCAAGCGGGACGAGTTCGGCTCCCGCAGGCCGATCGACGTCATCGCTGCCAACAGGCCGATATTGATTCTGGATGAGCCGCAGAAGATGGGCAAGGAGGACTCCGCCACACAGAAGGCGCTGGAGAAGTTCAACCCTCTTTTTACTCTGAACTACTCTGCAACCCATGCCAGGCAGCACAACTTGATCTATGTGCTGGATGCGCTGGATGCGTACAACAAGCGCTTGGTTAAAAAGATCGAGGTTAAGGGCTTTGAGGTCAAGAATCTGCGCGGCACGGATAAGTACCTTTATCTGGAAAGCATCCTTGTGTCACCCAAGAACCCGCCCCAGGCACGGCTGGAGCTGGAGGTGGCGCATAAGAGCGGCGCCAAGCGCGAGTTCAAAAAGCTGAATGTGGGAGATAATCTCTACTATCTTTCCGGAGAGATGGAGCAATATAAGGGCTTTGTCGTTTCAGAGATTGACCCGTTTACCGGCGTTGTGACCTTCACCAATGGTGACGAGCTGCGCAAGGGCGACGTGGTCGGCGATGTATCGGAGGACGACATGCGCCGGGTGCAGATTCGGGAAACGATCCTCTCTCACTTTGAGAAGGAAAGGGAGCTGTTCAGTATGGGCATCAAAACCCTGTCCCTGTTCTTTATCGATGAGGTTGCAAAGTACCGCCGGTACGACGAGGACGGCAATGAGCTGCTGGGCGAGTATGGCAAAATTTTCGAGCAGGAATATCTCTCTGTGATGAACGAGTACAGGACAGTGCTCGACCCGACATATACCGCCTACCTGGATTCGGTCGATGCCCATGAGGTACATAAGGGCTACTTCAGCATCGATAAAAAGGGGCGCATGGCAAACAGCTCCGTCAAGCGCGGCACGGATCTATCGGATGATATTTCCGCCTATGATTTGATTTTGAGGAACAAGGAACGGCTGCTGTCCTTTGATGAGCCGACGCGCTTTATCTTCTCCCACTCCGCACTGCGCGAAGGCTGGGACAACCCAAATGTGTTTCAAATCTGCACTTTGAAGCACAGCGACAGCACGACGCAGAAGCGTCAGGAAGTTGGCCGCGGCCTGCGCCTGTGCGTCAATCAGAGCGGAAACCGCATGGATGCCGAGGCTCTGGGCGATCAGGTACAGGATGTAAACGTGCTGACCGTCATCGCCAGCGAGAGCTATGGAGCCTTTGTAGACGGTCTGCAGAAGCAGACAGAAGCGGTGCTGTATGACCGCCCGCGCAAAGCCACAATCGAGTATTTCTCCGGCAGGAGCATTAAACTGGACGGCCGGACCGTCAAGGTGGACGACCGCCAGGCGCGGGCTATCTATCAATACCTGGTCCGCAACAACTACGTGGATGAGGACGATAACGTCACCAGGGAATACCGCGAGGACGTGCAGGCTGGGAACCTGGCTCCGCTGCCGGAGGCATTGAAGCCTATCGAAGAGGGCGTTCATGCGTTGGTGCAGGCGATCTATGACGACAGCCTGCTGGAAGCCATGTTTGAGGATGGCAATAAGCCTAAGGTGCTGGAAAATCCGTTGAACGACCGCTTTGAGAAGGCCGAATTCCAGAAACTGTGGGCAGCTATCAACCACAAGTATGCCTACACGGTCGACTTCGAATCGGATGAGCTGATTAAGAAGGCCATTGCGCACATTGACAGCGAGCTGTACGTCAGCCGGCTGCAATATACCGTGACATCCGCAAAACAGCAGGAGGTTTTGAACGCCGATATGGTTCATGAGCGCTCCAGCTTCCAGGATGCGAAGAGCAAAACCGCTGCGCTGAAACAGGCCCATACCAGCCAGGTCGCCTATGATCTGCTCGGCAAAGTCACCGAGGGGACGGTGCTGACCAGACGCACTGTGGCGGCGATTCTCCAGGGAATCCGTCCAGAAACTTTTGCGATGTACCGAGACAATCCGGAGGAATTTATCACAAAAGTGATACGGCTGATCAAAGAACAGAAGGCAACGATGATCGTGGAGCACATCACTTACGATACCATTGAAGGCCATTATGACAGCAGCATCTTCACCGCTGAAAAGCATAACCTGACGATGGATAAGGCGTACTTGGCGAAAAAAGCCATTCAGGATTATGTCTTTACCGACGGGACGGCTGAAAAAAGCGTTGAGCGTCGGTTTGCGGAAAGCCTTGACGGTGCGGATGAAGTATTCATCTACGCTAAGCTGCCGAAGGGATTTTACATTCCCACGCCGGTCGGTCACTACTCCCCCGACTGGGCAATCGTGTTTCATGAGGGCAAGGTCAAGCACATCTACTTTATTGCCGAGACCAAGGGAACCATGGAAAGCCTGAACCTGCATCCAATCGAAAAGTCCAAGATCGACTGCGCCAAAAAGCTGTTTGCAAAGCTGTCAAATGGCCTTGTGACCTATGACCATGTGGACAGTTATCAGGAGTTGCTCAATAAAGTGATGCAGTAAGATGATGCAGCATGGAGGACTCTCCATACCGCCGTCTTCTCCCGCCCCTCAAATTTTTGCCAAAAAATTTTGCCGTTTCACGCCGGAAACGCTATAATTTCCTTTATATTTCCTGACAGGTGCAGGCGAACTACCGAGGAGGACAGGACGATGGCGTATGATTTCCAGGCGATCGAGGCCAAATGGCAGAGGGTATGGCAGGAGAAGCGGTGTTTCGAGGCGGAGACGGACCCCTCGCGGCCCAAGTTCTACTGCCTGGAGATGTTCCCCTACCCCAGCGGGGCCCTGCACATGGGGCACGTCCGCAACTATTCCATGGGGGACATGCTCGCGCGTTTTCTCCGCAAGAAGGGGATGAATGTCCTCTACCCCATGGGCTTCGACGCGTTCGGGATGCCTGCGGAGAACGCCGCCATCAAGTATAAGACCAAGCCGCACGACTGGACCTGGAAGAACATCGAGTACATGACCGGCCAACTCGGGCGCATGGGCTACAGCTACGACTGGAGGCGCCGCGTCGAGACCTGCAACCCGAACTACTACCGGTGGAATCAGTGGATCTTCCTGCAGATGTACAAAAAGGGCCTGGTCTACCGCAAGGAGGCGCCCGTCAACTGGTGCGAGTCCTGCGGCACCGTCCTGGCCAACGAGCAGGTGGTGGACGGCGGGCACTGCTGGCGCTGCCATTCCTCCGTCGCCAAGAAAAACCTCCGTCAGTGGTTCATCAAGATCACCGACTACGCCCAGGAGCTGGTGGACGACATCGAGACGAAGCTCGAGGGCTGGCCGGAGCGCGTGCGCATCATGCAGCGTAACTGGATCGGCCGATCCGAGGGCGCGCAGCTCACCTTCCGCGTCCCCGAGCTGGACTACACCATCGAGGCCTTCACCACACGGTTCGACACGGTGTTCGGCATCACCTTCATCGCACTGGCGCCCGAGCACGAGCTGGTGAGGAGGATGATCGAGCGCCTGCCGGAGGACGAGGCCCGGAGGCTGAGCGATTTCGTGGCCCAGGTGGGGGCCCAGAGCGCGATCGAGCGCTCCGACGCCGGCGCGGAGAAGCTGGGCTTCAAAACCCCCTTCTGCGGCCGGCACCCCGTCACGGGCAAGCCCATCCCCATCTGGATCGCCAACTATATTCTGACGGACTACGGCACCGGGGCCATCATGGGCGTCCCCGCTCACGACCAGCGCGACTTCGAATTCTGCCGCAAGTACGGCATCGAGGTCATCCCCGTCATCCAGCCGGAGGGCGGGCGCCTGGACGGCGCGACGATGACGGCCGCTTTTGAAGACGACGGCATCGCCTGCAACTCTGGTCAGTTCGACGGCCTGCCGACGGCCCAGGCCATCCCCGCGATGATCGCCTGGGGCGAGCGCGAGGGGCTCTGCAAGCGCGAGGTGAACTTCCGCCTGCGAGACTGGCTGATCTCGCGCCAGCGCTACTGGGGCACGCCCATCCCGTTCGTGCACTGCCCGCACTGCGGCGTCGTGCCCGTCCCGGAGGAACGGCTTCCCGTGCTGCTGCCCGAGGACGTCGAGGTGAAGGACGTGGGGCGCTCCCCCCTTCTGGACATGCCCGAGTGGCTGGCCACGACCTGTCCACAGTGCGGCGCTCCCGCAACCCGGGAGGCGGATACGATGGACACGTTCTTCTGCTCGTCCTGGTACTTCAACCGCTACTGCTCGCCCGACGACACAAAGGCCCCCTTCGAGAGGGCGGACGTGGACTACTGGATGGCCGTGGACCAGTACATCGGCGGCATCGAACACGCCTGTCTGCACCTGATCTACGCCCGGTTCTTCACGAAGTTCCTGG
>CAUPUB010000104.1:0-7574 GCA_963514535.1 uncultured Fretibacterium sp.
AGTATAGTACAATGACGAGAAGATGATACACCCGCTGGATGCGAATCGGACATGGAGGCGAGGATGTGGACAAAAAGCACGTGCGGATGATCTGTACCGTCGGGACCTCATTGAACTATCGCGGTGAGGACAGCAAAAGCCTGCTGCAGGAATTGAAAGACGGCCGGGATTCCCGGCTGGACGAGTGGATGCGGAAGAGGGCTGCCGAAGAGGACGCCAGGCAAAAGAACGTCAACCCCGATTCTCGGCATTCCCGGCTCAAGGCCATCGAACTTCTGGACTCCCCAACCCTGCCTCAGACTTGCGACGACTTCATATTCCCCACGGCCGAGATCCAGACGCTCGTCCACTGGCTCAAGGACAACCGGGAAAAGGTCGAGACCCTGCACGTCGTGCTGCTCCCCTCGGAGGACGCCAGGTCCAGACTGACGGCCCACGCCGCTCGAATCTACCTCAATGCAGCCCGGCGTCTCTTCCCCACAAAGATACAATGCAGCCTGGAGGACATCCGCCCCATAAAGATCGAGGTCGCGGACCGCGAAAAATTTCTCAGCTCCGTCGCCGTGCTCTTTGACGAATTCGACCGCCAGGTGGACCAGGAGGGACTGGAACAGCCGGTCTTCTGTGCCTCCGGGGGCTATAAATCCATCGTTGCCTTCGCGGTGATGTACGCGCAGATTCACTCCATACCCTGCTTGTACACCTTCGAGGGGGCTCCCCAGGCGTTCGAGCTCATGCACATCCCCCTGGGCTATGCGATCGGAACGCTGGACGAGGAAATCAGCCTGCTCAAGGCCATCGGTTCACGAAAGGGGCATGCCGGAGACGACCTGGAATCGAACCTGGGGATCCCCCAGTGGGTCTCCGACACGCGCCCCCTCGCCCCCATGCTTATCAAGAGTTACGAAAGAGGACGCCGTCAGGCCTGCGGCACGGGTGCGGCCCTGTTCGACCGCTTGCGGGACACCGGAGACAAGGGGCGCAGCCTTGCTCAGCACTTGGAAAAACTCCTTGCCGAGAACTGGGCCGAGCTGTGGATGGGGGATCAGATTCCCGAGACGGTGGAGCACAGCCGCCGCCACTCCAAGCGCCTGATGGAGTTCGCCTCCAACCTCTTCCGCTGCACCGAGCCCCAGATGGAAGCGCTGCTGAGCCTGGGAGAGAACCCCGCAAAACCGGAGCTGCTGGCCCTGCTGATCGCCAGCATCTACCTCCACGATATCGGGCACACCGCGCTCTCCTTCCCCGTCAAGCCCGCGCCGGGGCATACTCCGTTCCCCCTGGGGCTCTTCCCCTCCGCGGTGCGCGAGGTCCATCACCTGCTGACGGGTGAGCTTCTCCGCCAGTATCCCGAAAGATTTTTCGGAGAGGAACACGACAGCGAATCCTTCCACTTTCTCAAACTCTGCGTGCCCCTTCTGTCGGAGCACCACAGGGGCTACACGACGCTCCGCGACGGCGAGGGGAAACCCTCCGAACTCATCCGTTCCGTCGGGACGCTCCTCTACGGCGAGGAAAAGTTCAGAGAAACCCTCCGCCCTCTCCAAGTCCGTTTCGAGGAGGCCCTCGGAAACACGACCCTTCCCTTCACGGCGGACGGCATCCTGAAGGCGGCCGCGCTGCTGCGGATCATCGACGGCTGCGACGTCCAGTCCGACCGCGTAATCAGCAGGGAGTACCTGAGGGCGCGGCTCGACCGGACGCAGGACGAGGCAAAGTTTCTCGGCACTCAGCTCGAGGCCTTCACTGCCGCCCTGCCGCAGCCGATCACAAAGCATTTTTCAGACCTGGAACAGGCCACGAACAGACTGGACGTGAAACAGGTGCTCGCGGGGACCTTCGTCGACGAGGACAAGGCGATTGGAAAATCTTGCAAGGCCATCTACCAGGAGGTGTTCAGAACCCTCGAGGACCTCCAGAGAAAATATCCGTCCGAAGAGGGCTGGGGCCGCATCCAGACCGAGGACGCATTGTCCTTCGCCGGGCTGTCCCTGGCCAACCGCGTCGCCTTTAAGTGGGAGCAGTTCCTGCACTTCTACAAGCACCAGAGCGTCGGCTTCGTCCTTCCGGTCCGGGAGTCGGATAAAAAGGTGAACGTTCGGCTGTATCCTGCCGATGCCACAATGTGCAACAAAAACACTGCGAAAATCATGGCGTCGATTAAGAAAGACATCGAGGGCGAATACGAAAAGGCAAAGTCCGTCCTGGAGGAGCACCTGATCCTCAAGGCCAGAACACCGGCGGAGGAATCCCATGGCTGAGGGACGAAGACTTAAGGTCCCGGAATGGAGTTCCCTGAGCCACTCCCTTGAACGATCCCTGGGTGATTTTCTGCCCCAGGGCATCTCGGTCACCGTTGTTGAGGAAAGGAAAGGGGAAAGGGAACTGGGGCGGCCTCAGGAATTTCGGATGCTGTGCCTGACGTTGAAGGGCCAGAGGATTCGGAAGCTGGCCGCCGAGTTCGGTAAGGACGAGTCTCTGACCCTGCCCTGGCTGCTTCCCACCGATCCCCACGTGTTTGTCGACCTTGCAGACGGCGCAACGGACACGAGGTGGACCTCGGCCCATATCCTCTCGCTGGAAGGCCTTTCCAGGACGGGGGGCGAGGAGAGCGCAGAAGATTCCCCCGGCGCCTCCAAAAAGGAGGCGTCACGAATAGACCTTCCTCCAGATCTGGATGAGGGAAGGGTTTACCAGCTCTGGTGGCATGACGCAGAACGGCTTTGGGGGCAGTTTGCCCGCTCCGTGGAGGCCAACCGGGGCAATCTGGAGGCATTCGTCCGTCTCGAAGCCGGACTCAACGCGCTTTGGGTCAGCCCTCGGAAACGCCATCGCCTGCTGACGAAGATCGGGCCCTCCAATCGGGAAAACCCGTTGCTGAGGCTCGAAGGGCAGCGCCAGGTCCGCATCGGGCTCTGGGGCGTTGAGAGCCACGGAAGGCTGCGCCTGCCGCACGAGAGCCACCGAGGACGGCTCTGTCCCTTCCAGACCCCCGAGTCCAGGCGCACGGGGCTGGACCTTCAATTGGCCGCAGGGGCCGAGGTGAAAAGCGACGGTTCGATCGAGCCCAATGACGATTACCTCTTTTCCATCGCCGTCGGAATGATCCCCTACCCCCTTCATACGGACGGTCCCCGCCTGATGATGGGCGGCAAGAACATGAAGCAGGCTGAGATCGGAATCGAGGGCGCGGAACCTCCCATCGTCCCCGGATACCTGGAGGGACAGCGCGCGCGTTTCATCCCCGCCCTCAAAGGCTCTCTGGACCCGGACAGGCGTCTCACTCCCCCCATTGGGCTGGACGCTCTGACCCTGATTATGCCGTTCGAGGGCTATACCTACGAGGACGGGCTCGTCGTATCGGAATCCCTGGCCCGGCGCTTTTTTATCCGGAACGGGACACACACGATCCGAAAAATCTACGAGCGGTGGATACTGGAACCGACCTCGAATGTCCCCGATATCGCCTCCGCCGTCCGTGACAGCACTCCGGACCCGGCGCCTCGCTACATTTACGGCGCCCCGCTGCCACTTCCCACCTTTGATTTTTACGAGCGGGACAGGTCCGGTTCACTCAAGCCCTGCCCCCTGCCCGAGCTCCTTTACGACCACCACGCGCCGGGGACGCTGGATAAGGACGGCTTCCACGTTGACGTGAGGCTGTCCCGTCCATCGGGAACGGAGAATGCCCGAGGGATACGCATAACGCTGGATCTGACCTGGGCCTTTCGCGTGGAGCGCCCTCTTGGGCTCGGAGACAAGCTCACGGGCAGGAACGGCAACAAGGGGGTCGTCACCCGCATCCTTGCCGACGAGGCCATGCCGGAGGTGCGCATAGGGGGCAGGGAGTACCGAGCCGAATTGATCATCTCCCCCAGCTCGATCATGGGACGCAAAAACCTGGGGCAACTCTGGGAGATGGCGCATTCCGTGCTTCTGGAATCCGCTTCGGAGGGAATACCGGACGACGACGAACTGGAGGCGGAGCAGAGGGAGAACCTGCCCGAGCTCATGCGTCGCGCCGGCGCGGACGAATGGGGAACCTTCCCCGTGTCGATCCCGACGAAAAATGGCACTCGGGAGGTTCGCGCGTTTGCGGGCTGGCAGTATTTCTGCCGCCTGCATCACCACGCCCTGAAGAAGCTCCAGGCCCGGGGATCCGGAGGCCCGATCCAGGAGGCATCGGGACAGCCGGCGGTGTGCGGCTCCAGGACCGGCCAGCGGCTTGGAGAGATGGAAAACTGGTCGTTTCTGAGCCACGGGGCGGACGACGTCCTCTTCAAAATGCGCGCGCACTTCACCGGGGATTTCTCCAGGACAAGGAACCTGATGCAGAGGATTTACCGGTCGCTTGGCATGACGCTTGACGTTGATCCGGACGCCCTCCGGATCGGCAGGACATCGGAAGCAGTCCCCGCCGATAGGGGCAAGGCTGCGCCGGAGTCCTTGAGGTCGTTCCTGAAGCGCACCCGGGACAACGACAACGTGGACGACGCAGGGAAGCTTGTCTGCTATAAGGATCTGGACTCCAACGGGTCCTCACATTCCGGAGGCCCATCACAGTCTATGGAGGCATTCCTGGACCAACAGATCGAGCGATTGAAAAATGCCCAGCTCAAAAACACCGAGGATCCCGAGGGCAGGAAAAGGGCAAAAAGGCTCCTCGAGAAAGCCAAAAAGCTGGAATTTCTCCTGGGGGCTCAGGGGAACCTGTACGTTGACCCGAAGCTCCTGCGGCTCTTCCCCGACCTGAGGAACGCCCTCAGCGAAATTTTGCACGCCACGAGCGAAGAGAAGCAGCTTATGGCGTTCATTCGTTACCGTGAACAGCTCGTCGGTCTGTTGTCCGGCAAGGAGGGCGTGCCGCGGCGCCACCTCCTGGGACGCCGCTACAACCATTCCGCCCGCGCCGTCATCGTACCCTGCCCGGATCTGGACCCGCATGAGGTCCGTCTGCCCCTGATGATGCTGACCGAGCTGCTGGACGGGTACGACGACGAGCGCGCAGAGGATCTCTTCTCGGAACCGCTGCCCAAGGTTCGTTCCCGCGTCAACGACCCCCTCTGCAGGGAATGGTCCGACGGGGAGGCAAAGCGCTGCGACCGGAAACTACGCGAAGAATATGAGCTTTGGGCCTTTCTGGTCCGCCAGCCGAGCCTGCACCGGCACAGCCTCCAGGCGTTTCGGATCCGCTGCTGGAACGAGCCCGTCATCGGACTTCCTCCGTTCGTAACCGCGGGGTTCAACGCCGATTTCGACGGGGACACCATGGCGGTGTTTCTCCCCCACCCCAGCTCGGGGAGCCTCGAAAAATTTTCCCTTCCCAACAATCCCGGCCTTGTCGGGACCGGAGCGCCCGCCCTCGCCTCGGGGCTGGACCTGGCCCTGGGCTGGTGGAACCTGGACGAGGCGGACAGGGACGAATGGCTTGCTCAGGCAGGGCTCGACGGCTCCACAGGCCAAAGCCCCAAAAAACTGGAGGACTTCCTGCCTGTCCTTCTGCGACATATCGCCTCCCAGCCCTTTCCAGGCCGCAGCTCCCTGCTCGGGAAGTTGCAGCACGCCGTATGCGGCGCATCGACCGGGGCGGCGACCCTTTCCCCCCTGGAGTTCGAGCGTCTGTCCACCCATCTCGATAAACTTTTGCCCTGTAAGAAGAAAGAAGAGGAAAAGGATGCCGAGTCGGCCATAGAGGCTTTCTTCAGGGAGCACCCCGGTCTGGGGCTTGCCCGGATGGTGGCATCCGGGGCCAAGGGGAAGGTTCGCGACGTGCGCCACATGACGTGGGCCATCGGCGAGATCGATAAATTCGAGGAAGCTTCGGAAAAGCCCTACATCCGGGGAAGTTTCTGGAGGGGCCTGACGGAGGACGAGATGTTCCTCTACAGTTACCCCTCGCGGGACTCCATGGCACAGAAAAAGCTGGCCGTCGCCGAGGCCGGGTATCTGTCGCGCCAGTTCGCCGAGGGGCTGTTTGAACTCCAGGTCCAGTCCGAGGACTGCGGGACGGCGAAAGGCCTGGAGGTGGGATACTCCAGAATGGAGAAAAAAGAACGCCTGACCCTGTCGCTTGACGGAGAGACCTTTACCCTGCCGACCCTGGGCCGGATCGAACGAGACCTGGAGAGAGCGGCCTGGGGGCGCACGCTTGCAGGAGGGGCAGGGCGTTCCCTCGGTAAGGACGACCTCAAGGCCGTCCTCGCCTTTTGGAGGGAGGGCCTGGCCCTCTCCGACGGAGAGCTCAAGGAGCATCTTCTGGGAAACAAGAACCGGCTGGTTTTGCGTTCCCCCCTTTTCTGCGGCTGCCCCCTGGACGAGGGGGTCTGTGCGCGCTGCTGCGGCGCAGACCTGTCTCAAAAACCTCTGGATATCCCCCGCCCCGTCAAGACCGGCGCTTTCGTCGGCCTCACGGCCGCTCAGGCGATAGGGGAACGGGGGACCCAGCTGGCGATGAAACGCTTCCATGATGTCGGCGGAGGCACCCAGGAGGACAAAATCACCGGCCTGAGAGAGCACTTCATCAGGGAGCCCAAAACGCACGACGTGAAAGAGCGCTTGAGGAAACTGCTCGGCATCCTTGCGCTCGAGAAGGACGATAGCAGGGCCTTCGAAGAACTTCCGCAGGCGTTGATCCATTATGAACTGGCCCTGAGGCAGAGCCAGACGCGGGGGCTCGACGGGGAGGCCTCGTACAGCGAGGGACGCTATCTGTCCGCCCTGGCACATGAACGTATCGAGCCCCTTCTGTTTTTTAAGGAGGATGATACGTCCTTTACCGACGATTTCAAGGCCATCAAGAGCAGACTGCTTTGGGGAGGATCGGATCGATGACTCGACAGATCGTGGGGGCGACGCCCCGGCAGACCGCCGGGAACCGGGCCGTCCAGCAAAACATCGCCTTTCGCACCGGGAGGGGATTTATCCATGACGACACGGAACCGGACGAGGAACGCTTCGAGGAGGAACTGGACGTGGAGGTCAACGACGCTTCCGACGACGAGGAGGACGAGGCGCCGGACTACGACCTGGACAGCGAGCTGTCGTACCACGAAGAAGAGGCCCGTCCTTCCATCCGGGTCCAGCCCATCTGGCTGTGGTGCGGCGGGCGCATCGTCTGGGCCGCAGACAGGGTTGGCTATCATCTTTCACAGCGGGAGCAATTCCGACGAAAATTCCAGAACATACTCGACTGCCTCCGCTCGCAGATGGGGGCCGATTTCCCGGAGGCAACGGCCCCATGGCTCCTTCGGGAGTTTTTCACAAAGCAAAGCATGAATGCGGACGGGCCCTCCCGGGTATCCTCCGGCTTCGGCACATCCTCGGATTCCCACAGGGGAAACGAGGAAAACGGGAAGGGCGTCTCCTGGACAGCGCAGCTTGGCCGGGTGGGGCTGATTGTGGAGCGGACGCTGACCCCCCTGGACCTTTTTATCATGGGACAGGGGAAAAAGAATCCGGAAGTCCTGGAACGGGAATGGCTCAAGATTCAATTGAAGAGGCGGGGCATCGGCAGGCCGAAATGGAAGCTGCTCAAGGATTGGCTTCCCGATGAGATCAACGCCTTTTTTAAGGAC
>CAUPUB010000105.1:0-7426 GCA_963514535.1 uncultured Fretibacterium sp.
GCCGTGATCAGCGCTCCCAGTGCCGTCCACGTCTGCGTGTCCTCGGGGTTGTTCGGCACGCGCATCTTCATCCCCTTGATGTCTCCAGGGGTCTTGACCGGTTTCAGATTGTCCGCAAAAAGACGCGTCCCCCCGCCGCCCAAAGCGAGCAGTTTGACGCCCAGCTTCTTCTGCTTGAAAATTTCTTTATACTTTGCCACGAACTCGCTCTTGGGATCGAATACCCTCTTGAACTGATTCATGTCGGCATAGAAATAAGGCATATTGAACACGCCGTATTCGGGGACCAGGTTCACCAGCGTCGTGGCCCCTCCGATCACAAAGTCGATGGTCCCCATGCGCATTTCGTCGAAGGTCGTCAAGTCCGTTCCAAGCTGGGACCCACCAAAAATCTTGATCTTGACCGCTCCGTTCGTGCGGGCCTCCATCTCGCTTGCAAGATAATTCGCCGCATCATGCCACACATGGGGCGCATTGACGACCGTGGCCAGTCGAAGGTTGTAGGTCTTCGCACATACCGGTGTTTCCCACACGATCAGGGAAAAAAGAAGCGCTAGAATCATCATGTTTTTCCGCATCATTATTTTCCTCCCAGCTCTCAAGTTCTCGTGTTGTGCCCTCTCGCTCCAGTTTAAAAATTTCTTATGCACCAGAAATCCGTTCTCAGCCTCCTCTCGTCGCGCTAAAGATATCCGGCCTCATGGTTCGCCGCCGGAAACGGAACAAAGCCGACCTGACCGGGGCCTTCAAAAACGTCCACAAAAAGAACACTGGAATAGGCCTCCAGAGATCTCTTCGTTGAGACTCAGTGTTTGGCCCCCGTTGCGTAAACGCAGTCGCGGATATGGCAAAGATAATGCTCAGGGGTCCCAGGGTCCACCACGCAGCCCGGTCCTAAAATCACACCCGGCATCTTCCCACAGCCCCAGGCATCCTTGATTGCGCGTGCAATTTTTTCCTCCGCATTCTTCTCCAAAAGAACTTTGAGATGGCTGAGCCCTCCCACCAAACATTTATTCGTCAGCCTACGGGCCTCCTCAAAGGACGGACCGTCGTCCTGATCGTGCCAATTAAAGGCTGTGACAGGATAATCCAGGCTTTCCTTGAACATCACGTCCGCACCATGAAGATGAAGTATATTGAACCATGCGTCTTTTCCCAGCGCCTCCAAAATCCGGAGGTCATATTTTTTGACAAAGCGCTGGTGTTCCTCCACCGTCAGCTTGCTGTAGCAGGACATCTGGGTCGAAAAGAAAACCCCTTCCGCACCACGTCGCACACTCTCTTTCAAATAGCCTGCCGTCGTCTCGGCAATCACTTCCAACCCCTTCTCGAGCTTCTCCGGAGCCTCTCGCATATACGAGAGCAATGCCTCCTCCCCGGCCATTTTCATGGCGTTGGTCAGAGGACTGAAGGCCGTTTGCACCACGGGAACATCCTTGGGGACCTCAAGCATAAGGATACGCAGAGCCTCAAGAGCGTGGAGATACTCCCCATCCGTCCCGGTGTAGGGTTCCAGATTCAGCCAGTCATCCTCAGAACGAATCGCAGGCTCAGCAGCCACGGTAGCCTGATCGAAGCCCGGGAAGAATTTCAGTTTGACCCCCCAATCGATCGTGGCCAACATGCCATAGGGGGTGAACTTGATAAAATCCAGATCGTACTTTCTTTGGTACTCCAGAGAAAGCTCCGCCAATTTTCTCGGATGATGGTCCAGATTGGGGAAATGCCTCCAAAGGCTGAAGGGCAGTCGATCCGTCTCCTTACCAACCAAAGCGGCTGCTATCCGTTCGCGTCTGTTCATAATCCTCACTCTCCTTCATCCTGATAATGGCTTCCTTAGAAAATTCAAGAAAGTCAAGCCGGGCTTCCGAAAAAATATTCAAAAATCGTGATTGCGATGACTGGATCCGAGCGTTAATCCTTCAACGTCTCTCTGCCCCACCGTCCGAGAACAACGTGGACACCACGGAAAAATCCCTCATATCCAGGGCCTCGACTAATTCGAGATAAAGTTTCTGGGCGAACCGCCCCAGAGGAAGGGGTTGGTTTTCGCCCTCATCCAGGGCGATTCTCAAATCCTTTTTCATCAAGGCCAGGGTAAAGGAGGGCGAGAAATCTCCCTGGACCATCTTTTTGAATTTAGCCGCAAACATCGCGGACATGCCGCTGCTCGCGGAGATCACCTCAAACACGCGCTCAAGGTCGAGCTCAAGATGCCGTGCCAGACGCAGAGCCTCGGAAACAGCCAGGGTATTGACCGCAACGAGAAATTGATTGACGGCCTTGACCGCTTTTCCGGCCCCGACGGGCCCCACATGAAACACCCTGCGCGAAAATACCCCCAGGAGGGGGCGCAGCCTCTCCAAAACCCCTGCCTCTCCTCCGCCGATAAGCGTCAGGGTCCCCTCCTCGGCCCCCTTAATTCCACCACTCACGGGGGCATCGAAAACCTCGCATCCCCTCATCGACCACTCGGATGCAACCCGCCTCACACCCTCAGGGGATCCGGTCGACATCTCGACCAAAATAGATCCGGGATTCAGGGAGGCCAAAAGTTTCGGGTGCAACAGCACCGCATGGATCACTGTGTCGTCGGGAAGCAGGGAGAGCAACACGTCCGATCCAGCGGCCACATCCTCGGGGTATCGGCACAAGCCTCCCCCCAAAGCTTTGATCTCCCCTCCCGGGACGAGATTACGATGCACGCATGTCTTGAGATCATAGCCCGCCTGGAGCAGACGCCGAGCAATCGGCAGCCCCATTCTTCCCAAGCCCAAAAGACCGATACGCACCACAACGCCCCCTCTCCGAGTTCACATTTTTCCAGGTTTCCTCTCCGGGCTCCCCTTGGCGCGCAACACCCAATGGGGCGATGCCCCCTGCTTAAAGGACGCTCCCGGTACGCTGGACCAGGAGTCAGCGACAGGAGCGTTTTGCCCAGCCCCTAAGGGCAAAGGGGCGGAAGAAGATCATCCTTCTCCATCAGAGGGAGAAGGACGCCGATATTTCGCTTCTCCGCCTCTCTATAGATCAGGTCGCCAAGGGCCAGATCGCAAATCGCCATACCGACATTCAAGGACAGGATACGATCATCCTCGGAATCCCGTCCGGGGATGATGCCCATAAGGACATGACTCAGCTCTCCCGTAACCTCAGGCCTTGCGCTGAAGGCCTCGGGCTCCGTACGATATCGATCCCAAAATTGTTGAGCGTCGTCGACAAAGGTTTTGTCGACACCAGAGAGGACCTCGGGACTCCAGGCCCTGGCCAAGTCAAGGCCTATACACAAGGTCCCCGGAGCGATCCAGTCGAGATGGTAGGTCAGCTCACGCACCCCCGCCGAGACCACAATATCCGAATTTCTGACCAACTCTTCCGGAATCGCAGGAACCAGACGAACTTGAAGCCGGGGTCCTACATCCGAAAGGAAGGCTTCAAGCCCCGCCGAGGAGCGGTTGCTCACATAGAGGGTGTCCAGAGTCGGAAAGGCTCGGACCATCATCAGAGCATGAAAACGTCCTTGGAGCCCCGTCCCGACGATTCCCAAAGTTTTGGGTCCGGAGTTAGCGCAACACAAGGCGGTGATTACGGAGACTGCCGCAGTGCGGACGGCGGTGATCCAACGGCAATCCATTACAGCGATCGGAACTCCTGTCTCCGGATCGTTGAGCACCAGAAGCCCCGTGAATTGGGGAAGACCATAAAGTTTAGGATTATGGGAAGCCCTTCCCAGCCATTTGATCCCGCAGAGGTCGGAGGAGGCCACATAGGCCGGCATGGCATGAAAATAACTGTATCTGCCCTTTCTTGGGAAGACAGCTGGTTTGGGAGGCATCTGAGCCTGTCCTTTGCCATGAGCCCTTAAAACCGCTTCTACCGCCGACAGGATTCTCTCATAAGACAGCTCCAGTGCAAGGATATCTTCTTGAGAAAGGTAGCGTAAACAGACTTTCTTCATCGCTTTGACTCCCCCCTCAAAGGCCCATGCCGACATTTGAGACACATTGTTCCAACGTGAAGGGACACCGTCTTTGAGCACGATCGTCAGGGTGCCTTTGTCTTGTCCGAATCCCAAAAATTTCACTTACACCAGGGATTTTCAAATACTTCTGGATATATTTTAAATATATTTTTGAAAAAACGCAAGCCTGTTTCCCCGCCCCAAAATTGCAGGAAGTGCAAGCGAGAGTAAGGTACAAGCAACAGGTAGAGGAAATTTTTTTTAAAAATGGACCGTTTGCCTATTCGCTGCCACTCAACGGCCACCGGGTGAAAGCCGGTGATCGTTGAGACGCGAATTGGTTTAACTTGTCTTGAACGAACGAGGCGGGCCCCACAGGGACCCGCCTCGCCGCGGCAATGAAAGATTGTTCCTGAGTTCCTAAAGCAGGGAATCCAGGGCCTTGATCGCGTCCTCGTAGTCCGGCTCGTTCGTCTGCTCGGGCACGATACGGACGTAGCGGATCACGTCGTCCTTGTCGATGATGAAGATGGAGCGCGCCAGAAGGCGAAGCTCCTTGATCAGCACGCCGTAGGCCGTCCCGAAGGAGGCGTCCCGATGGTCGGAGAGCGCCATGACGTTCTCGATCCCCGCCGTGGCGCAGAATCGCTTGACCGCGAAGGGCAGGTCCATGCTGAGGTTGATCACGACAACCTTCTCCGGCTGTTTCGCCGCATCCTCGTTGAACCAATGAAGCTGCAGATCGCAGACTGGGGTATCCAGCGAGGGCGTCACGGATATGACCTTGATCTTGCCCTTGAAGTCCTTGAGCGTTTTGGGGGCGAGCGACTCGTCCAGAACCGTAAAGTCGGGAGCCTTGTCCCCCGCCTTCAGCGCAGGCCCCACAAGGGTCAGCGCGTTGCCCGCCATCGTGATAACTCCAGTTCGTTCCATCGAGTACCCCTCCTCGTTTTCGTACCGTTCCCTGTCGGCTTGTCCTCGATGGGGGCGAAGATGCCCCTCTGCCGACCTCTGGCGGAAAATACACCCGCCTTTATTCGCCGCAGCATCCTCCGCTGCAGCCCGCACACCCGCCCCCGCAACCGCCGCTCCTCCAGGCGTTGACCACGGGGACGAAGACGTCCAGGATCGCCGGAATCTGGTCCGCTCCCTTGTCCGTGTTCGTGAGGTCCAGCATCTCCATGATGTCCTCCGGGGTTTCCGCCCCGTCCATGATCCCCTGGACCACATCCCGCAAAGTCGTGCCCTTTTCCTCGCAGACGACGGTCGTAGCCGAAGCCTTTACCCAGTCCATGTGTCGCGTATCCTCCTCATTGTCAAAGACGTTCAATTCCCAGTTGCATTGTACATTATAGAGCGACTGGTGCAAAGGGGAAGGTATTTTTTTCGGAAAAACGCGGCGGTCCCAACAGCGTCACTCCCGATGTATAATCTATATCCAGTGGAGATTGCTGCGTTTGCGCTCGTCCTGCGGCGGGTTTTTTCGGCACGTTCTCATGGTCTCTATTTTTGTGTCCGGCGTGCACGCGATGCGAGGGGGGTGGGCGCGATGCCCTTGGCGATAGTCCGCGGCGGGGGCGACCTGGCCACTGGGGTGATCTACAGGCTGTGGCGGACGGGCTTCAGGCTGCTGGTCCTGGAGACGGCCCGGCCCATGGTGATTCGCCGGCCGGTCTCCGTGGCCCAGGCGATATTCGACGGCAGCCACGTCGTCGACGGCATGGAGGCGCGCCGCATCGCGTCGGCCCGTGAGCTTCCAGGCGACGGGACGGTGGGGGTGCTGGTGGACCCGCAGTGCGATTGCCTGAGTGGACTCGTGCCCGATCTGCTGGTCGACGCCATCATCGCGAAACGCAACTGCGGAACGCGGCGCGACATGGCGCCTCGCGTCGTCGGGCTGGGGCCGGGGTTCCGTGCTCCACGGGACGTCCATGCGGTGGTGGAGACCCTGAGGGGGCACGACCTGGGCCGGGTGATCCTGGATGGGGAGGCAGCCCCGGATACGGGAGTTCCGGGTGAAATAGGCGGGGCGACGACGGACCGCCTGGTCCGGTCCCCGGGCGATGGCTTCCTGGAGCCCCGGTCCGAGATAGGCGACCTCGTCGAGGCCGGGCAGGTCCTGGGGATCGTGGACGGCAGGCCGGTCGTCGCGAGGATTCGTGGGGTGGTGCGCGGCCTGATCCATCCGACGGTCCCCGTGAAAGAGGGCATGAAGATCGGGGATGTCGACCCCCGCGCGGTGCGCTCCCATTGTTTTTCCATATCCGACAAGGCGCTCTCGGTCGGGGGGGGCGTGCTGGAGGCAGCGTTCGCGGTTAGTCTGGAGGAAAATAGCCCCTGACGGAGATGCATCGGCCGGCCGGCGGACCGTCACGGAAGGCGTTAAAGCTTGGAGAGCATCACGACTCGAAAGGGGCCGCCTCTTGGGAGAAGAACTCCGTAAAGCGCCTCCAGCTTTTTCAACTCCGATTTTCTGCCGACAAACATGACGATACACCTTGCTTATTTACAATTTACTAATTTACATCTTAGTAAATTATAGCGGGGCGCCCTCCTTCGTCAAGCTTTTTCGTCCTTTGAAAGCTACCGCACGCGGATGTACCCCCATCTGTCCTCCTGCCGCACGGCGGCCAGCCCCTCGTGGAACGGGCGGGCCTCGTCGTACAGCGCGTCCAGGACCATCCGACCCAGCACGTCGATGTAGCCCCACCGGGAGTCGGTCGCGACGGGGGCAAGCCCCTCTCGGAAGGCGCGCGCAGCGTTGTAGCGATGGGGGATGACGGTTTTGCCCTGCACATCTACGTAGCCCCACGCCCGGTAGTTCGAGGCGTCCTTTACGGGGGCCAGTCCGTTCCCGAAGGGCCCCGCCTCGTCGAAGGAGGCCTTGACGAGGTCCCTCCCCGAGAGGTCGATGTAGCCGTACAGGCCCCGGGTCTCCACCGCGGCGCGCCCCTCGCTGAAGGGGGCGCCCTTGAGGAACTGTGCGGGGATCTTCAAGCGCCCGCCCGCGTCGATATAGCCCCAGAGTCCGCCCGTCCGCACCGGCGCCAGCCCCTGGGAGAAGGAGCCCGCCGCCTCATAGGAGGGGGCGATGACGAACTTGCCCGTCAGGTCGATGTAGCCCCACCGTCCTCCGCTCTGCACGGCGGCCAGCCCCTGGGAGAAGGGTTTAGCATCCTCGAAGGTCTTTCCATCCAGGGCGACCCTGCCGTCCGTGTCGATGAAACGGTCCCCGACGAAGGCCAGGCCCTCCGAGAAATCCCCCGCCTCCGGGATACGGTGGACGAAGGGGACGACGACACGGCCGAGGTTGTCGATATAGCCCCACGCGTCGTTCGACTTGACGGCGGCCAGTCCCTCATGGAAATCCCGTGCGTCGGAGTACCCGTACTCGATGACGACCCGCGCCTCATGCGCCGCCGCGGCGGGCGGGAAGGGCAGGATGCAGAGGAGCAGGGCGGC
>CAUPUB010000106.1:0-7127 GCA_963514535.1 uncultured Fretibacterium sp.
AGCTCCGCTACCTCCAGACCATCCGGGAGATCGGCGCCGAGAAGAGCTCGACCACCTTCTTCCCCATCCCCATCGATCTGGTGCGTCCGTTCGTCGAACGGGCCTTCGGAGGCGCCCAGGGCAATCGCCCCCCGGAAGCGCCGCGCAGCGACGCCTGATGTGTCCGCGCGAAGAATCCCTGACCAGCCTGACCAGATAGGATATACGCCGCGTCAGAGGACAGCCTCGTGCTTCTTCGCGTCCACGACGATGACGCGGGCCGTCACAGCTCGGCCCTCCGCGTCATAGGGCTTCGCGTACCCCTTCTCCTCGATCTGCTTTTCTCCCTCTCCGCGGAGCCGGGCGACCTCCCCCGCGCTCCGCGCCAGCTTGAACTCCAACACCACCACGCGGTCATGGAACAGTGCAACCACATCACTCCGTCCCCGGTTCGTCGGGATCTCCCCACCCGCGGTGACGCCCGCGCCGCGCAGAAGCATCAAGAACAGCGAACGGTACAACGATTCGTCCCGCCGGGTAAAATCCTGATACGGGATCCCGGCAAGCGCGGTATTGTACAGCCTCATCACTTCCTCGATATCCCCGTCCTTCAAAGCCTTCCAGAGCTCCGTGCCAATGGAGACGTACCCTTCCACGCGATACACGTTCTCCAGGTACATCCGCGACAGGGAGTCCAGAACCTCGCGGTTGGGGTAGTCCAAGGTGAGCGCCTGCCCTTCCAGACTTTCGATCGTCAGGTAGCCACTTTGAAAAAGAAAACTCTCCGGTTTCGCCCGCTCGATCTCCTGGTTATCCGCAAAATCTGCGTTGACGACTCGGTGTCGATACGCCTCCGGATCCTCGATCCCGTGATTTTGCATATAGCGGACGATGAAGGAGGGAGAACCGGAGGTGTACCAGTAGTTGGAAAAACGACCGTTCGAGAGAAAATTAAGGATGGAAAAGGGATTATAGAGCCGCGTCGTGCCATCGAAGCAAAAACCGTCGTAATACGCTTTCACCTGCTCCAGCAGCTCAGGTTGCGCCATGTTCATCCTGCCGGCCGCGGCAAGAATCCATTCGGAGAAGCTGTCCTCCAGCTCTACCTGCGTATAACCTACAATATCGCCGAAGCCCTCGCTCATAGAGATATCCCGAAGGTTGTTCATCGCCGAGAAGAGCCCCATCTTGCTAAACCTGGAAATGCCCGTCAGCATCACAAAGCGAAGGGATTCGTCGCAGCTCTTCAGCACTGCATAAAAACCGCGGAGCACCATGCGCATGGCCTCCGCCGCCTCCAAATCCCCGATCCTGTCCAGGATTGGCTTGTCGTATTCGTCGATCAACACCACGACAGGACCGCCCAACCGGAACAAACCGATGATGAGATCCTGGAGCTTTCCCCCGAGGGTTCTGCTGGTAAGCTCAATCTCGAAACTCGCGGCTGACCGACTCAGTGCGTCTTCTAAGGATTGCTTGAGCAGCGGGACGTCATCCGCATCCATGGCACTCATGTCCAGACGAAGCACCGGCGCGGGGTGCTGCTCTGCCACCCACGCCTCGGCGGCCAGCCCCTTGAAGAGCTCGGTCTTGCCACGGAACATCGCGTCAAGCGTCGAAAGGGTTAGCGACTTGCCGAACCGGCGCGGACGAGACAGAAAACACCGTCTCACGTTTAGAATCAGCTCCTGCAATCGAGCGGTCTTATCGACATAAACAAGGCCGTCTCGGCGCAGCATCTCGAAGCTCTGTACCCCAATAGGAAGGGGCTGGAGTTTCTTGTCCACGTCCGTCACCTCGATTCGCCGGAATATTCCGCCTCCATTTTCGACTTCATCTTATCTTCGCCTTCATTTTAGCATAGAAAAGGAGGCGGCATAAGCCCCGTCATCCCAGCGGTTTGAGGGGCAGGACCGCCTTAACCTTGAAGATGATACAAATTCGCTCTTAACAAAGATGTAACGTGGTCTTTGCCTCCCCTGCAAGGGGAGGCAATCCACACTAAACGCGACTTGGTATTAGCCCAGCCCCGCCGTTCATGTCCTGGCCAACCCGCTGGACAGCGACTATGCGGTGTTCCGAGGGCACAAAAAAGCGCTTAAAGATTTAAATCAAAGCTAACCTTTACTAAAATTTACAGGGCGCGAAGCATCGCGCCCTGGGGGAAAAGCTCCGAAAGCGGAGGGTGTGGGGCAAGAGCATCCCCCACACCCTCCATTTTCCTCACTTCTTCTCGTACTCCTTGAGCATAGCGGCGTACTCCGCCTCGCAGCCCTTGCGTATGTGGTACACGTAATCGTCGTTCGGGAACTTACCTGTCCTCACATCCTCCGCGTAGGCCTTGAACGCGTTCGTGATCACCTCCGCGATGTTCGCGTATTTCTTCACGAACTTCGGCGTGAACGCCTGGAACTGACCCAGCATGTCCCCGCAGATGATCAGCTGCCCATCGCACGGCCACCCCGCTCCAATGGAATACACCGGGATAGAGAGACGTTTCGTGATGAACTCCGTCAGCTCCGGCGGGATGCCCTCCACCAGGAGCGCGTAGGCCCCAGCTCGCTCCACCGCCAGCGCGTCCTCGATCACGTAGCGGGCCGAATCCGGCGTCACGCCCTGTGCCTTGAACCCACCCATCGGTCCGGAGCTCTGCGGCGTCAGGCCAATGTGTCCGCACACCAGCACCCCGCTGTCCGCGATGGCCTTGATGCGGCTCTCCACGCGCACTCCGCCCTCCAGCTTGACAGCATCGACATCCGCCTCCTTAAAGAAGCGCACCGCGTTCTCCACGGCCTGCTCGTCCGAGACCTGGTACGATCCGAACGGCATGTCCCCCATCACGAAGGTGTTCGGCGCACCCCGGCGAACAGCCCTGCAGTGGCTGATGCAGTCCTCCATCGTCACAGGGATCGTGCCCTGGTAACCCAGCACCACCATACCCAGGGAGTCGCCGACCAGGATCATGTCCAGGCCCGCCGCCTCCGCGAACATCGCCGTCGGGAAGTCGTAGGCCGTGACCCACGTCACCTTCTCCCCGTTCTTCTTCATCTCCAGAAACTCCAGGCGCCCCTTCTTCTTCGGCATAACAAACTCTCCTTTCTCACGTCCAGGAATCCAGCTCCGGATATTTCGAGTATTTCGAGACAGCCGCCGTCTCAGCGATAATGCACCTTCGATTGGTCCAGCTTCGAGAGGTCGTAGTTTTCCTTCGTCTCGTCCTTGAAGCCAATGGCCAGAAGGCACAGGACGGAGAGGCTCTCGGGGATGTCCAGCATCCGCCTCACCGCGTCCTCGGCCATCCCCTCCCCGCAGGGGCGCCTACGGACCTGGACCCAGCAGCATCCCAGGCCCAGGGCCTCCGCCTCGAGAAAAATCTGCGTGGCGGCGATGGAGGCGTCCTCCTCCCAGACGTCGCTGACAGTGGAGTCAGCCGTCACGGCAACCGCCAGAGCGGCCGTCCTCAAGGCATCCCCGCCCGCGTCGCGGCAGTCCGCAAGCCGTGCAACCATCGCCCGGTCCTGGACGAAGAAAAGCTCCACGGGCTTTCTGTTCTTTGCGGACGGGGCCAGGAGCCCCGCGCAGACCAGCGCCTTGATCTGCGAATCGCTCAAGACACCGCCCGTAAACCTGCGAATGCTCCTGCGCCGTTCCAAAAGCTCCAGCATAAGTCATCATCCTTTCGTTTCCAGAATATTCCACAGGTCCATTATACCGAAGATCCCCCCCTACGTAGGCCACAGGGGGCATCTTTTTATTGTGGGAAGTGGGGACATCTGGTAAAATTCCCTCGAACCGGCGCGTCCGGGATGTCGTTTCACAGCAGGGAGGGATATTCCGTGAATATCAACAGTTTTGACAGGTTGGGACAGGCCGGGGCCGCCATGATGCAGGACTCCGTCAACCGGGCCGCGGCGGTGGCCGAGTCCGTGAGCTCGGGCAGCCTGGACATCATGGGCATCGCGAAGTCGTCCGTCGAGCTCAGCCAGGCAAAGGTCCAGATGGCTATGGGTGCCTTTCTCATCCGCACCCAGGAGGAGCTCATGAACTCCACCCTCCAGCTTTTTGGCGTGGGGAAGAACCATAACGCGAAGTACTGAGCCCCGGCGGGCGCGTCAAGGGCGAGAACGCCAAGGTCTCCGGAACCGAGCGCACCAGGGTCTTCGGAGTATGAAAGCGGCGTCGGCCCATCGGCCGGCGCCGCTTCGCCTTCATACCACTCTCGCGAAAATGCCCCCCGATCCCCTATTTCTTTGGCTTCGGCTTCGCAGGAGCCTCCTGCTTCTTTGTCCGGGGCTTCGGCTCCTTCTTATCCGCGGAGACCGCCCCGCTCCCCTTCGGCTTCCCCATCATGCGCACTTCATGGTTGGGCGAGACGGCCAGCACCTCGGGCCGCTTCCCCAGCGCCTCGACCAGCTGCTCCGTTGTCTGCCTATCGGAGGCGAAAAGGGCGAAGATCGTTCCTCCCGCGGCGGAGAGGCTCTCATAGACGTTCACAACACGCGCACCCACGCTGTGGGCGACCTCCGCCACGTAAATTCGGCCCTCCACACTTGAGAGAGCCTCCTCGGTCAGGGGCTCCGCCAGTCCATTTTTAAGCACGACCAGCGCCTCGCCCGGCGCCGCAGGAGCATCCGCAAAGGCGGCGGGACAGACCGTCAGCAACACGGACAACAGAAAAACTACAAGCCTGATTCTCTCCATCACTTTGCCTCCTTCCATACTCTACAGTCTGACTCTACACTTTGCGGCGCAGCAGCACCGAAAGCGCCAAAACGGTCAAAGCTCCGCCCCCTACCGCGTCGCAGCCTCCGCCGGACTTCCGAGCTCGGCTCCGGGAGGGGGGAACGGGGTTCGGCAGATCGGGCTGCGGCTTGGGCCCCAGATCGGTGCTCGTCGCCTCCAGGATATCCAGCGCTTTTTTCACGTCCAGGTAGCCGTACTGGGAAAGCCTCGCGCCCCCCCTATTCGTCCGCGCCGTCGCCACTGGGTTCCGACTGCCGTCCGCTCCCCTCAACAGGGCATCCTTTATCTGAGACGCCGTGGCGTTCGGGTAGCGGCTCGCCAGAAGCGCCGCGGCGCCGGCGACGTGCGGGGCCGCCATGGACGTGCCGGACATCTCTCCATACCAGGTTCCGAAGGGTTTGTCTCCGTTGTTGGCATCTGGAAAGACCGTGCTGAGGATGCGCACGCCCGGCGCCACAAGCGAGACGGCCATCGGGCTCCAGTTCGAGAAGGACGCCGCACCGCCGTTGGATGCCGCCGCCCCGACGACGATCATGTTCTTCAGCCCGGTGAAGGACGCGGGATAGCAGTATTCTCCCCTCCTGAACACGGGAGCGGAGGGATCTCTGGGGTCGTCGTAGGGTGCGGGCCTGCCAACCTCCAGCCCCTCGTTTCCCGCCGCGACGACGATCACCGTCCGGTCCAGGTCGTCCAGAACCTTGTAGGCACGCCAATAGACACTCGACTGGACCTTGCCCGGAGCTGTGCTCTCGTACCCTCCCAGGGAGAGGTTGAGCGCGGCAACCTTCATCTGCGGATCTGTACGAAGGAGGGAGACCAGGTAGTTGAGAGCCTCCACGGTCCAGGAGTCCGGCCCGGACCCGTCCGCGCCCATGATCCGCAGCACGATCAGCCGCGTCGTCCAGCTCACCCCCGCAACGCCCAGGCCGTTGTTCCCCACGGCCCCGATCGTCCCCGCCACGTGCGTCCCGTGTCCGTGGACGTCGATATAGTCCGAGGAGTTGGCTGCCACGCCCTCCGCCCGCGCAAAGTTCCGACTGGACCTCGTATCCAGGCTCGGCTGGAGGTCCTCGTGAGCGGCGTAAATTCCCGTATCCGCCACCGCGACGTACACGTCCGTACTGCTGCTACCCGTCGTGGCGTCCCACGCCTCGGGGGCGTGGATGGCTGAGAGCCCCCAAAGCTCTCCCGAGACATACCGGGGATCGTTGGGCTCCCGCATGACACGGGAGATGCGGTTTGGAGATGCCGCGAGCACGTCGGCTCTCGCCCTCAGATCCTCCACCAGCTGTTCCGCCGTCCTGGTCTCGGATCGGACCAGAGCGAAGACGCCGTCACCGGCCTCGGACAGGGACCCGTAGGCCTGGGCCACGCGGGCCCCGGAGGCCGCCGCCAGCGACGCCAGCCGGAACGATTCCGCCCCGCGCTCCACGGAGGCCGCCGTCACCGCCGCGCCGGGCGCCCTTTTGAAGAGCACCAGCGCCTCGCCCGGGACGTGTGAGGCGGCCAGAGCCGGCGGGACCAACGCGGCGCACAGGAGCACCGCCAGGAGAAAAGTCGTCTTTTTTGCCATGCTTTCGATCATCCTTCTCGATCATCCTTCTCGTCGAATTTTCTCTATTGAGCTTCCCTTATCGAGCTTCCCCTTCGCGCTTTCCCCCGCAATACCTCCTCGAAACGGGTCGGGAGCGGATATGGAAAAGCGCCCTCCAAAAACGAGGGCGCTTTCATTCTACACCAATTTCATTCTACACCAAGAGCAGGACCGTTTTGAATGGTCCTGCTCCCTGGGAGAGAAATCCCGCTTTTTCGGCTTTCTCCCCTCCGGCTCCCCTCCCTACACCGGGGGCAGGGCCTGGAGCGCTACCGAGTTCAGGTAGTTCCACGGCTTGTTGTAGTGCGGCTGGAAGAAGAAGTCCACGAAGGCCAGGTCCTCCACCGTCATCCCGTTCTGGATGCAGACGGACAGCGTGTTGATCGACTGGGTGAGGTCCTCCTTCGACCGGACCTGCGCGCCCAGGATGCGCAGCGTCCTCCGCTCGTAGACCAGCTTGAGGTAGAAGGACTCCGTGGTGGGCATGAACTCCGGACGGTAGTTGTCCTTCAGGATGGAGACTGCGTAATCGAGCCCCAGCTCCTTGGCGACCAGCTCGGTCAGGCCGGTGCTGGCGATGTTCCAGTCATAGATCTTGATGCCGGACGTCCCCTGAGTGCCCCGGTGCTTGGTCGTGGGGGCCTTGAGGTTTCGCGCGGCCAGCGTACCCATGCGGACGGCGTTTGTAGCCAGCGGGATGTAGGCGTGCTGGCGGGAGGCGTTGTTGTAGACCGCGCAACAGTCCCCGGCGGCGAACACGTCGGGGTGCGAGGGGCGCATGTACTCCTCCACGCGGATCGCCCCGGTCGGG